>JAFANH010000057.1 GCA_019232795.1 Burkholderiaceae bacterium
CGGATTGGTTTCATGACAAGTCCGGATTTATTCCACTGCCAATAGTACTCGCCGGCTGCAATGGCAAAACTCGGAATAAACCCGCCTTTTGAAGTCTGATCGCCTGATCGCTTTGGCGGCGCCTGCGTAAGATCGAGGCTATGTCAATCCATGGCCGATTCAGACCGTGCTTTATTCAGACCTTGAGATCATTCGGAGGCAAAGATGAGCGGCAAGCTCGACGACTATTTGCGTCTTAATGAAACGGCAATCAATCTGCGCGCGCAGCGGCAGCAATTGCTGGCGTCGAATATCGCCAATGCCGACACGCCCAATTATAAGGCGCGCGACATGGATTTCAGCAAGTCCCTGCAATCGGCGCTCGACCGCAGCCAGGCGACGAACATGCCGCTCAACAAGACCAATCCCGCGCACCTCGACAGCAACGTCAATGGCGCCCCGGGCGATCCGACCATCCTGTACCGCACGCCGCTGCAGTCGAGCGCCGACGGCAATACGGTCGACATGGACGTAGAACGCAATCAGTTTGCCGACAACGCGGTGCATTACGAAGCAGGGCTGACGCTGATTTCGTCGCAGATCAAAGACATGCTCGCGGTCATACAAGGGTAATCATCATGTCGCTCTCGAACATATTCAATGTCGCCGGTTCCGCCATGAGCGCGCAGTCGCAGCGCCTCAATACCACCGCCAGCAATATTGCCAACGCCGACAGCGCGGCCGGCCCGAACGGGCAAGTGTATCGCGCCAAGCAAGTTGTGTTCAGCACGGTGCCGATGGGCGATGCGACTTCGGCCGGTGTGCAGGTCCAGCAGGTGGTGGAAGATCCGTCGCCGCCGAAGATGGTCTACGAACCCAATCATCCGCTGGCCGATGCCAACGGCTATGTCGCCATGCCCAACGTCAACGTAGTGGAAGAGATGGTCAACATGATTTCGGCGTCGCGTTCGTATCAGACCAACGTCGACACCATGAACGCGGCCAAGAACATGCTGCTGAAGACACTGACGATAGGCCAATGATTTGCACAGTATCAAGCAGCAACTACGCTAGGAGTTTGAGATGACCGCAATTTCCAACAACAACACTGTGTCCAATGCCTTGTTGGCGACAATGAATCCGGCTGCCACGGCGACTTCGACCGCACAGGCGGCGCAAGACCGTTTCATGACGCTGCTGGTCACGCAGATGAAAAACCAGGATCCCTTGAACCCGATGGACAATTCGCAAATGACCAGTCAGCTGGCCCAGTTGTCGACCGTCAGCGGGATCGATACGCTCAACACGACGCTGCAGTCGCTGATGGGCAGCTACCAGTCCAGCCAGACCTTGCAGGCTACCTCGATGATAGGCCACAACGTTCTGGCGCCGGGCAACGGGATCACCCTGTCGAAGGGTACCGGAGCTTTCGGCGTGAATATGAGTACTGCCGCCGGCGACGTCAAAGTCAGCATTCAGAATGTGCAGGGGCAAACCATCGCCACCATGGACTTGGGTGCACAGTCGGCCGGTGCGGTGCCGCTTGCCTGGGATGGCACCACTTCTTCCGGCGCGAAAGCTCCCGATGGGCAGTACACGTTCACGGTGACTTCTACTAACAACGGTCAGAGCGTGGACAGTGCTGCCGCGCTTTCCTATGGTCAGGTGTCGAGCGTATCGACAAATGCCAACGGCATTTCGCTCAACGTCGCAAACGTTGGCACCGTAAAGTTGTCGGACGTGGTTCAGATTTTTTGATGTCGCATCGATTGAACATCAGTAATGAGCGTTAGCAAGTACGGAACACCAGTTTAAAGGAGAACAGCATGGGCTTTGGTCAGGGATTGAGCGGCCTCGAGGCGCAGTCGCAGAATTTGGCGGTGATCGGCAACAACGTGGCGAATGCCAGCACGGTCGGCTTCAAATCGTCGGAAACCTTGTTTTCTGACGTGTACGCGAATTCGCTCACCGGTTCGGGAGCGACGCAGATCGGTATCGGCGTCAAGGTGGGGGCGGTCGAACAATCGTTCACGCAAGGGAATATCACGGCCTCCAGCAATCCGCTTGATATTGCGATCAACGGTGACGGATTTTACGAGATGAGCGACAACGGCGCGATCAGCTATACGCGCAACGGCCAGTTCCAGCTCGATAAAAGCGGCTTTATCACCAATGCTTCGGGCGAGCGCCTGCAAGGTTATGCGGTGAACGCCGGGGGCGTGCTGCAAACCGGATCGACGCAGGATCTGCAAATCAATACGCAAAACATCGCGCCGAAGCAGACCGCGAACGTCGATGTGCAATTGAACCTCAACGCACAAGACGCACTGCCGGTTACTGCCGCCTTTAATCCCACCGATCCGACCAGCTACAACAATTCGTCCTCGGTTACGATTTACGATTCGGAAGGCGTGGCGCACACCTTGCAGACCTATTACGTCAAGACGCAGCCGACACCGGCAGCCGCGCCCGGCGCCGTCGAAGCGCAGTGGGCCGTCTACGGAACGCTGGACGGTAAAAATCTTGACGGCAGCGCGTTCAGCACGGGCACGTTCACCTCCGACGGACCGTTGGCGGTATTGACGTTCAATTCGAACGGTGCGATCGATACGGTCAATACAACGGCGAATTCGAGCGCCGCCGGTATTGCGCAAGGCCCGGCAGCGCCGGCCCCGACTATTCCGCCGGCAGCGATTTCCACGGAATCGACCAACAACGCCGCCGAATTCTTCATTCAACCAATCATCAACGACGGTGCCTCGACGCCGATGAGTTTTGGACTCAATTTTACCGGCACCACGCAATACGGCGCCCCGTTTGCCACGGCGGCATTAACCCAGGACGGCTACACCTCCGGGCAGCTGTCGGGTTTCAGCGCCTCCGCCAACGGCACGATCGTCGGCACCTACACCAATGGCCAGTCGCAGACGCTGGGCCAGATTGCCTTGGCCGATTTCACCGATCCGAACGGTTTGCAGAATCTTGGCAACAACCAATATGCAGCGACCGCGACCTCGGGGCAGGCGCTGGTCGGTGTGCCGGGTACCGGCCGTCTGGGCGTGCTGCAGTCGGGTGCAACCGAAGACTCGAACGTCGATTTGACGGCGCAGCTGGTCAGCATGATCACGGCGCAGGAAAATTATCAGGCCAATGCGCAGACCATCAAGACGGAAAACGATTTGCTGCAGACCCTGGTCACGCTGAGGTAATCACGCTGAGTAATGAGCGCAAGCGCAACTGATCGGAACACGGAATAGCGGAAAGGCAAAAAAGGAAAAGCGATGGACCGCCTGATTTACACGGCCATGACCGGCGCCAAACACACGATGGAGCAGCAGGCGACCACGTCGAACAATCTCGCCAATGCCACCACCACCGGCTTTCGCGCCCAGCTTGACGCCTTCCGTTCGGTGCCGCTGACCGGAGATGGCGGTTTGCCTACCCGCAGTTTCGTGGTCGATGCGACCGTGGGCGCCGATTTCACGCCCGGTCCCATCCAGCAAACCGGGCGCGACCTCGACGTCGCCGTGCAAGGCAGTGGCTGGCTGGCCCTGCAAACCGACGACGGCAGTGAAGCCTACACGCGCAACGGCGCGCTGACGGTCAGCCAGAACGGGATATTGCAAACCCAGAATGGTGTGGCCGTGGCTGGACAAAACGGCCCGATCAGCATTCCGCCCAATATGGCCGTGACGATAGGCGCTGACGGCACGGTTTCGACGACGGACCATACGACGGTGCCGGCCCAGACCAGCATCATCGGTCAGCTCAAGCTGGTCAATCCGCCGACACAAAACCTGGTGCGCGGCGACGACGGCTTGTTTCGCACCAAGGACGCCTCAGCGGTCGATGCCGATCCCAACGTCATCGTGGCCGGCGGCGCGCTCGAAGGCAGCAATGTCAACGTCATCGATTCCATGGTCAACATGATCAGCCTGTCGCGCCAGTTTGATTTGCATATGTCGATGCTGAAGACCGCGGAGACCAACGAAACCAGCGCCGAGCAAATCTTGTCGATTACTTGATTTGTGCCGGGCAGCAGCAGAGTGAAACAGATAGCAATGCAGATGAAAATGCAGATGACCTGGAGAGAAAAATGATACGTTCGTTATGGATTGCCAAAACCGGCATGGAAGCACAGCAGACGTCGATGGACGTGATCTCCAATAACCTGGCCAACGTCAGCACGACCGGTTTCAAGCGTTCGCGCGCCGTGTTCGACGATCTGCTGTACCAGACGGTGCGGCAGCCCGGTGGCCAGTCGTCGCAGCAGACCGAATTGCCCTCGGGGCTGCAATTGGGCACCGGTGTACGCACGGTGGCCACGGAACGTCTGTTCGATCAAGGCAATCTGCAACAGACCAACAATAATCTCGACGTCGCGGTTCAGGGCGGTGGTTTTTTCCAGGTGCTGATGCCGGATGGCTCGACGGCCTACACGCGCGACGGCTCGTTCCAATTGAACAACCAGGGGCAGGTCGTCACTGCCAGCGGTTATCCGATCCAACCTTCGATCACGATCCCGGCCACGGCGCAGTCGATTACCATCGGCAGCGACGGCACGGTGTCGATCACCCAGGCCGGTTCTACCTCGACCACGCAAGTCGGCACCATCCAGCTCGCTTCCTTCATCAACAATGCCGGCCTTGAGAGCAAGGGCGACAACCTGTATGCGGAAACCAGCGCTTCCGGTGCGCCGACCACGACCACGCCGGGTACCAACGGCTCCGGCACTTTGCAACAAGGTTATGTCGAGACGTCGAATGTCAACGTGGTCGAGGAAATGGTCAACATGATCCAGACTCAACGTACCTACGAAATGAACAGCAAGGCGATCACGACTTCCGACCAGATGCTGCAAACGCTCTCGCAACTGTAATGGCAATCGCACGCCGAAGGATGTTCAATGGACGGGGCAGCAAGATGAAATCGAAAATATTCATGACGATGTGTGCGGGCCTGCTCGCCGGCTGCGCGGTAACGCCGCCTTCCATCGTTCAGCATCCGACTACGGGCCGGCCGCAACGTACCGCCGCGGCTCCGGCCAATGGTTCTATCTACCAAAACGCAGGATTCCGCCCGCTGTTCGAAGATTACCGTGCGCGCATGATCGGCGATGTCATCATCATGACCATCAGCGAAAGCACCACGGCAGGCAAGACCGCCGCGGCATCGGACACCAAGTCCGGCGCCGCCGCCTACAGTGCACCGAATCCCTTGGGCTTGATAGGCCTCAGCAAGGATAAGACGACCACCTTGGCCGCATCGTCCGCGAACAAGTTCAGCGACGCGGGAGCGATCACGTCGAGCAACAACTTTACCGGCACCATGGGTTTGACCGTGCTGGACATTCTTCCCAACGGCAACCTGGTAGTGAGCGGGGAGAAGCAGATCGCGCTCGACAAAAGCACCGAATACATACGTTTTTCCGGCGTTATCAGCCCGAATGTGATCGTCAACAATACAGTATCGTCTACCCAGGTTGCCGACGCCCGTGTTGAGTATCGTACCAATAGCCATTACGACGCGTCGGAATTGTCGTCCGAATTGTCGCGCTTTGTCATGAGCGTGGCGCCGTTCTAACGGAATCGATATGAAGATTGCAGCACAAACAGTGGTCAAGTATGTGATGGCGCTTTCCTGCGCCGCCGCTTGCCTGACCGTCCCCGGCGTTTGCAGTGCGGAGCGCGTGAAAGACCTGGCCAGCATACAAGGCGTGCGCCAGAACCAGCTGATCGGCTATGGCCTGGTGGTCGGGCTGGACGGCAGCGGCGACCAGACCACCCAAACGCCGTTTACGGTGCAAAGCGTGATCAACATGCTGCAGCAGATGGGAACCAATTTGTCGCCGACGGCCGCTGCCAACCTGCAGCTAAAAAACGTCGCCGCCGTGGTCGTGACCACCTCGATGCCGGCGTTCTCCCAACCGGGGCAAACGCTCGACGTGACCGTTTCTTCGATGGGCAACGCCAAGAGTCTGAGCGGGGGTACGCTGTTGATGACGCCCTTGAAAGGCGCTGATGGCCAGGTTTACGCGATTGCGCAGGGTAATGTGCTGGTGGGCGGCGTCGGTGCGTCGGCTCCGGGTGCGAAGGCGATTGTCAATCACCTGAGTGTGGGACGCATTTCGGCCGGCGCCACGGTCGAACGTGCCGTGCCCGGTGGGGTAGGGCAGGGCGATCAGGTCTATCTCGAACTCAATGACACCGATTTCGCCACCGCCAGCCGTGTGGTCGATGCAGTCAACCAACGCTTTGGCGCAGAGACCGCTTCGGCATTGGATGGGCGCCTGATCCGTGTGCATGCGCCGACCGGCAGCGACGAAAAGGTGGCCTTCCTCGGAGCCTTGGAAGGCGTCAATGTGACCCCGGCCGAAGTCGGCGCCAAGGTGATCTTGAACGCCCGCACAGGATCGGTCGTGATGAACCAGGCGGTGACGCTAAACAGTTGCGCGGTTTCTCACGGCAACCTCACGGTGGTGGTCAATACCGAGCCGGTGGTTAGCCAACCCGCTCCGGGCAGCAAGGGGACGACTGTTGCTGCCCAGACTTCGCAAATCGAAATCACGAAGGATAGTGGCCAGGTATTGATGCTCAAGGGCGGCGCATCGCTGGCCGAGGTGGTCAAGGCGCTCAACGCTATCGGCGCGACGCCGCAGGATTTGCTTTCTATCCTGCAGGCCATGAAGGCGGCCGGCTCTTTGCGCGCCGAATTGGAAATCATCTAAAGCCATGCTGCACTCGGTCGATAATTCGGGTCTTGCGATTGACGCCAACGGCCTCAATGGGCTGAAGGTTTCGGCCAAGCAGAACTCGCCGGAAGCGCTCAAGGGCGCAGCCAAGCAATTCGAAGCGATGTTCCTCGACATGATGGTGAAGAGCATGCGCGACGCTACGCCGCAGGACGGCATGATGGATAGCGACCAAAGCCGCATGTTCACATCGATGCTGGATCAGCAGATGACGCAAAAAATGGCTACGCGCGGTATGGGTCTGGCTGATGCTTTGGTGCGCCAGTTGTCGGGCACCGCGGGCAAGCCCGGGCAAAAATTTGCATTGCCGGCGAGCGATGCAACAGGCGATGCGTCGGGCGTCGGCAGTTCGGCCGCAACCAAGCGGACACAGCCGCCCAACATCAAGGCCTTCCAGGACAAACTGGCCGAACATGCCGAGCAGGCGAGCAGAGCCACGGGCGTTCCAGCCAAGTTCATGTTGGGACAGGCTGCCTTGGAAACGGGCTGGGGAAAGCGTGAAATCAAGATGGCCGACGGCAGTTCCAGCCACAACCTGTTCTGCATCAAGGCCAGCGCCGGCTGGAAAGGCAAGGTCGTGCAGGCCCCGACCACGGAATATATCAATGGCGTGCCGCAGACGCGCATGGAAAAGTTTCGCGCCTACGACTCATACGCCGACGCGTTTCACGACTATGCGAACCTGCTTCGCAAGAATCCGC
>JAFANH010000001.1 GCA_019232795.1 Burkholderiaceae bacterium
GACGGGGATTCCTACATCTAGCGTCGCACGTCCGCGACGGAGAATGTTAATCGCAGCATTGGTATCACGATCATGCAAGCAACCGCAACGACTGCAAGTCCACTCTCTTATTCCAAGGTCTGCGATACCTTTCGGCCTCGACTCGGGCAATTCGCCACAATTCGAGCAGACCTGGGTGGTAAAGCTTTCATCGACCTCTTCAAACCACGCGCCATGCTTAACAGCCTTGTACGCCAGTTGATTGCGAAACGACGACCAGCCGGCATCGAGTATGGACTTCGCCATGCTGGTCTTGGCGAGTCCGGCGGCGTTGATATTGCCTACCGCGATATAGTCAAACTCGCGCACGATGCGATGCGAGAGCTTATGGTGAAAGTCGGCCCTGCGATTTGCCGTCTTGGCTTGAATGGCCTTGACCCGACGCTTCTTGTTGCCGCGCTGCGCAACGGCCAGCGCATGCTGAGTGTCGCGGTAGATGCGCTGCGCTTCAATCTTCTCGCCGGTGGAAAGGGTGGCGAAGTCTTTCAAGCCCAGGTCAATGCCGACGCCGCGCACCGCTGCACGCGCTTCGGCCGACCCCGTCACATCGATCACGATGTTCAAGAACCAATTACCACGGCTGTCTTGCGAAAAGTTCGTGCCGTCCTTTATCTTGCCTTCTGGAAGGGGCCGGCTGTGGAACACGCGAAAGGTGTTTCCGGCGAAGCGGAACGAATCACCTTCGCGTTTCAGTTCCCGACCCTTGAGCGGCACCCATCCGAGATTCTTCTTGCCGCGGTAGCGCAGGTAAGGTCGCTTCTTTTGCGATCGCGATTTGGCGTATTGCTCACACACAGCGTTCACCGTGCCGGAATGCAGCCCGAGTTCCTTGCTGCTGCCCTGGGTCAGCTTGTTGAGGTCAAAGCCGGTGTGCCAGCGTCGGCCAAAGCGCAATGCGTCCTTTTGCCGGTCGTTGCAGTAGTTCCACACAAAATTGCATGCCCGCGCCTGCTTGTTCAAGAGCCCGTTGAGCGATTTGACGCGGTAGCGGTAGACCAAAATCATACTGGCTATATATACAGTGTTCGCGATCGGGAGTCAACGACTGCTTCTCAGTCGGCTCCTTTCACTCCCCGCCCTGAAGGACGGGGTTTCTCGGAGCAGTTCTGATGAATAATGCGCCCTTGCCGATGCGCGACGGCGTCAGTCCGAGTTTCCTGTGGCTGCCGGAAGGCGTGTGGCCGGACATGCGATCCTTTCTGGCCGACTGGTTCCCCGGCGTGCCGCAGGAGACCTGGTGCGCGCGCATGGACAGGGGCGAAGTGGTCGATGCGCAGGGCAGTCCGCTGCGGCCGGACAGCGCGTTCCGACGTGGTATCTGCATGTATTACTATCGCGAAATCGAAGCAGAAACCCCTATTCCTTTCCCCGAACATATCCTTTACCAGGACGAGCACATCCTGGTGGCTGACAAGCCGCATTTCCTCCCGGTCGTTCCCAGTGGACGTTTCTTGCAAGAGACTTTGCTGGTGCGTTTAAAGAAAAAGCTGCAGTACGAACACTTGGTGCCCTTGCACCGGCTCGACCGCGAAACGGCAGGCTTGGTGCTGTTTTCGCTTAACCCGGTCAGCCGCGGAACTTACCAAGCCTTGTTCCGTGAGCGTGCCATGGAAAAGGAATATGAAGCGCTGGCGCCGGCCTTGCCGCGACTAGATTTTCCACAGACCTATCGCAGCCGCATGGTGCCCGGCACGCCTTTCTTTTGCATGCAGGAAGTTGCCGGCGAGCCCAATACCGAAACCCGGATCGAACTGATAGCGGATCATAAGGGGCTGGGCCGTTACCGGCTACGGCCGCTCACAGGAAAACAGCATCAGTTGCGCGTGCACATGAACGCGCTCGGTGCGCCGATACTCAACGATGATTTTTACCCGGTTGCATTGCCGTGCAAGGGCGACGACGTCAGCAGGCCGCTGCAATTGCTGGCGCGGTCATTGTCTTTCGTCGATCCGTTGAGTGGAGAGGCGCGCAGTTTCAGTAGCACAAGGGTGCTGGACTTGGAACGCTGGGCTGGCTGACGGTCAGGTGGTGCAGAAACAAAAAGGGGCGATCCTTGCGGAAGCGCCCCTTTGCGATGTTGCAGCTACCCGTTCAGATTACTTTTTTGAGCGGGTGGCGGGCTTGGCGGTCGTCGTGGTTTTGGCAAATTGCTCGACCGCGTTGCTGACGTTGGTTTGGAACACGTCGGCGGCTTGCTTGGCAGCCTTGCTGAATTGCTCGTAACCGGCGTTGGCGCTGCCGATGGCGTTCTTCACCAGGCTGATCGCCTGTTCGCTGCCGGCCGGAGCATTCTTGCTCAGGTCGTCGATCAGGGCCAGCACCTTGCGGCTTTGATCGGCGATATGCTGCTCGGCGGTCTTGGTAATTTCGGCTTGCGTGGCAGAAGCGATGCCAGCCAGCGAACGGCCGTAAGCCAGTGCTTTTTCAGTGTTCGGTTGTGCCTTGGCAGTGGTCAGCGTGAAGAACTCCTGCACGTCTTTGACGGACAGCAATTGCTGAGCGGCGGCCGACGTCTCTTCGAAAGAGGCCTTGGCGGTATTCAGGTTCAGATCAGCGATCTGCGACACACCGGCGAAAGCGTGGCCGGTCAAAGCCGTCAGAGCGGCGAATTGGGTTTCAAAGTTGCTCTTGGCAGCAGCGGCAAACTGTTCTTGGGTAGCAAACATCATGTTCTCCTAAAGGGATCAACAAGCTAAATTGGATGGGATCACACATCTGTGCATAGATTGTGCGATGCAGCAAAGACGATTTTAACGAATTAATTTGACGTGTCAAGGAAAATTTTGTGCGCCGCACAAAATAAACTAAAACCTTGTTTTTGAATCGAAATATTGTTTTAAATCAATTGTTTACGGTGTATGGCTGGGCTTGTGCAAAAGGAGGGGTCGGGACTTGCTGCATAATCCGGAGCAATTCCATTGAATAGTTGACATGGCTTTGGCATGAGCAAACACGTTTCCGAAACGCCGGCCACGCAATTCCTGCGTAAGCACGGGGTAGTGTTTTCCGAGCATCCTTATGAATACGAGGAGCATGGCGGCACCGAAGTGTCGGCGCGCGAACTCGGCGTAGACGAGCACCACGTGGTCAAGACGCTGATCATGCAGGATGAGGCCGCCAAGCCACTGGTGATTTTGATGCACGGCGACTGCAAGGTTTCGACCAAGAACCTGGCGCGCCAGATCGGGCACAAATCGGTGGAGCCGTGCAAGCCGGAAGTCGCCATGCGTCACTCGGGCTATCAAGTCGGCGGCACCTCGCCGTTCGGTACGCGCAAAGCCATGCCCGTGTACGTCGAATTGAGTATTTTTGAGCTCGACAAGATCTATATCAATGGCGGGCGGCGCGGCTATCTGGTCGGTATCGCACCCGAGGTCTTGCGCCACGTGCTGAATCCCGTGCCGGTATCTTGCGCACTTCGGGACTGATGTCCCGAATTTTCCAGCCTGGTCTGATCCAAGAGGCCTTTCCATCGGTATCATACGGCGACATTCGTGTCGTTTTGGCACGTACAGAAAAAAATGAAAGAGGAAGAGGGGATGAATACGATTTTCTTTGCGGTGGCGGCTTACCTGATCGGCTCGGTCTCGTTTGCCGTGGTGTTCAGCCGCTTATTCGGCTTGGCCGACCCGCGTACCTACGGGTCCAAGAATCCCGGCGCAACCAACGTTCTGCGTAGCGGCAACAAGGCCGCCGCCGCACTGACGTTGCTTGGCGACGGCTTCAAGGGCTGGCTTGCAGTGTGGCTGACCCTGCACTTCGGGCCGGAATATGGCGTGGCGGAGAAGGGCGTGGCCTTGGTGGCGCTTGCGGTTTTCCTTGGCCACTTGTGGCCCTTGTACACGAAATTCGTTGGCGGCAAGGGCGTGGCGACCTTTCTCGGCGTCATGCTCGGTCTGAACGCCTGGCTTGGATTGGCGGTCGCGGCGACTTGGCTGGTCGTGGCTTTCGTGTCGCGTTATTCCTCGCTATCCGCCCTGCTGGCGGCGCTGTTGGCGCCGTTCTATTTCGGCATGATCTATGGTGTCGATGAACCGGCGCTCAAGCTGCAACTGATGGCGGTCGTCGCCATGAGCGCCCTGCTGGCTTACCGTCACCGGCAAAACATTAGTAATCTGCTGGCGGGCAAAGAGAGCAAGATCGGCCAAAAGAAGAAGTAACTACGGAGCGCCGATTTCGTTGAGCGGCCAGCGAGGCCTGACGTTGAACGCATAGTTGCGCTCGGCCGCGTCCGGGTTTTCTTTCAGGCGCATGGCGCCGGCAAAGGCGATCATGGCGCCGTTGTCCGTGCAAAATTCCAGTTCCGGGTAATACACGCGAAAGCGCTTCTTTTGTGCGGCAGCATTCAATGCTTCGCGCAATTGCCTGTTTGCGCCGACGCCGCCGGCGATCACCAGCCGTTTCAAGCCGGTCTGCTTGAGCGCCGTCAGGCACTTGGCGACCAGGACGTCGACGATGGCTTCGACAAAGGCGCGCGCGATGTTGGCCTTGTCCTGTTCGCAGATATTCGTGGTTTGATTCTTGACCACGGTCAAAACGGCCGTTTTCAATCCGGAAAAACTGAAATTCAAGTCCTTCGAGTGCAGCATGGGGCGCGGCAGGGTGTAGACGCCTGGATCGCCGAATTCAGCCAGGCGCGAAATTGCCGGCCCCCCGGGATAGCCCAGCCCCAATAGCTTGGCCGACTTGTCGAAAGCTTCGCCGGCGGCGTCGTCGACGGTTTCGCCTAGCAATCCATATTTGCCGACGCCGTCCACGCGCATCAACTGGGTGTGGCCGCCGGATACCAGCAGCGCCACGAAAGGGAATTCGGGAGGCTCGCTGGCGAGCAGCGGCGACAGCAAATGGCCTTCGAGATGGTGTACGCCGAGCAGCGGCCGGTCCAGCGCCAAGCCGAGGCCGCAGGCGACGGAGGCGCCCACCAGCAGGGCGCCGGCCAAGCCGGGGCCTTGGGTATAGGCAATCGCGTCGATTTGCGGCAGGCTCGCGCCGCTCGTCTGCAGCACCTGTTCCAGCAAGGGAATGGCGCGCCGGATATGGTCGCGTGAAGCCAGTTCCGGCACCACGCCGCCATATTCCTCGTGCATGGCCACCTGCGAAAACAAGGCGTGCGACAACAGCCCGCGCTCAGTGTCGTACAAAGCGAGGCCGGTTTCATCGCAGGAGGATTCGACGCCGAGAACAAGCATATTGGTTCGTGTGAAGGGATTTTTGCAAACTAGTATTGTAAGCTTGACTAATGGATAAATTTCACGGCACGTTTGCCGCCGCGCGCTTCATCAAGGAGATAGGGCGCGGCAAAAAGGGTGCGCGCAGCCTGTCGCGCGAGGACGCCTTCCAATTGTACGAAGCCATGCTCGATGGCCGTGCATCCGATCTGGAACTGGGCGGCATCATGCTGGCCATGCGTATCAAGGGTGAGTCGGTCGACGAGATTGCCGGCTTTTTGCAGGCGGCAGAAGCCTCGTTCGAGTTGTTGCCGGTACTATCAGGCAACTATGCACCGGTCGTAATTCCCAGTTATAACGGCTCACGCCGCATGGCGAATCTGACTCCTTTGCTGGCCATGCTGCTGGCGCGCGAAGGAGTGCCGGTGCTGCTGCACGGGGTGACGAACGACCCCGGACGCGTGACCACGGCTGAGATTCTGGCGGCCATGGATTTGCCGCCGCTGCAAGAACGAGAAGCTTTATCCACGCATTTCGCTGCCAGACAGCCGGCATTCATGCCGATAGAAGTGCTGGCGCCGCGTATGGCGCGCTTGCTGGCTATGCGGCGTGTGCTCGGTGTCCGCAACTCGACGCATACTTTGGTCAAGCTGATCCAGCCGTTTGCAGGGCCGGCCCTGCGTCTGACGTCTTACACCCACCCCGAGTATTTTTCGATGCTGAGCGCGTATTTTTCCGCTGCGGCACCGCTCGACCGTGGCGACATGTTCCTGATGCGCGGGACCGAGGGTGAAACGGTTGCCAACGCTCAGCGCGGACAGCAGATCGACTGGTTTCACCAGCGGCAGCTGACGACCCTGGCGCAGAAACAAGAGCCGACCGACGAAACAGCAGCCTTGCCGGCTGCCGATGCGCAATCGACGGCAGTATGGATTCAAGAGGTATTGGCAGGAAAGCAGGCAGTGCCGCCTGCGATTGCCGAACAGGCAAGGCACTGCCTGGACGTGGCAAAGCGCCTGCGCACTGGTTGATAGCGACTGTCTGTCATACAATTGCGCGTTTCCATACCCGTGCCACATCATCATGAACGATCACTTCGACGTTGCCGTCATCGGCGCCGGCGCTGCCGGCATGATGTGTGCCGCCGTCGCCGCCCAGCGCGGCAAGCGCGTAATGTTGGTCGAGCATGCGGGCAAGCTGGCGGAAAAAATCCGCATTTCCGGCGGCGGACGCTGCAATTTCACCAACATCCATGCCGGGCCGCAGAACTTCCTGTCGCAAAACCCGCACTTCTGTAAAAGCGCGCTGGCACGCTATACGCCGCAAGATTTCCTGGCCTTGATGAAGCGTTATCGCATTGCCTATCACGAGAAGCACAAAGGCCAATTGTTTTGCGACCGTTCGGCCGAAGATATCATCGGCATGCTCAAGGCCGAATGCGATGCCGGCGGCGTGCACTGGCGCATGCCTTGCAAGGTGAGGGAGCTGGGCAAGCAAGGCGAGCAGTTCCGCCTCGACACCGATGCCGGCGCGATCCTGGCCGATAAAGTGGTGATCGCCACCGGCGGCTTGTCAATTCCGAAAATAGGAGCCACCGACTTCGCTTTCCGCATCGCCAAGCAATTTGGCTTGAAGCTGGTCGAACCGCGCCCGGCCTTGGTGCCGCTGACTTTCGATGAGGTGGCTTGGCGGCCTTTCGTCGATTTGGCCGGCATTGCGCTGCCGATCGAAATCGAAACCGGAAGCAAAAAGACGCGCGGCCACTTCCGCGAAGACTTGTTGTTTACGCATCGTGGCTTGTCCGGCCCGGCAGTCTTGCAGGTTTCCAGTTTTTGGGAAGAGGGCGGCGAGTTGCTGTTGAATCTCTTGCCCGACATGGATGTGGCCGAAACCCTGATTACCGGTAAGGGCAGTATCAAGAAGAGCATGGTCAATATACTGGCTCAATGGCTGCCCGCGCGCCTGGCCGAAGGCTGGCTGCAAGTCAATGGTTTCCAGCCTGAGGCCAAGCTGGCCGACTTGCCTGATAAACAACTTCGACTTCTGGGCGAGTCCTTGAACCGTTGGCGCATCGTACCAAACGGTTCGGAGGGCTACCGCAAGGCAGAGGTGACGCGTGGCGGTGTCGATACGCGCGAACTGTCCCAGCAGACTATGATGGCCAATAGCGTGCCCGGCCTGCATTTCATCGGCGAGGCGGTCGACGTGACCGGCTGGCTGGGCGGTTATAACTTCCAATGGGCTTGGGCTTCCGGCTTCGCCGCCGGCTCGTCTTTATAAATTGTGGCAGTGCAGACTTTGCAGCCTAATCCATGACGACAAAAGGGCTTCCTTTTTTGGATTCGATCTGCTACAATCGCTGTCTTCCTTAAAAACCCCTTGGTTTGAGTCTTTACATGACTACTATTCGCCTGAAAGAAAACGAGCCGTTCGAAGTCGCCATGCGCCGCTTCAAGCGCACGATTGAAAAAACCGGTTTGCTGACCGAGTTGCGCGCGCGCGAGTTTTACGAGAAGCCGACTGCTGAGCGCAAGCGCAAGCTGGCCGCCGCCGTGAAGCGCCATTACAAGCGCATCCGCAGCCAGCAACTGCCGAAAAAACTGTACTAATCACAGTGCCGAGTTCGCGCCGCACGTGGTGAGGCGCAGTTTCATACTCGTCAAAAACCCGCTCCGGTGATGACCCGCAGCGGGTTTTGGCATTTCAAAATCACATATTTCATATGATGAGGTTGGCATGAGCTTGAAGCAACAGATCAACGACGACATGAAAGCGGCGATGCGTGCCAAGGAAGCTGGCAGGCTGGCGACAATCCGCCTGCTGACCGCTGCCATGAAGCAAAAGGAAGTGGACGAGCGCATCGAACTCAACGACACCCACATCCTGGCCATCATCGAAAAGATGATCAAGCAGCGCAAGGATTCCATCACGCAATTCGAAGCGGGCGGCCGTCAAGACCTGGCCGACATCGAAAAGGCCGAGATGGAAATCTTGTCCGCCTACATGCCGGCCGCCTTGTCGGAAGCGGAAATCCAGGCCGAGATCGCCGCCGCTCTGGCCGCCACCGGCGCTGCCGGTCCGCAGGACATGGGCAAGGTGATCGGCGTGCTGCGGCCGAAGCTGGCCGGCCGTGCCGACATGGGCGTGGTGTCCGGCTTGGTGAAAGCCGCCCTGGCCAAATAAGACTGCGGCTCGGTCTCGCCGCACTGAAACGGCTTCGCTGCTGTGATCCCGCAATCCTTTATCCAGGACTTGCTCAACCGGGTCGACATCGTCGACGTGGTCGGTCGCTATGTGCAGTTGAAAAAGGGCGGGGCCAACTTTCTCGGCCTCTGTCCCTTTCATAACGAAAAATCCTCGAGTTTCACGGTCAGCCCGACCAAGCAGTTCTATCACTGCTTCGGTTGTGGCGCGCATGGCACCGCGATCGGTTTCCTGATCGAATATTCGGGCCTGGGTTTTGTCGATGCGGTCAAAGAGCTGGCGCAAAACGTCGGCATGATCGTGCCCGACAATGACGACAAGCTCCCGCCGGCTCAGCGCGCGGAGCAGCAGGCGCGAAGCCTGGCCTTGTCCGAGGCGATGACGCAGGCTTGCGACTTCTACCGCCATCAATTGCGCGGCGCCGAACGCGCCAAGAGCTATTTGAAGGGGCGTGGCCTCACCGGCGAAATTGCCGCGCGCTACGGCATAGGCTATGCGCCGGAAGGCTGGGACGGCCTGCGTGCCGTGTTTCCCGACTATGCGGCCGGCGCCTTGGAAGAGGCGGGGCTGGTGATCGACCGCAGCGACGAAGATGGCGGCAACCACAAGCGCTACGACCGCTTTCGCGACCGCATCATGTTCCCGATCCGGAACACCAAGGGCCAGGTCATCGGTTTCGGCGGCCGCGTGCTCGATGGTGGTGAGCCCAAATACTTGAATTCCCCGGAAACGCCTTTATTTCAAAAGGGTAGCGAGCTGTACGGCTTGTTCGAGGCGCGTCAGGCGATACGCGATGCCGGTTATGCGCTCGTGACCGAGGGGTACATGGACGTGGTGGCTTTGGCTCAATTGGGTTTCCCGCAGGCGGTAGCAACGCTCGGCACGGCCTGCACACCCATCCATGTCCAAAAATTGCTGCGCCAGACTGACCATGTGGTGTTCAGCTTTGACGGCGATGCCGCCGGGCGGCGCGCGGCGCGGCGCGCGCTCGATGCCAGCCTGCCGCACGCCGGCGACGACAAGGTGATCAAATTCCTGTTTCTGCCGCCTGAACACGATCCGGACAGCTATGTGCGCGAGATGGGGGCGCAGGCCTTCGAACAGCAGGTGCACGACGCCATGCCGCTGTCGCAATTCCTGCTCAATTCGGTGACGGAAGGCCAAGACTTGCAGACCTCGGAAGGCCGCGCCCGCGCACAGTTCGACGCCAAGCCGCTATTGCAGGCCATGCCGCCCTCGGCGCTGCGCCTGCAGATCGTGCGCAGCCTGGCCCAGGTCACGCAATCGACGGTGGCTGAGATCGAGGTCTTGTTCGAGCTGAGCCAGCCGGTCGCGCGCGCGCGCCAGGCGCCGCCACGCGCCAAGCGAGCGGCGCCTATGGGGCTGGAGCGGCAAGTGCTGAGGCTGCTGGTGGCGCACCCGGCCTTGGCAAGGGAATTCGAGGACGCCACGCTCGCGTCGATGGCGCAGGATGCGCCCGACGGCGCCGAAATGCTGGGACAGGTCGTGGCTGCCGCGCGAGAACTGGGGGAGCAAGCCAGTTTTGCCGCGTTGAGCGAGCAATTGCGCGCTGCCGGTCCCGATTTCGAGCCTCTGATCGCCGAAATTGCGGTGGAAGCCGAAACGGCGCTGGAAGTTGCGCGCATGGAGCTTGCGGGGGCGATGCGCCAAGTTAAAATGAAAATATTGAAGCGCGAACTCGAGCATCTGGCCGCCGCCGGCCTGCAAAATGACGAGGCGCGCGCACGCTATCGCGAATTGATGCTGCAACAGGAACAACTCCGACGCCAGGCGCAGCAGGAAGCCGCAGCCCGATAGTTTGGGGTGTAGCCTGGTTTTGGTGTAAATCCATATGCTTTTCTGATACCGGCTAGCTGCCCGAAAGCTGGAGTAAACGGTGTGCTGTGATATAATTAAAGGCTTTTCATTCAAGACCTTACAATGGTTTATCAGGGGAAGGACGTCCGCCAAAGCATAGCCTTCGGCGACGCGTTAAGCCCAAGCATTCGCCGGCGAAGCTTCTGCCTGCGAATTACATTAATCGGCTCGACCAGTGCAGCGCAATCTGTGCGGCTCGGGTAATTTAATTGGTAGTTGACTCCATGGCGAACGCAATGAAGAAAACCACGAAGACTCTCCCTGCAAAAACTGCAAAAACAGTGAAAGCGACAGCGTCCAAAGCGGCGGCCAAGCCGGCGCCCAAGAAGGCCGTTGCAGCCAAGCCTGCTGTGAAGGGTAAAGTCGTGGAGAAGGCGGCGTCGGCGAGTCAGAAAACCGCAGGCAAGGCTGCCGCCAAGCCGGTGAGCAAACCCGTCGCCAAGCCCGCGGCCAAAGCCGCAGGTAAAGTAACTGCAAAAGCACCCGCAAAACCGGTACCCGCAAAATCGCCAGTCAAGGCGGCAGGTGCCAACACCGCCGCGCGCCCGGCTCCAGCTGCGCCGAAAGCTGCGGAAAAAGCGGTACCAGCAAAATCGAAAGCAATTGTGACAAACAAGAAAGTCGAACAAAAAACCGCGGCCAAGCCCGTGCCGGCCAAGGCTGTCAAGCCGGGCAAGACCGAAGCGGCGCCCGAATCCAAGAACACTGCCGCAGTCAGCGCGGTCAGCCAGACCACCGACGCCGCGGCCCTCGCCGCGATCGATACCTCTGGCTACGTGCTGCCGACAGTCAAGGTGCCTGGCCGCCGCGGCCGCAAGCCCAAGGAATTCCAGCCGGAAAACGATGAAGTGGCAGCGCTGAACGCGGTCGAACGCGCCGAACTGAAGGCAGCCGACAAGGCCAAGGCCAAGGATCGCAAGGCCAAGGAAAAGGCCCTGCTGAAAGACGCTTTCTCTTCCGACACCGAAGCAACCGAAGAAGAGCTCGAACGCCGCCGCCAGAAGCTCAAGACCCTGATCAAGCTGGGTAAGGAGCGCGGTTTCCTGACTTATTCGGAAATCAACGACCACCTGCCGGAAAACATCGTCGATCCGGAAGCGATCGAAGGCATCATCGGCACCTTCAACGACATGGGCATTGCCGTCTACGAGCACGCACCCGATGCCGAGACGCTGCTGTTGTCCGACAACGTGGCCACGGTCGCCAGCGACGACGACGCCGAAGCCGCTGCCGAAGCTGCCTTGTCGACGGTCGACTCCGACTTCGGCCGCACTACCGACCCGGTGCGCATGTACATGCGCGAAATGGGTTCGGTCGAGCTGCTGACGCGCGAAGGCGAAATCGAGATCGCCAAACGCATCGAAGACGGCTTGAAGGATATGATCCAGGCGATTTCCGCCTGCCCGACCACGATCGCGGAAATTCTGCTCTCGGCAGAGCGCATCGCCAACGATGAAATCAAGATCGACGAAATCGTCGACGGTCTCGTCGATTTGAACGAAACCAGCGTACCGATTATCGCCAGCGCCGCAGCTGCCTCCGACGACGAAGACGAGGACGAAGAGGAAGAGGAAGAGGAAGAAGACGAAGGCGGCGCTTCCGGCGCGGCCGGCTTCTCGGCCGAGCAGCTCGAAGCGCTCAAGCGCGAATCGCTGGCCAAGTTCGCCAACATCTCGACCCAGTTCGACAAGATGCGCAAGTCCTTCGAAAAGGAGGGCTACAACTCCAAGTCCTACGTGAAAGCGCAAGAAGCCATTTCCCAGGAGTTGCTCGGCATCCGCTTTACCGCCAAGGTCGTGGAAAAGCTGTGCGACACGCTGCGCGGCCAGGTCGACGAAGTGCGCCACATCGAAAAGCAGATCCTGGACGTGGTGGTCAACAAATGCGGCATGCCGCGCAACCACTTCATCAAGGTGTTCCCCGGCAACGAGACCAACCACAATTGGGTCGACGGCGAAGTCAGCGGCAACCATTCGTATAGCCAGGTGCTGGGACGCAACGTGCCGGCCATCAAGGAACTGCAGCAGAAGCTGATCGACTTGCAGGCGCGCGTGGTCTTGCCGCTGGCCGATCTGCGCAACATCAACAAGAAGATGGCTGCCGGCGAAATGAAGGCGCGCAAGGCCAAGCGTGAAATGACCGAGGCTAACTTGCGCCTCGTGATTTCCATCGCCAAGAAATACACGAACCGCGGCTTGCAATTCCTCGACTTGATCCAGGAAGGCAACATCGGCTTGATGAAGGCCGTGGACAAGTTCGAATACCGCCGCGGCTACAAGTTCTCGACCTATGCAACCTGGTGGATCCGCCAGGCGATCACGCGCTCGATCGCCGACCAGGCGCGCACCATTCGTATCCCGGTGCACATGATCGAAACCATCAACAAGATGAACCGCATCTCGCGCCAGATCCTGCAAGAGACCGGCGCCGAGCCGGATCCGGCCACCTTGGCGATCAAGATGGAAATGCCGGAAGACAAGATCCGCAAGATCATGAAGATCGCGAAAGAGCCGATTTCGATGGAAACACCGATCGGCGACGACGACGATTCTCATCTGGGCGACTTCATTGAAGACAACAACACGCTGGCGCCGTCCGACGCGGCCCTGCATGCCTCCATGCGCGGCGTGGTCAAGGACGTGCTCGATTCGCTGACCCCGCGCGAAGCCAAGGTGCTGCGCATGCGCTTCGGCATCGAAATGTCGACCGACCACACGCTGGAAGAAGTCGGCAAGCAATTCGACGTCACGCGCGAACGTATTCGCCAGATCGAAGCCAAGGCGCTGCGCAAGCTGCGCCATCCTTCGCGCTCCGACAAGCTCAAGAGCTTCCTCGAAGGGAACTAAGCCCTGGGTTGCGCGCGTTCGTTCCCGCGGGTGCGCGCAACGTCGTGGCGAAATGGTTTAATATGCGAGGCTTGAAATTTCGGCAGACCGCCCGGTTTGCCGAAGGCGCCGGCGAGAACCGGCGCTGACAGGATTGGGCCTCTAGCTCATGCTTGGTTAGAGCAGCGGACTCATAATCCGTTGGTGCCGTGTTCGACTCACGGGAGGCCCACCAAAATATGCAGTAGAAACAATGGGTTGCGTTAATAGCGCAACCCATTTTTCATTTGTTCGCTGCTTGCACACCGCTTACACACTTTTCAGAATTACGACCGCGCTTACGCACTTACTTTATTTGCCCTTTTTCCGTTTCGAAATTACAGTGCTGCGATGAACGAGACAAAAAACACTACGCACGTGCTGTTGAAGAACGAACTCATTGTTTTTCGACGTGAGCGCAGCACGATCTGGCAGTGCCGTTTCAAGGTCGATGGAG
Organism: Burkholderiaceae bacterium; assembly: GCA_019232795.1. Taxonomy (GTDB): domain Bacteria; phylum Pseudomonadota; class Gammaproteobacteria; order Burkholderiales; family Burkholderiaceae_D; genus PKWO01. The sequence goes on from JAFANH010000001.1 coordinate 13,611, forward strand.
TATGGCAGCGAGCAACGACCAAGGAACGTGACCTTGATAAAGCCAAGAAAAAAGCCAAGGACTTGATGGTCAAGGCAGAGATTCGCAAAGAATCGAATTTGCCGGTCGTTACACGCAAGTTCCGTGACGTTGCGAAACTGGCGATTGAACGGATGCAACAAGAGAGGACAAGCGGCAAAGGCAAGGTATCTTACGACGACTACATACGAGTCATACAAGACTACCACCCAAGACAAT
>JAFANH010000032.1 GCA_019232795.1 Burkholderiaceae bacterium
AGCTGCACTGTGTGCTCGACGAGATCGATTGGCTACTGCAGGACCTGGCCAATGAAATCGACCGGCGCACCCTGCAATTCGACGGCGCCACGTTGTCGACCATGGACGATCTGCAAAAGCAATTGCGCACCGACGCGTAATTTGAACGGACAGTTGTCTCGGCAACTTTTTTCTGTTGCGGCGAATCCGAATTGGCCCAGGCATCGTACGCGTTTTCTATCTTGCTGCGATGCGTATACGTTATGCTAGCCAGGCTATGGATATTGTTGTTCTGGAGTAGGGCCTGTTAATATTCAATTTGGAAGATGCGTTCAATCCAAAAAGCGTGCTGGCTAGGCGCGCGGCGTAGCAAAGGGTGGTTCCCCTTTGCTAGCCGTGCAACACCGCCAGCGCGCTTTTTGGCTTGAACCCGGAGGGAACGGGCCTTACGCGTCGCATGCCGGTGTTGCGACTCCTCGCCGTAGGCACCGCTACGACTCGTCGTCGTGCGGGGCGGCCATCCGCCTGGGCCTGCAACGCGTAAGACCCGTTCGCACTCCCAAATTGAATGTTAACAGGCCCTAGGAATGCTGAAAAAAATTGCTGCCGACCAGCTTGCGGTGGGCATGTACCTGCACAAACTGGGAGGTTCCTGGATAAACCACCCATTTTGGCGTTCCAGCTTTGTAATTTCCACCAAGGACGAAATTCGGCAGGTTGTCGATAGCGGCATTGCCGAAGTCTGGATCGATACGGAAAAAGGCAAGGATGTTTCACCGACCGGCGGTGCTGCGGAAGACCTCGAAATTGTCGATGACTTCGAAGTGCCGGCCGCGAGCAGCGCCGCCGAGCCGATTCAACTACCTACGCAAAACGAAGTGCGTCATGCCGGCCGCGTGACCATGCAGGACGAGGTGCGCCGCGCCGCCAAGATTTGCGACAGCTCCAAGAAGGCGGTCAGGTCCATGTTCGAGGAAGTGCGCATGGGCAAGGCGATTTCGGTGGAAGTCGCCGGCGAAGTGGTGGAGGAGATATCGTCCTCGGTGGTACGCAATCCCGGCGCTTTGATCAGCCTGGCGCGTTTGAAGACGGCCGACGACTACACTTATATGCACTCGGTGGCCGTGTGTGCGCTGATGGTGGCGCTGACGCGGCAACTGGGATTGAATGAAGAGCAAACGCGTGAAGCTGGATTGGCGGGACTGTTGCACGATCTGGGCAAGGCCGTGATGCCGACCGCTGTGCTGAACAAACCCGGCAAGCTGACCGATGAAGAGTTTTCCGTCATCAAACAACATCCGGTCGAAGGGCACCGCATGCTGCTGGAAGGCGGCGCGGTGGGCGAAATTCCGCTCGACGTCTGCCTGCATCACCATGAGAAGGTCGGCGGCGGCGGTTATCCGCACGGTTTGAAGGGCGATCAGATCGGCCTGTACGCCAAGATGGGTGCGGTATGCGATGTATATGACGCCATCACCTCCAACCGGCCTTACAAGGCCGGCTGGGAACCGGCCGAGTCGATTGCCCGCATGACGGAATGGAGCAAGGGACATTTCGACGAACGCGTATTCCAGGCCTTCGTGCGCAGCATCGGCATCTATCCGGTCGGCTCGCTGGTGCGTCTGGCTTCGGGCCGCCTCGGGGTGGTGATGGAGCAGTCGGAAAAGTCGCTGCTGATGCCGAAGGTGAAGACGATCTTCTCGACCAAGTCCAAAACCTTTCTGCCGCCCGAAATTCTCGATCTTTCGCGAGGAGGCAATATCGATCAGATCGTGGGACGGGAAGATGCTGCCAAGTGGGGTATACGCAACCTGGAGCAACTCTGGGCACCCTAGAGCTTAGTCCATTGTTCAGTTCGTGCTGCGCACAGTTTTCGATGCCAGCGCCATCAAGGCCACCACAGCCGACATCGTCAGGCCGAATACCGGCATGATCATGCTGACCGCCGCACCGCCTGCCAATAGCGCCGACACCAATGCATAGGAAACCGGCGACAGACCCATGGTGGTCACCGAACTGATGCTCATCACCCGCCCCAGCTTGTCGCGGTCGGCATATTGCTGCAACAGCGACAGCATGGGCACGTTGTTGCAGGCGACGCAGAAGCCGAGCAGCAATTGCAGCACGGCGGAAAGCGGCAGCGAGCGCGACCCTCCCTGCAGTGCGATCAGAATTCCTTCGACCACGATCAGGCCGACGATCAGCAGCAGGCGTTTCTTTTTCGGCGGGTAGAGCATGAGCGTGACGAAGCCGCTGATCATGCCGCAGGCGTAGGCGCTTTGCAGGTAGGACAGGCCCTGCGCTCCCGCCAGCAGGCGTTCGCTGGCAATGATGGGTATGCCGACGCTGACCGCACCGGTGAAGAGCAGGTTGGCGACCACGTATATCGACATCAGCGTGCGCAATACCGGGCTGTCGATCACGTAGCGCACGCCCTCCTGCAGCGCGGCGAACATGTGATGTTCGTGCTTTTGCGGCGGCGCATCTGGCAGCCTGACAGAGCCGATCAATTGAGCGCCCAGCAGCATCATCGCCGCCGTCACGGCATAAATCGCGTGAAAGGGCAGCAACGACAGCAGTACGCCGCCGATGATGGGACCGGCGATCAGCCCAATCTGGTTGGTCGCCTGCATGACGGTATTGGCGCGCGGCAGCTCGTCGGCTGTTACGATGGATGGCATCAAGGCGTCGCGCGAGGGCCAGAAGAAGGCATCGAGCATGCCGAAAGTAGCGGCGACCGCGATCAAGGCCCAGATCGTCATGGTGCCGCTCCAGAACAGCAAGGCGCCGCAAGCCATGGCAAGCATGCGCAGCCAGAACGTTGCCCTCATGATCTTGATCTTGGGCAGGCGGTCGGCCAGCACGCCTCCGAATACCATTAAACCCAGGCGCGGCACGCTCTGCGCGATCATCATCCAACCCAATTGCGCCTTCATGTGCAACGAATCGACCACATACCAGGTCTGACTTAGGAGCACGACGGCCAGCGTAATGTTGTCGGTGACGCTGGTCAGCCACACGAGCAGGAAATTGCGGTTGCGCAGCAAGGTCAAGGCGGAGGGCATGGACATGGTGGGGCGAGGCACGATCTGCCATTGATCTATCAGAAACAGGAGCACACTCTAACATTTAACTGGTTATGAAGTGGTATTGATGTTGCGGGCGCGATGAAATCTTCACTTAAAACCACGGATTCATCCGTAACTACTTCATTCCTATGAAAAATTTTTGTTGAGAAAGAGTAAAAGTGATAGTCTAGGCAATATCGCTACGACACCCGAATGCTGGCCGAGATTGATTGAGGGTAATCAGCAACCGGGCCGGGATGCCGGTTGAAATGTTTTTTGGAGAGAGCATGCATTTTTTGCTGCTGTATGACTTGGCGCCCGATTATCTCGAACGCCGTTCCGATTTCCGTAACGAGCATCTTGGCCTGGCATGGCAGGCGCAGTCGCGTGGCGAGCTGGTGCTGGCCGGTCCGTTGGCCGACCCGGTTGATCAGGCTGTGCTGCTGTTTCAGGGTGAGTCGCCCGAAGTGGCACGCGCTTTTGCTTTGTCCGACCCCTATGTGAAGAACGGTCTGGTGAAAGCCTGGCGCGTACGCCCTTGGACCACCGTGGTCGGCGAACAGGCGTCTACGCCGGTGCGCCCCGCTTAAGAGCTGAGTCATGAGCAATACCATGCGCAGTCTCGACTCCTGGGTCCAGTACCTGAGCGAGAATGAGATTCCGGTATTGCGTCAAACCGTGCGCAGCATGGCGGCGGCGCGCGCCAACATCGACATGGTCAACGGGCGCGAGATTTCCAGCCTGGTGCTGAACGACCCCATGATGACCTTGCGGGTCTTCGCCTATATCCGGCCTTTTCACGGCAAGCGCGTCTTGCAGGAAATTACGACGGTGGCGCACGCGACCATGATGCTGGGGGTGGAACCGTTTTTCCGTCATTTCGAGCATCTGACGGAAATCGAAAACGTGCTGAAGCCGCATCCGCAAGCCATGCTGAGGCTGTTGCAGGTGATACGGCGTGCGCAGCGTGCGGCGCGCTATGCCTATATCTGGGCTACCTGGCGCGTCGATTTGAACATCGAGGAAGTGACCGTCGCGGCGCTGCTGCACGACACGGCGGAAATCATGATGCTATGTTTCGCGCCGCAGCAGGCAATGCAGATCTATGCCTTGCAACAGGCCGATCATCACATGCGTAGCGCGACGGCGCAGGAGCGGATACTGGGATTCCCGTTGCGCGACCTGCAGCAGGCTCTGTGCAAGCACTGGCAACTGCCGGAATTGCTGCTCAACCTGATCGACGACGGCAAGGCCGATATTCCACGGGTCAAGAACGTCAAGCTGGCCGCCGATCTGGCCCGTCATTCAGCCAACGGATGGGATGATCCGGCCCTGCCCGACGATTACACGGCGATCGAAGCCTTGCTCAATATAAGCCATGAAGATTTGATGAACAAACTGGGCCTGCAGCAGGAAGCGTCCAAGTGAAACCGTCGTGTCCTCCAGGACATCGGAATGCCAGTTATGAGAGAAAACATGAAATACAAGGCAATTGCGCTGGCCCTGCTGGCGGCTATATGTACCGGCGCGCTGGCTTCGGGTGCGCCCTGGTACAAGTGGCGCAACAAGCTTGACCGCACCATCCTGTGCGCGAAGATTTCCCCGGGCGATGCGTGGGAAGTGGTGGACGGCCCCTACATGGAGTCGCGCTGCCGCAAGCCGGGCAACCCTCAGTAAGCCTTGCAGTTTCGTCCCGCTGCGCGTTTTATCCGGCGCGTAGCGCTGCTGTCATCGGCTTGATCAAAGTCTCGAATTGCGCCGCCGGTTGCGGCTTGGCGAACAAGTAGCCTTGCCCCTGGTCGCAGCCGAGTTCGATCAGCTGACGCCGGATGGCTTCGTCTTCGATGCCTTCAGCCGTGGTGGTCAGGTTCAGGCTCTTGGCCATCTGGATGATGGCGTTGACGATGGCGCGGTCCTGCTGGTTGATGCCAAGCCGGCGCACGAAAGATTGGTCAATCTTGAGCTTGTCGACTTCGAAGCGTTGCAGGTAGGAGAGGTTGGAGTAGCCGGTGCCGAAGTCGTCAATCGAGATCTTGATGCCGAGCGCCTTCACACGGTGCAAGGCCTTGATGAATTCTTCAGGATCCTGGATCAGGATCGATTCCGTGAGTTCCAATTCCAGGCAAGCCGGATTGAGCCCGGAACGCATGAGCGCATTGGCGATGACGGATTCGATATTGCCGCGCCGGAATTGCACGGTCGACAGGTTGACGGCCATGACGAATTCCGGCGCGCCTGCCGCCTGCCAGGCCATCATTTGCCGGCAAGCCTCGTCGATCACCCATTCCCCCATTTCGACGATCAGGCCGGTGCGTTCGGCCACGGGAATGAAATCACCTGGCGGGACCATGCCTTTTTCCGGATGCTGCCAGCGGATCAGCGCTTCCGCGCCGATCAAGCCGCCGCTTACCAGGTCCACCACCGGCTGGTAGTGGAGAACAAATTCCCTTCTGGTCAAGGCCAGGCGAAGGCTGGAGGCGAGGTGCAGGTTTTGCACGATGCTGGAGTTCATGCCCTCGTCGTAGAAGCGGAACATATTGCGTCCCGACTCCTTGGCTTGATACATGCCGATATCGGAGAGCCGCAGCAGTGTTTCGTAATCCTTGCCGTCGTCGGGATAGACGGCGATGCCGATCGAGCACGACGTCGAGATTTGCGTTTCGCGCACCTCGAACGGAGCACTGAGGCTGGCCAGCACGTGCGACGCCGCCGTGGAAATCGATTGCAGGTCGCCGACTTCGGTCAGGCAGATCAGGAATTCGTCACCGCCATGACGGCATAGTATGTCGCTGGTGCGCACAGCATGCGCCAGCCGCTGCGCCACCTGTTTGAGAAATTCATCGCCGCCGCCATGGCCGATCGAATCGTTGACGGTCTTGAAATTGTCGAGGTCAACGAACAGCAGAGCGACCCGCCCGCCGCGCCGCTGCACCTGGCTGATGGTGTGCTCTATCATTTCACGGCCAAGCAATCGGTTCGGCAAATTCGTCAAGAGATCGTGCTGGGCCAGGAAGGCCAGGTGCTTTTGCGAATCCTGGGCGAGCGTGATCTCTTGCCGCAGGTGCCGCAACACCTGGTGCAGGTCATTGGTCATGGTCCAGGCGATGGCGCCGCTCAGCAGGAGAATGCAAAACGTGTCGAAAAAGCGGTCGAAGGTGGTGCCGCTCGCCTCGAACTCGTGCATGCCGGTAAAGGCCGCGAACGTGACGAAGCCGACCGCAGCGGCGATGAGTGCGAACAAGACCACAAAGTGGCGTGGCTTCAACATCAGGCCGGCCATGATCAGGATGCAGGGATAGGCCATGATGGCGACGTCGAAGATGCCCTCGCTGACCCAGGACATCAGAGCGATCATGATAACCAGGGAGCCGAGCAGCAGGATGTGAGCGATGGCGCTGTAGCCTTTGCGGTTCACCCACAGGCAGGCCACGATCAGGGCGGCACCGGCGCCGAGAATGAGAGGGCCGCGCAATTCGTGCGTCAGCAGCCCCTGCACCACCTTGAGCACCAGCAGGGAGAATGTGAAAGCGGCGATCTGGAGAAAACGCCGCGAACGCAGGTCGTTTTCCGGGTCGCCCTGGGGAAGGGGACCGGTTCCCGAAGAAGAGTCTATGTTATCGGTGCTGTGCACGCTTGGCCGTTAAGAGGTGTATTCCCGCTTGCATGCCGCCTGTTCCCTGGTGCAAATCATTATACTCACGGCGAGTTCCGACATGGCGGCGAAAATGTAGCGCGGCCTGGGCGTCGCGGCCTGCCTACATTTGAGTACGGCTTGCTTGCCAAATTGCGCTATTTGCTGCAGAATCGAACGAGACCAGAGGAATTTTGAGCATGTTTCCGACCAAGCCGCGCCATTACTTTTATTTTTACTTTAGCCATTTCAGCCCAGCGGCGGTGGAAAGGCGGCCGGTTCTCGCAGAAAAACGATAGAGAAACCAGACCGAAATTCTAGAAAAACCGCCGGCAACGGCGGTTTTTTGTTTTGGGGCGACGTTGAATAGGTCTCCGCGATGCTGCGCGGTACGCGTGGGACCTGTTCGGCGTTGCCCAAGATTTTGTTTTCGAGCCTTACCCTTTACGAGCTATAGACTGGAGAAACCATGCAGCGCACCGACGACCTGAGAATCAGGGAACTGAAAGAACTGACTCCGCCATCGCACCTGATTCGCGAGTTTTCCTGCTCGGAGAAGGCCGCCAACACGGCCGCCAACGCGCGTATCGCGCTGCATCGCATCCTGCATGGACAGGACGACCGCCTGATGGTGGTGATCGGTCCGTGCTCGATCCACGACACCAAGGCGGCCATGGAATATGCGAACCGCCTGGCCGAGCAGCGCGCGCGCTTCGCCGGCGAACTGGAAATCGTCATGCGCGTGTATTTCGAAAAGCCGCGCACCACGGTAGGTTGGAAGGGTTTGATCAACGACCCCTACATGGACAACAGCTTCCGCATCAACGACGGGCTGCGTCTGGCGCGCGAACTGCTGCTCAACATCAACGAGCTCGGCCTGCCGGCCGGTACCGAATTCCTCGACGTGATCAGCCCGCAGTACATCGCCGACCTGATCAGCTGGGGCGCGATCGGCGCGCGCACCACAGAATCTCAGGTGCACCGCGAACTGGCTTCGGGCCTGTCTTGCCCGGTCGGTTTCAAGAACGGCACCGATGGCAACATCAAGATCGCGGTCGACGCCATCAAGGCGGCATCGCAGCCCCACCATTTCCTGTCGGTGACCAAGGGCGGGCACTCCGCCATCGTCTCCACCGGCGGCAACGAGGATTGCCACATCATCTTGCGCGGCGGTAAGACCCCGAATTACGATGCCGCCAGCGTCGATGCCGCCTGCGCCGATATCGCCAAGACTGGTTTGGCTTCGCGCCTCATGATCGATGCCTCGCATGCCAACAGCTCTAAGAAGCCGGAAAGCCAGGTGCCGGTGTGCGCGGACATCGGCGGGCAAATTGCTTCCGGCGATACGCGCATTGTCGGCGTGATGATCGAATCGCACCTGTTGGCCGGCCGGCAGGACCTGGTGCCGGGTACGCCGCTGACCTATGGACAGTCGGTGACCGACGGTTGCATAGCCTGGGAGGAAAGTGTTGCTGTATTGGAAGGTTTGGCCGAGTCGGTCAAACTGCGTCGCAAAGCGGCTGACTAACACGCGTAGGACAACAAGCCGAGACCTCCTCCGAACATTGCATTTTCGCAATGGCCTGCTATAACAAAAGTAGGGGTGTCCCCGACGTCTATGGGATACGAGTCCGAATCGAACGGAGGAGGGTTTATGCGCCGCAGACTTTATTTCATGTTGCCTGATTTGCCCGCTGCGAGGGTATTGCGCGATGCCTTGCTGTTGGCGCGCGTCAATGTCAGGCAGATGCATTTTTTTGCCAAGGAGGCCATGCCTGCGGACATGCCCGAGGCAAATTTCCTGCAGAAAACCGATCTCGTACATGGCATGGAAACAGGAATCGTGATCGGCGGCGGTGCCGGCTTGCTGGGCGGCATATTGCTGGTGATGTTCCCGCCTGAAGGCCTGCAGTTGCAGATGATCGCTATTTTGGTGACGGGCATAGGCGGGGCGCTGTTCGGCGCCTGGGCTTCCGGCATGGCAGCCGCGGCAATCCCGAATTCTCGTCTCAAGAGTTTCGAGGCCGGGATCGAAAGCGGGCAGGTGCTGTTGATGCTCGACATACCGATGACGCGTGTCACCGAAATTGAAGAGCTTTTGGCCCAGCATCATCCGAATGCGAAATTCGGTGGGGTCGAACCGCATATCCCGGCTTTCCCCTGATTCGGGGTTTTCCGCAAAACAAAGGCCGCGCAATGCGCGGCCTTCTCATTTTTCGCCGTGACCGCGGATCAGTCGCGGAAGTTGTTGAATTCCAGCGGCAAGTCGGTCACGTCCTTGCGCAACATGGCGATGGCAGTCTGCAAGTCGTCGCGCTTGGCGCCGGTCACGCGCACGGCATCGCCCTGGATGCTGGCTTGCACCTTGAGCTTGCTGTCCTTGATGATGCGGACGATCTTCTTCGCGTCTTCCGTTTCAATGCCGTTCTTGACCTTGATTACCTGCTTGACCTTGTCGCCGCCGATTTTTTCGATTTTTCCCATGTCGAGGAAACGCACGTCGACATTGCGCTTGACCATCTTGGACGTCAGCACGTCGCGCACCTGGTTCAACTGGAATTCGGAATCGGCGTAAGCGGTCAGTTCGCGCTCCTTCTGTTCGATGCGGGCATCGGTGCCCTTGAAGTCGAAACGCGTGGAAATTTCCTTGTTCGCCTGGTCGTTGGCATTCTTTACTTCCACGATGTTGGCTTCGCAAACGACGTCGAAAGAGGGCATGGCTGGCTTCCTGTAAGAAATCGGTACTGATCGAGAGCCGTATTTTACCCCGGAAAAACGGAGCTTCGGCAGGTCCGCGGATGTCAGGCGCGGCATCAGGGTGCGATGCTTTATAATCGCCCCGACATGAGCGATTCCCTTCCCATCCAACGCAATACTTCCCTGCGTAGTTTCAATACCTTCGGTGTCGAGGCGCGTGCGCGCGCATTCTTGCCCATCACCGATGCTGCCACGCTGGCAGCGGTGCGCGGCGATGCCACACTGAATGCCTTGCCGCGCCTGGTATTGGGGGGCGGCAGCAATATCCTGCTGCGCGGCGATTTCGACGGCTTGGTGCTGCATATGGAATCGCGCGGCATCGAGATTCTGCGTCAGGACGAGCACGACACTTGGGTACGCGTGGCGGCCGGCGAGAATTGGCACGACTTCGTGCTGTGGACCTTGGAGCAGGGTTTCGGCGGCCTGGAAAATCTGTCGCTGATTCCGGGCAGCGCCGGTGCTGCGCCTATCCAGAATATCGGCGCGTACGGCGCCGAGGTCAAGGATTGCATCGCGTCGGTGACGGCCTTTGATTTCGAAAGCGGCGAGTTCATGACGCTGACGCGCGAAGCTTGCGAATTCGCTTACCGCGACAGCGTCTTCAAGCATCGCTTGCGCGAGCGCGCCGTCATCACCGAGGTGACGTTCCGGTTGCCGCGTGCCTGGCAGGCGGATACGCGTTACACAGAGCTTGCACAGGAGCTCGCCGCGCGCGGCATGGACTCACCCACGGCGCGCGACGTCAGCGATGCAGTGATCGCCATTCGCGAACGCAAATTACCTGACCCCGCCGTGATCGGCAATGCCGGCAGCTTCTTCAAGAATC
>JAFANH010000048.1 GCA_019232795.1 Burkholderiaceae bacterium
TCGACGAGGATCGTCAATTCCTGCACGACAAGCTGGCGGGCACGCGGCTGGTGGTCGCCACCGCAAGCGCCTGACGCCCATCTTGCCAGCCAACCGAGACGTGGTGGAATAGTAGCTATACTATTCCACCATGCTGACCTGGTTCAAAAGACGATCCTCAGATAGCGCCGCAGAAGCCGCCGGCAAGGCAATCGAGCCTTCTGGGCCGGAGTATGCGCCGCCGGACCGGCAATTCCACAAGAAACATGGCGACGGCTGCCTGGACATGGCGGATTGGGCCGGCGCCGCCGCCGCTTATCGGCGCGCCCTCGCCATCGACGGCAATTACGCCGAAGCGCACAGCAATCTCGCCTTGGCGCTGTCCGAGGCCGGCAACTATGAAGAAGCATTTGGCCACGCAGAGCGCGCCATTGCGCTGAAAACCGGTTTTTTCAACGCCTGCTACCTGGCCGGCACGATTGCCCATCGCCTTGGACGCGGCGATCAGGCCGTAGCCCACATGCTCAACGCCATTGCGATCAAACCGGACTTTGATCAGGCGCACAGTTACCTGGGTGTGCTGTACAAGGAAAAAGGCGATCGCCAAGCAGCCTTCACTCATTTCCGGCAAGCCGCTGCGCTGCAGCCAGATACTGCCGAACACCACTACAACCTGGCAGTATCGTGGCAAGAGCAAGGCGACGCGCAGTCCGCCATCCGCAGTTATGTGCGCGTACTGGAGCTATCGCCGGGCTTTCATGCCGCGCGCCTGGGGTTGGTTCACCAACTGCAGCAAACCTGCCAGTGGGAGATGCTCGATTCGCATATTCAGATCATTCGTCAGCACCTGATGAATGCCCCCATGGGCATCGGCGGCAATGGTTCGCCGTTTTCTTTCCTGGCGCTTCCGGGAAGCACTGCTGCGGAACAAAGGCGCTGCGCCGAGCGTTGGACGCAAGAGAATTACGCGCCGCAAATTCGCCAGCGTGAACAATTGCACTTCACTTTCGAACGCAAGCCGCATGACAAAATCCGTATCGGCTATCTATCGGCAGACTTCCACGATCATGCCACCGCGCTGCTGATGGCTGAAATCTTCGAGCTGCATGATCGCCGGCGCTTTCACGTCAGCGCCTATTCCTACGGGCCCGACGACGGCAGCGCCATGCGCACGCGCCTGCTGCATGCATTCGATCGCTTCGAGGATATACGCAGCGCTTCCTACGTCCATGCAGCGCAAAAAATTCATGACGACGGCATCGACATCCTGGTCGACCTCAAAGGCTACACCGGCGATTCGCGCAGCGCGATACTGGCGCTGCGTCCGGCGCCGATACAGGTAAACTACCTCGGTTACCCTGGCACCATGGGTGCCGACTTCGTCGATTACCTGATTGCGGACCGATTCGTCATTCCGGCCGAAAGTGAGCAAGACTATTCCGAACGCGTCCTATGTCTGCCGGATTGCTATCAGCCGAACGACCGCGCCCGCGCCCGCCCGCCGGCGCCGTCGCGCGCGCAAGCCGGTTTGCCGGAAGACGCTTTCGTATTTTGCTGCTTTAACCAAAGCTACAAAATCACCGCCGACCTGTTCGACATCTGGTGCCGCCTGCTCAACGCAGTGCCGGGCAGCGTCCTGTGGCTGATTGCAAGCGGACGCTCTGCCGAAGACAACTTGAGAAAGGAAGCAGAACAACGCCGCGTCGGCAGGGAGCGAGTGATTTTTGCGCCACGCGTACCCCCCGCAGAACATCTGGCGCGCCAGCAATGCGCCGACTTGTTCCTCGACACCCTGCCTTACAATGCCCACACGACTTGCAGCGATGCGCTGTGGATGGGCCTGCCCGTCGTGACCTGCATCGGCGAAACCTTCTCTTCCCGCGTGGCCGGCAGCCTGCTGTCGGCATTGGGAGTGCCGGAACTCGTCACCACGAATTTGCAGGACTATCATGGGTTGGCCCTGGCCCTGGCTACGGATGAAGCGCGCAGAACTGCGTTGCGCGACAAGATCATCGCCCTGCGTGATACTGCGCCGTTATTCGACAGCGGAAAATTCACGCGCAATCTTGAAGAGGCCTACCATACGATGTGGGCAAACTACACTGGAAATACGTCTCACGGCTCGCCCACCGCGTAACGGCCGGCTGCGGCGGACATTCGACAGGAGAAAGCCATGACGAACAAAAGATCGATATTGGGGCTGCGGGCAGCCATTTACCCCACCCCGGACATGCAGGCGGCCAAGGCTTGGTACGAACAAGTGCTCGAATGCAAGCCCTATCACGACACGCCG
>JAFANH010000060.1 GCA_019232795.1 Burkholderiaceae bacterium
TTGGCTCGCCGCCGGCATCGATCCGTCGCAGGCGACGCTGTTCATTCAGTCCAAGGTGCCCGAGCATGCGGAATTGCATTTGCTGTTGTCGATGGCGACGCCGCTCGGCTGGTTGGAGCGCGTGCCGACCTACAAGGACCAGCAGGAAAAGCTGTCCGACCGCGACCTGGCGACCTATGGCTTCCTCGGCTATCCGCTGCTGCAGGCAGCCGACGTGCTGATCTACCGCGCCAGCATGGTGCCGGTCGGCGACGACCAGGTGCCGCACATCGAAATGACGCGCGAGATTGCGCGCCGATTCAATCACATCTACGGTAAGGAAAAAGGCTTCGAAGAAAAGGCGCAGGAAGCGGTCAAGAAACTGGGTAGCAAGCGCGCAAAGATCTACAACGAGCTGCGTACCGAATTTCAGGAGCAGGGCAGGGAAGATGCGCTCGAACAGGCCAAGGCCATGCTTGACGACGCACAAAACCTCAGCATGATAGACCGCGAGCGTCTGTTCGGTTACCTCGAAGGCAGCCGCAAGCTGATCCTGGTCGAGCCGCAGGCACTGTTGACGGTGGCTTCGCGCATGCCCGGCCTCGATGGCCAGAAAATGTCCAAGAGTTACGGCAATGCCATCGCTCTGCGCGACGACAAGGAAACCGTGACCAAGAAAGTGCGCACCATGCCGACCGATCCGGCGCGCGTGCGGCGCACCGATGCCGGCGACCCGGAAAAATGCCCGGTATGGCAGTTGCACCAGGTGTATTCGGACGAAGACACCAAGCAGTGGGTGGTGAAGGGGTGCAAATCGGCAGGGATCGGCTGTATCGAATGCAAGCAACCCGTGATCGACGGCATCCTGAAAGAGCAGGAGCCGATGCGTGAGCGTGCCCAGCAATACCTGGACGATCCCTCGCTGCTGCGCGCCATCGTGGCCGACGGCTGCGACAAGGCCCGCAAGATGGCCCAGGAAACCATGCGTGACGTGCGCGAGGCAATGGGGCTGGACTACAACTGAGTCGGCGGCTTGCGGTTTGCACGGCGTGAATCACGGCGCGCTCGATCAACCTTCAGCCTGGGTCCAGCGCTTTGCGTCGCTGGTGCCTGCCGGCGCAAAGCGCTGGACCTGGCCTGCGGCCATGGGCGCCATGCGCGCCTGTTTGCCGACTCCGGTCATGCGGTGTTGGCGGTCGACCGCGACCCTGCCGCCTTGGCGGCAGTGGGTGGATTCGGTTCTGCGGCTATCGCCACCCTGCAGGCCAACCTCGAAAATGGCCGGCCCTGGCCATTTGAGGCGAGGCGATTTGTTGGCATCGTCATGACAAATTACCTGCATCGCCCGCTATTTCCGCATATTTTCTCGAGTTTGGCGGCTGGGGGCATCTTTATTGCCGAAACCTTCGGGCAGGGCAACGCGCAATTCGGCAAACCGTCGAACCCTGATTTTCTGCTGGCGCCGGGCGAGTTGCTGCAGCTGGCGCAGGGCGCCGGCCTGCATGTCATCGCCTATGAAGACGGCTTTGTCGAACTTCCCAAGCCGGCCATGATCCAACGCGTTTGCCTTGCGAACCCGGGGCCGGGAGGCGAACTGCCTCGGTTTTCTCTGGGGGCGGCGTCCGGGGCGGTGCCAAACGCAGCGCCAAAGCCGTCCTAAAGCCCCACTCGGGCAGCCTATCCGTTACAATCGAATATTTACATCTTTACGCAGCAAAATCTCTATGGGCAGTGTGATTCAAGGCAGCATTGTTGCAATCGTTACGCCGATGCATGAAGACGGGGGCTTGGACGTGCCCGGCTTGCGCAAACTGATCGATTGGCATATTGCCGAAGGCACCGACGCCATCGTCATCGTCGGCACGACCGGTGAGTCGCCGACCGTCGACGTTGCCGAGCATTGCGAACTGATCAGGATTGCCGTCGAACAGAGCGCCAAACGCATTCCCATTATCGCCGGCACCGGCGGTAATTCCACCTCCGAAGCGATCGAGTTGACCGAATACGCGCGCAAGGTCGGTGCCGACGCCTCCTTGCTGGTGGTGCCGTATTACAATCGCCCGACCCAGGAAGGCATGTATCTGCATTTCCGCAAGATTGCCGAGTCGGTCGATATTCCGGCGATCCTGTATAACGTGCCGGGCCGCACCGTGGCCGATATGTCCAACGAAACCGTGTTGCGCCTGGCTCAGGTGCCCGGCGTGATCGGCATCAAGGACGCGACCGGCAATATCGCGCGCGGCACCGAGCTGATGCGCCTGGCGCCGAAATCGTTTGCGGTATTTTCCGGCGATGATGCAACCGCGATGGCGCTGATGTTCTGCGGCGCGCGCGGCAATATTTCGGTCACTGCCAACGTCGCGCCGCGCGCCATGCATGAACTATGTGTTGCCGCCATGAGCGGGCGCGTCAAGGAAGCCATCGCCATCAACGACAAGCTGCTGCCCTTGCACAACAAGCTGTTCGTCGAACCGAATCCGCTGCCCGTGAAATGGGCCTTGAACCAGATGGGATTGATTCCCTCCGGTATTCGCCTGCCTTTGACCACGCTGGGCAAGGAGCATCAGGAACCGGTGCGTGCCGCCATGCGCGAATCCGGCGTGCTTTCCTGAACGGCAGCTGTCCATGCGTTTGGCAAGACTTCGTCACCCCTGCCCGTCGCCGGTGCGCGGCCACGGCAGTAACCCTAAAAAATCCCACATTCGGCATTGATATGACTATTCGGAAGAACTTTCTTATGGCACAACGCAGTATCGTTCTACGCGGACTCCTCGGCGCGATGGCGCTTTCCGGCCTGGCCGCATGCTCGTCCGTTTCCGAATCGCTGGAGCCCAGCCGCATCGACTACAAGAGCGACGCCAAGATCCCGCGCAAGGCAGGCCTCGACGTTCCTCCCGATCTGACCCAATTGCAGCGCGATAACCGTTACCAGGTGCCGGAAGCCAACAGCGGTATCGCCACGGCCTCGACTTACAATGCCGGCAAATCCGCGAACGGCGCCGCCGCCGCTGCGGCTCCTGCCTCGGTGGCTGTCGACAAGGTCGGCAGCATGCATATCGAGCGCGACGGCAGCGAGCGCTGGCTGGTGGTCAAGCAATCACCGGAAGCCTTGTGGCCGCAACTCAGGCAATTCTGGATAGACTCGGGTTTCGCGATCGCGACCGATGAACCGGTCGCCGGCATCATGGAAACCGACTGGGCCGAGAACCGCGCCAAGATTCCTTCGGATATCTTGCGCAATACGCTTGGCAAGGTGTTCGATTCCATGTGGTCCACCAGTGAGCGCGACAAGTTCCGCACCCGCGTGGAACGCGGCACGGACGGCTCTTCCGAGATTTACATCAGTCATCGCGGCGTCGAGGAAGTCGCCACCGGCACGCAGAAGGATGGCAGCACGCGCTGGGCTGCGCGCCCCGTCGACCCGGGCCTGGAAGCGGAATTCCTTAGTCGTTTGATGGCCCGCTTGGGCGACGATCCGGCGTTGGCGAAGACGGCCGTGGCGAATACGACGGTGGAACCGGCACATGCAAAACTGGTCAAGGGAGCAGACGGCAGCTTCGTGGAAGTCGACGAGGGCTTCGACCACGCCTGGCGCCGCGTCGGCCTTGCGCTCGACCGCGTCGGTTTTACCGTGGAAGACCGTGACCGCACCCAAGGTTTGTATTTCGTCCGCTACGCTGACGAGAAAGACCCTGCGGGCGAAAAAGGCTTCTTCTCCAAGATCTTCTCGTGGGGCAGCGACGATGCCGCCAAGGCGCAGAAATACCGCATCTCGATCAAGGAAAGCGGCGCCATCACCAAGATCGTGGTGCAGGACAACGATGGCAAGCCTGAGACTACCAGTACCGGCGAGAAGATTCTCGGCCTCCTGAACGACCAGCTGAAGTAGTCCACCAGACCAAGACGCTTCCGAGGCCTCAGTGAAGTTTGCCAGCCTCGGAAGCGGCAGCGAAGGCAACGCGCTGCTGGTCGCGGCGTCGGAAGGCGCCGTTTCCACCATTCTCATGATCGACTGCGGTTTCGGCTTGCGCGAAACCGAACAGCGTCTGGCGCGGCTGGGCCTGCGTCCAGCCGACATCTCTGCCGTTGCCGTCACTCACGAGCATTCCGATCACGTAGGCGGCGTCTTCAAATTCGCGCGCCGGCATCGTATCCCGGTCTGGCTCAGCCAGGGCACGTATTCCGCCGTGCGGGAGCAGGCCGATGGCGTCGATGTCTGCTTTTGCCGCGACGGCAGCAGCTTCAGGGGCGGCGTACTCACCATTTCCCCCTATACGGTCCCGCATGATGCGCGCGAACCTCTGCAATATGTCGTCGCCGCCGGCGAAGCGCAGCTCGGCATCCTGACCGATGCCGGCCACGCTACGCCGCGCATGATAGCGGCATTAAGTGGTTGCGACGCCTTGATGCTCGAATGTAACTACGATAGTCAGATGCTGGCGCAATCGACCTATCCGCCTTCGCTCAAGCGCCGCATAGGCGGCCAATACGGGCATCTATCGAACCGGACCGGTACGGAAATTCTGGCGGCCATCGACAGGAGCAGATTGAAAACCGTGGTCGGCGCTCATTTGAGCAAGCAAAACAATACCCCGGCTTTGGTGCTGGAGGCGCTATGCAGCGTGGTGGACGCCAATGCGATGAGGGTGATGGTGGCTTGCCAGGAACAAGGACTTGATTGGACCGAGGTTGCTTAACTGTGAGGTTACTTAGCGCATGACTCGGCAGAATCGTGTCCTCGGAGATTGCGGCCCCATCAGATTGCAGCCGCCGTAAACGCAAAAAAGCCGACCCGAAGGTCGGCTTTTTTCAAGCAATCGCTGATTACTTGGATGCAGCCGGAGCAGCAGCAGCCGGAGCCGAAGCGGCCGGAGCAGCAGCGTCAGCAGCAGGAGCGGCGGCCGGAGCAGCAGCAGGAGCAGCAGCGTCAGCAGCCGGAGCCGGAGCAGCCGGAGCCGGAGCAGCAGCGGCAGGAGCCGGTGCCGGAGCAGGAGCGTCTTCTTTCTTGCTGCAAGCAGCCAGAGCAACGGCCAACAGGGAAGCGATCAACAGTGTTTTTTTCATGAAATTTCCTTCAAATAAAAACTAAAAGTTTTGCGATGAATAATTACCGGTAATTATCGCTCGATAGGGCGTCTTCGCAGGTGTTTCGGCCAGAAAACGGGCCGAACTTACCCCCGAAAGCTTCCTAGCTCGCGATTATAGCGGCTTTTTTTAACTTTTGGGATAAAAACGTTTGCATTTCGGTAAGCGACTTTGTAAACCGATTACACAGAAATCTGCAAACCCTCGGGGCGGAGACGCTTGCTGTCGCTGCGCTGCATCAAAAACCCGTCACCAAGCCAGCCGCTTTACCAGCACCGGCAGGCACTCATCACCACTTATTTAAAGACAGCCAACCGTCGCAATACCATTCGTAGAAAGCTTCGCGTACGTCTTGCGACGCGTTTGCGGTTTCGGCTCCGTCCAGGCTGCGTCGGTTTGCC
>JAFANH010000006.1 GCA_019232795.1 Burkholderiaceae bacterium
TCGACTTCCTTCACCCACATGGATAACGCTGCGGCAATCATCATCGAGACGCCGCCCAGCACCAGCACCATGACCGCTTTGCCGTCGAAAAAATGGGTAAGGAAATAGCCGAGGCTCAGCGCCGCAGCAGCTTGCGGAATCACAATGGACATATTGAACATGCCCATATACATCCCCATTTTTTTTGCAGGTATGGTGCAGGCCAGAATGGCATAAGGCATGGACAATGTGCTGGCCCATGCCAACCCCACACCGAGGAAGGAAAGGATCAGCAAGTCCGGGCTGGCAATGAAATAGATTGATACGAAACTCAATCCCCCGATCGCAAGACTGATGGCGTGAGCCGCCTTGCGACTGGTCTTGGACGCAAGAACCGGCAGCAAGAAGGCGAACAGGGCGGAAGAGCCGCTGTAGACGGAGCCGCACACACCCCACCAGTTTGCACCTTCGTTATATAACGCAGAGCTTGTGTCGCTCGTATGATAAATATGCTGAGTGAACGCGGCAGTCGCGTAAGTCCACATGGCGAACCAGGTAAACCACGTAAAGAATTGGACCATGGAGAGCTGCACCATGACCTTCGGCATATTCAGGTAGTCCCTGAAAAAACCGGAGATGCCAGAAGAAGGGGGCGCACCGGATTCCTCCTCCGTCTCGGGGTGAAACTTGCTCATCTCTTCGGGAGAGTATTCCTTGGTCCGAATCACGGTCCACAATACAGCACCGAAAAAAGCCAGCGCGCCCAGATAGAACGAATACACCACCGAGTCCGGAATGACACCGGCGGGCGCAGTGTTGGCAACTTGAAACCAGTTGGTCAACACGTAAGGCAACGCAGATGCAACGACCGCGCCGACGCCAATGAAGAACGTTTGAAAGGCGTAACCCTTAGTCACCTGGTCTTTCGGCAACAGGTCGCCGACAAATGCCCGAAACGGCTCCATCGAAACGTTGATCGACGCGTCCAGCACCCATAGCATGCCGGCGGCGATCCACAGCGCGCTGGAATTCGGCATGCCAATCAGGGCCAGCGAAGCCAACAATGCGCCGGCCAGAAAGTAGGGGCGGCGTCGGCCCCAGCGTCCCCAAGTGCGATCGCTCATGTACCCGATAATCGGCTGCACCACCAATCCCGTCAAAGGCGCCGCGATCCACAGGATGCCGATCTGGCCCATATCGACGCCCAGCGTCTGAAAGATTCGACCCATGTTGGCGTTCTGCAAGGCAAACCCAAATTGGATGCCCAGGAAGCCAAGGCTCATGTTCCAGATTTGCCAGAAAGACAGTTGTGGTTTCGCAGCGTGTCCGCCTTGAACTTCTGCGGGAGCGCTATTCAGTTTTGCGTGCATCGTCTTCATTCGCCGGTGGGTTGTCTCCGAACAGGAGTCCGGGAGGAAAAGCGTCGGATGCTCCATGTCGTTTGATATATTAATTTGTAGCCAATATACATCAATTACCGTAATATTCCAAAAACAAAATCCGCGGCATTTGAGTGAAGGTTTATCGAATTTTCCCTACGTGAAAAGAGAAAATACTCGAAAATTACGGATATTCAGGGATTTTAAATTCAAGATAAGTAGCCAAACTACAATTTTGCACACACACTCTGCCGCCAAAACCCGGTCATAAGCGATGGCGCAATGCGTAATGAGCGAGGCTTTTTAGATGTTCAACCCCAGAGCAAGAATTCAACTGGTTCCGATTCCGGGCTACCATCCCTGCGTCGTGGTCGACGATTTCCTGCAGGACCCTCAATCGCTGGTCAATTTCGCTCTCGATAATCGGGAGCATTTTTCGATGGCGCTCCCGGATACCTTTCCGGGGCTGGAATTGCCTATGTCGGAAGTGTTTTCCGCGCGCCTGAATGATTTCTTTATCCAGCACGTGCGCAACCACCTGGGCGCGCGCCGCACCGAAAGCGTATATAGCCGCCTGTCGATGGCCACGCTGCAACCGCACGAACTAAGCCCATGGCAACGCATCTGCCATACCGATCGCTTATCCGCCAGCCCTACCCAGTGCTTTGCCGCGTCGGTTCTGTACCTCTTCCACGACGCAAGCTTGGGCGGCACCAGCTTCTATAGACCGAGAATGCCGCCGGACGAACTTCATCGGCTGTATTACGCGCCGGACTCGCCCTGGTGCAGCATGTCGAACGAGGCATTTACCGAGGTGCTTGGCGCCGCTCCCGCTTATCAAACCGCGTCGAACGAATACTTTGAACTGCTGTGCACGATTCCCCCGGCATGGAATCGCGTGATCTTTTATGATGGCTGCGTCTTTCACTCGGGCCACATTACGGCGCCGCAAATGCTGAGCGCCGACCCCGTGCACGGACGCCTGACGCTCAACGGCTTCTTTACCTGTCGCCGTGCGGCCGCTCCTGCGTAAAGCGGCACGCCCGTCTTGTGTGAGTTGTTCGCGTAAAATAAGATTGAGCGTTGCGACGCGGTGCGTCGCCAAGGCAGGTCGGGAATCTATTGCGAAGTCCGGCAGAAGCCGTAATTGCACAGCTCCTGCACTTTGGATTGGGCCGTGCCTGCAAAGTCGGATGCGTATTGAAAAGATTTCTTGGCCGAGTGGAAACCGATACCAATAAGCGCGATCTTATATAAGCGCGCTGGCTTGCCCAGAGCCTCCCCTCTTACACTATAGGAGTTTGCAATGAAAAGAGTTGTCCTGTTGTCCACGCTGTCCGCTGTGATTCTGGCCGCGCTGTTTGCCGGCTGTGCCAGCACACCAAGCAATCAGGCGATGCTGACTTACGAAAGCAAGCCGGAAGGGGCAATGATTTATGAAGGCAAGACCGCATTGGGCGTTGCTCCGGTGACACGCACTTACCTCTTCCCCGAGAATGCAAAAGCCGTCGAAACGCCCGAGGTCACGGCAGTCTGGCCGAGCGGCGCGAAGGCCACTTATTGGACCAACCTGCCAATTCATTCAGACCTGCAAGCAACCATAGAACGCCCGGCCAACGCCCCGGGACTGGAACAGGATTTGGCCAATGCGCAGAAAATCGTCGAGGCGAAAAATCGCGAGCATTCCCTGGAAAAACAAAGTCTCGCCCATGACATTGCCCATGATTCAGGCACCTGCAGGGCAGCACAGCAGTCCGGCAGCCTTACCGCCGCCAGGGACTGCTACTGACCGATATACGGTCTCATACACAGCCTCATCGTTCTCCGCCAAGAGTGCCTTTGCCCTGCTCGCGCAGGACAAAGGCACCCCGGTCAGACTTACATGGGCATCTTGTCCGCGGCGCAATTGGCCTGGACGTAGGCGGAAAGCGTCGGCATGACTTTCACGCACTCCTTGATGACCCCCTCGACCTCATCCAGATAACCCTGGATCTCTTCCTCGCCAATCAGGTCCACGAGCGGGTTATACGATTGCGGGCGTATGCGCTGCCCCCACATGACCTGTACCCAGCTCGGCTTGGCGAACAGTTCATTCCCTTCCCTGAACACCCGGCCGTTGCTGCGGAACAGGTCGATTTTGTGTTGCAGCAATTCCGGAATTTCCATCTCGCGGCAATACTTCCAGAACGGCGAGTCGGTACGTTCCATGGCCTTGTAATGAAGAATGACGAAATCGCGCGCCCACACGTATTCATCATTCATCATGCGATTGTATTGGTTGATATCCGCCTGCTCGAAACCGGCCGACGGGAAATGGCTCAGCAGATGAGCAATCCCCTCCTGAATCAGATGAATACTGGTTGACTCGAGCGGCTCGATGAATCCACCCGACAACCCTATCGATATACAATTCTTGTTCCACGCCTGCTTGCGTTTGCCGGTCTTGAATCTGACTGGCCGCGGCTCCGCCAAAGGCTCGCCGTCGAGATTCTGCAGCAAGATCGCCGTCGCTTCGTCCTCGCTCATGAATTTGCTGCAAAACACGTGGCCATTGCCGATGCGATGCTGCAGCGGGATTCTCCACTGCCATCCCGCGCTGCGGGCCGTCGATCTGGTATAGGGGGTAAGCTCCGGAGCCGATGCGCAAGGCACGGCGATCGCCGTATCGCACGGCAGCCAATGCGACCAGTCTTCGTAACCGGTCTTGAGCGTCCCTTCAATCAACAAACCGCGGAAGCCGGAGCAGTCGATGAATAGCTCGCCGGCCACTTTGCGCCCGCCTTCGAGAACCACTGCTTCGATATGGCCGTCGGCATCGCGCACCACGACATCTTCGATCTTGCCTTCAACTCTGGCAACCCCTCTCGCCTCAGCGTACTTGCGCAAATACTTCGCGTACAGCCCGGCATCGAAATGGTAGGCATGCACAATCTGTCCAAGCGGAGAATTCGGCATATCCCTTTGCGTCGGGATGAACTTGTTCTGCAGGCAGGCCGCCGTATTGATCGAGTAATGATCGAGCCCCGGGGCTTTCCCGGCTAAATGCTGCTTCAGCCAGTATTGATAAAAATCGACCGTCCATGTCTCCTGGCCGATCACGCCGAAGCCGTGAATATAGCGGTCGCCGAGCCGCCCCCAATTCACAAATTCGATGCCCAGCTTGAACGTACCTTGCGTGGCGCGAATAAATTCGGTTTCGTCTATCCCCAGGATGTCGTTGAATCTCCGAATTGACGGGATCGTCGCTTCGCCGACCCCGATAGTGGCGATCAGATCCGATTCCACCAGCGTAATGTTGTACTTTCCCTTCAAACCGTTGGCCAACCCGGCGGCGGTCATCCAGCCGGCCGTGCCGCCCCCTACGATTACCACGTCCTTCAGCTTTTTCTGTTCCATCGCCCACTCGACATCAAAATGAAAAAACCCCTGCCGACCAAGCCGGCAGGGGTTTCGTTTAACAACCGTACTGCAACTTGCCTTACTGCAGCTTGTAATTCACGCTGAGGAAGACTGTACCACCGGTTTGCGTGCGCATGTTGATCGAACCGTCGAAATTCGTTTGCTGATACCACGGACGGTTCAGGTTGTTACCCTCCAGACGGATTGCCAAGCCCTTCATGTAGCCATCCTGGATTTCGTAGCCGATCTGAGCTGAAACCCAACGCTGCGATTCAATATACTGCAGCGTCGGATAACCACCGACCGTGGAATTGGTGACGCTGCCGATATAGCGCGAACGGTAGTTGTCCGCGACGAAGGCGCTGAAGCCGTTCTTTTCATAGTACAGCGTCAGCTTGGCGTTTTCCTTGGACAAGCCCGGCAAACCGATCGATCCGGGAAGCGGATTCTGGTCGGGATTGAGGCCGATGATGTTCGGCAATTGCACCGAGCTGGTCGTGGAAGAATAGCTGCCGAAGGCGCCAAAGCCGTCCAGCCACTTGGACGCCAGATTGAAAGGCACCGACGCACTCAATTCGTAACCTTTCAGGTTGCCACCCGATCCGTTGACTGTCTGAGTCAGCACACCGACGTTATTCGGCAGCGGCGAGTAGCCGACCGACGACAGGTAAGGCGAGAAGTCGATGATGCTGATCTGCGGAACGATGTAACTATCGAGCTTCTTATAGAACACGGCGCCGCTGATGTAGCCTTTCTTGGCAAAATACTTTTCCAACGACAGATCCAGGGCGTCAGCACGGAAAGGCTTCAAATTCGGATTGCCTGCAGATCCCGAAAACACCGTGGTAGTCGTGGTGCCGGTAGTTACGGTAGTAGGCGAGAACGAGAACGAACCGCGCATGTCGGTCATGTCCGGACGCGCGATCTGCTTGCCCAGCGCGAGACGCAACACCGTATCGTTGCCGAGATCGCCATTCAGGTTCAAGGACGGCAGGAAATCGTTATAGGTCGTGCCGTTGGTCGACATACCTGCCGGCGAAGGATTCGCCAACACCGGCGTGGAGCCGACACCCGCCAGGAAACCGGAGGACGATTGGTCGGTATGGACCAGTTGCGCACCGACGTTACCGTGCACCGGCAAGTCACCCAACTTGGTGTCGATATCGAGCTTGCCGTAAGTGGTTGTCACTTTCTCGTCCACATCCCACGATTTCGACAGGATGTCGTTGTTGTATTTCGGCAGGAACGCAGCGCCCGGGATCAAAGACACTTGCGGCATGAAGGACAGCATGCTCAAGCCCGTGCCACCGACATTGCCAGCCACCGTCGAGTTGGAAGGGAAAGGA
The DNA here is from genome assembly GCA_019232795.1 of Burkholderiaceae bacterium. GTDB lineage: Bacteria > Pseudomonadota > Gammaproteobacteria > Burkholderiales > Burkholderiaceae_D > PKWO01. Next base: position 6,104 of record JAFANH010000006.1, read on the forward strand.
ATGGGGTCGTAACCATTGCCGGTAGCAGAAACGATCAAACCCTCAAAGCCGTTGCGATCCTTGGTCCGGTCCGTGTAATTCATGCCGAACTTGTAGTCGGTGAACATCGTGCCTTCCGGCATGTCGTGCATGAAATCGATACGGTAGGACGTCACGGTGTCGACAATGTTCGGCCCCTTCGAATAGCCGGCTTGCGGAACGGAGCTGCAAGTCGGGCTTGGGTTGACGGTGTTGGTGATGCCGCTCCAGCCGCACATGTTACGTACGGCCATGGTGTTGGGATCAGTCAAACTGGCGCCGTAGCTCATTCCCGGAATCATTCCGGTCAGGTTGGTCAGCATCAGCGAATTTTTGCCGGCCAATTGACCGTAATATTCGTCGTCAGGCTGAATACGCTGCGCCGAATTGTGGCTCAGATCGCCCACGATGGTCCAACCGTCGTCCGTCTTGAAAGTATTGCGCCAGCCAACCGACTTGATCTTGTCGTGCGTGAAGATCGCTTCCTGACGGTCGATCAGGTCGACATTGTTCATCGTCGCGCTGGTGACGATACCGCCACTAATGGTCGCGTTGGTGAAATTGCCGGTACCGCCGGCCTGGATTTCGTCGATCTTTTGGTAAGTATCGATCTTCGAATAGAAAGTATCGAGCTGGCTCTTGAAATTCTTGTTCGGTTTGAATTCGAGAATCGCCGCAAGGCCATCACGCTTATCGGTATTGGTCAGGGTTTCGGGCTGGAAGCCGCCGCCGCCAGGGACGCGGGCACTGACGGTATTGCCGTTTGTATCGGTAACGTTACCAGTGTAGTCACCCCAGGTGCTGTATTCGAATTGCCCCGAATCGCTGTCCTGGTGCACGTAGCCGATAGCGATACCCACCTTGCGGTCGGCAAACTGGTCGATATAGGTCAATGCATAGCGCTTGCCAGTTCCCTGATTTTCCAGACCGGTGCCATTCTTGGTCTTTTGATATTCGGCGGCAGCGACGCGCTTGGCAAACGCCAGCGGGTCGACCAGGTTCTGGTCGATCGTGCCGGCCAAGCCCTGTCCAACCACGGCGACATCGTTGGTCTTGTACACGGTGGCACCGGCGATCAGCTCGGCCGGATAGACACTCAGGTCCACGGCGCGGCTGTCGTTGGTGCTGGTCTGCTCGCGGCCATTCAACAGGTAGCCGTTGAAATCCGGTCCCAGACCGCGAATGCTGATGGTCGTGGCGTTACCGTTGCTGTCGCGCTGCGTAGTCAGACCCGGCAGGCGGGCCAGAGATTCCGCAATAGTGGTATCAGGCAATTTGCCGATGTCTTCAGCGGAAATCGCTTCGACGATGTCCTGAGAGTTTTTCTTGACCGAAATCGCGTCTTCAATACCCTTGCGGATACCAACCACGGTCACCTGTTGCGTCGAAGTCGACTGGTCACCCGTGGCAGCCGGCTCGGCGACTTGCGCATGCGCGCTGCCGACGGCACCGAAAATCAAGGCAGCACAGCCTGCCGCGATCGGACTGAGTTTGAATGCAGCGTTGACTTGAACCTGATTCAGGTCACGCTTCTTTTGAGAATTCCCCATCTAAAGTCCCCTCCTTATTATCGAAACCCCAAGCTTCCCGACCCGACACGCAACGCCAACCGGCGGCCGGAAACCAGAACCCAACGTTCTGCCGCAGAGTTTGTACTAAAACTAGATATGTTGTCAAACTAAAGAAAGACAGAATTGCAACGGTTAAACGGTTTTCATAGGGAATAGCAGATCACTGCATCGAATTTTTCTTGAAGAAATGTCGCAAATTTTCCACAAACTACGATTCCATACATGTAATTTGACTACTTATTTGACGGCAAATAGGAAATATGCGAGCCATTTCCTTATCCGATTTGGCGGGCATGTGGGCAAATCCGGCTCTGCCGCCATCGACGGCAATCGCTACTCTTCGTGCTCTTGCCGGACTTTGAAGCGCAGCTTTTTTTGGGGCCAGCCGTTGATTTATCTTCACTTAGGCATAGAATTCCGACTCTCGAATGCCGCCCCGCTTATATATGCCACCTGTGCTTTGGGACATCAGCCCCGTTCTTTCTTCCAGCTTGCCGGTATGGCCCGGCGATACGCCATTCAGCTCCGAGACCACCTGGCAGATCGGCGATGGCTGCCCGGTCAAGGTCAGCAAGCTGACCATGTCGACCCATAGCGGCGCACACTGTGATGCTCCTTCTCACTACGATGCCCAAGGACGCGCCATCGACGAAGTGGCGCTGAACGCCTATATCGGCCCCTGCCGGGTGATCTCCTGCCTGGGAAGCAAGGTTGTACGCCCACAGGACGTCGAAGGAAAGATTGCCGGCGTGCCGTCGCGCGTGCTCTTGCGCACCTACCATCGGGCGCCGCAACAGGCATGGGACGACGATTTCAATTCCGTGGCGCCGGAAACGATAGACTTGCTGGCCAGTCGCGGCGTGGTACTGATCGGCATCGATACGCCTTCGCTCGATCCGCAAGACTCCAAGACCATGGACGCTCATCACACGATCCGCGCACACAATATGGCGATCCTGGAGGGCATTGTGCTCGACCAGGTCGCCGACGGCGATTACGAACTGATTGCCTTGCCTCTGAAACTGCGCGGGCTGGACGCCAGCCCCGTGCGCGCCATTTTGCGATCCTTACCCGAAACCACACATGCATGAGTACGTAAACAAGCGCGAATATAAGCGTGAAAGCTGCCAGGCGCTCGATCTGGCCGATGAATTGGCGCCGCTGCGCGACGCTTTCCACTTGCCTGAAAAAGTCATTTACCTGGATGGCAACTCGCTCGGCGCACGCCCCAAGGCTGCGCTGGCGCGCGCCCAGGAGGTGGTCGCGCAGGAATGGGGTCAGGACCTGATTCGCAGCTGGAACAAGGCCGGCTGGTTCGACCTGCCCGCCCGTTTGGGCGACAAGCTGGCGCCGCTGGTCGGTGCCAAGGCAGGCGAAATCGTCGTCACCGACTCCACCTCGATCAACCTGTTCAAAGTGCTGGCCGGCGCCTTGCAGATGCAGGCAAACCAGGCCGCAACCGCAAACCGGCTCGTGATCGTTACTGAGCGCAGCAATTTCCCGACCGATATCTATATGGCCGAAGGGCTGACGGCCTGGCTCGATCGCGGCTACCGCTTGCGCCTGGTCGACGCGCCGGAAGAATTGCCGGCCGCGATCGACAAGGACGTGGCCCTGGTGATGCTGACCCATATCAATTACCGCACCGGCTACCAGCATGACATGCGCGCCACCAGTGCACTGGCGCATGCGCAAGGGGCATTGATCGTCTGGGATCTGGCGCATTCAGCCGGCGCCGTCCCGGTCGACCTGCATGCAGACGGCGCCGACTTTGCGGTTGGCTGCACCTACAAATATCTGAATGGCGGCCCCGGCGCCCCTGCTTTCGCCTGGATTCCCGGCCGCCATCAGGAAACGTTCCGCCAGCCGCTGTCCGGCTGGTGGGGACATGCGACGCCGTTTGCCATGGCACCGCAGTTCGCGCCGACCGCCGGCATCCGGCGCGCGCTATGCGGCACCCAGCCCATCGCGTCGCTGGCCCTGGTCGAGTGCGGTCTCGAGGTGTTTGCCCGCACCAGCATGCAGGCGATTCGCGCCAAGTCGCTGGCGTTGACCGATTTGTTCATCGCGCTGCTGGAAAGCCGCTGTGCCGGACACCCGCTGAACATAGTCACACCGCGCGAGCATGAGCGGCGCGGCAGCCAGGTCAGTGTCGCCCATCCGCACGGCTACGCGGTGATGCAGGCTTTGATCGCGCGCGGCGTGATCGGCGACTACCGCGAGCCGGAAATCATGCGCTTCGGCTTTACCCCCTTGTACACGCGCTTTGTCGATGTCTGGGATGCTGTCGATATATTGAAAGACATACTCGACAATAAAAAATACGACGTCACGGAACAACGCGTGGCGGTGACTTGATAGAGGCAAAATAGTGACCAGCAAAAAAGACGCGCCGCAATCGTGGCATGGCGCCAAAATGGATTTCAGCCAGGCAATGAGCTATGGCGATTACCTGGGACTCGATCAAATCCTGTCTGCCCAGCATCCGCGTTCGCCCAACCATAACGAGATGCTGTTTATCGTGCAGCACCAGACCAGCGAACTGTGGATGAAGCTGATGCTGCACGAATTGCATGCGGTGCAGACGCAAATGCGGCAAGGCGATCTGCCGCCGGCATTCAAGATGCTGGCGCGCGTGGCGCGCATCATGGACCAACTGGTGCATGCCTGGGATGTGCTGGCCACCATGACGCCTCCCGAATACACGGCGATCCGCCCCTATCTCGGCAACTCTTCCGGATTCCAGTCGGCGCAGTACCGCGAGATTGAATTCATTCTCGGCAACAAGAATGCCGCGCTGCTGACGGTTCATGAAAAAATTCCCGATGTTCACGCCCGCCTCGACACTACGTTGCGCACGCCGTCTATCTATGACGAAGCGATCCAGTTGATGGCGCGCCAAGGGTTTGCCATCGACCCTGCCCGCCTGCAGGCCGATTGGACGCAACCGACGGTTGCCAACAACTCGGTCAAGGAAGCCTGGCTCAAGATCTACCGCGCCCCGACCGAACATTGGGCCCTGTATGAACTGGCGGAAAAGCTGGTGGACCTGGAAACCGCGTTCCGCTTCTGGCGTTTCCGTCACGTGACCACCGTGGAGCGCATCATCGGCTTCAAGACCGGCACTGGCGGCACGGCCGGCGTCAGCTATCTGAAAAAGATGCTGGATGTGGTACTGTTTCCGGAACTCTTAGCCCTACGCACCGAACTTTAGAAACCCAAACAAAATGCGCCTGGCGTTGTTGCCGCTCCTTGCCGTACAGTTGTACTGTCTGCGTCGCAGCGCCTAGCCAGCCACATTTTGTTAGGGCTTCATTTTAAATAAGACTCCATGCGCCACCTGCCCGAGCTGTTCGAACTGGAACGCATTGCCGAGGCGGGTTTGCGGCACAACATGGAGGTGCGCCGGCTATGCGAAGTCGACGCTGCGGGCCAGAAGCTTCCCATCTATGCGCTGGCGCTCGGCAATCCAGACAAGCACATTCCGGCTGCGGGCTTTTTCGGCGGCATCCATGGCCTCGAGCGCATAGGCACCCAGATCCTGCTGGTGTTCCTGCGCAGCCTGCTGAAACGGCTGCAATGGGATCCCGTGCTGCATCGCCAACTGGAATCGGTGCGGCTGGTATTCATGCCGCTGGTGAACCCCGGCGGCATGCTGCTCGATACGCGCTGCAATCCGCAGGGGGTGGATTTGATGCGCAACGCGCCTCTCGACGCAGTCGACAAGGTTCCCTTCATGCTCGGCGGCCAACGCTACAGTTCCATGCTGCCCTGGTACCGCGGTTCGGCCGATGCGCCGATGGAAATCGAGAGCCAGGCAGTCTGCACCGTAGTCGAAGAAGAGCTGCTGGCACGCGATTTCAGTCTGGCGCTGGATTGCCATTCAGGCTTTGGCACGCGCGATCGCATCTGGTTTCCCCATGCTCATACCTTGGCGCCCATCCCTCACCTGCCCGACATTTCCGCTCTGGAAGACTTGTTCAGCCAGACCTACCCGAATCACAATTACCTGTTCGAGCCGCAAAGCCATCACTACCTGACGCATGGTGATTTGTGGGACTACCTGTATTTGCGTTCGGAACAAATGGGCAAGCGCATTTTTTTACCGTTGACGCTGGAAATGGGCTCCTGGCTGTGGGTCAAAAAAAACCCGCGTCAAATGCTTTCGCGCAAGGGTTTGTTCAATCCCCTCCCCAGCCACCGCTTGCAGCGTGTCTTGCGCAAGCATTCAGTCTGGCTGGATTTTCTGACACGCGCCGCCTGCGGGCACCGGCGCTGGCTGCCGCAAGGCGCCGAGCGCGTCCAGCATCACGAACGCGCGTACGCGCGCTGGTATCCGGGCCTGAAACTATGAGGCTCACGTTCCATGGCGGCGCAACGTGAACACCTGGGTTCTTCTGCGCGGCCTGATCCGCGAGCAACGCCATTGGGGCGACTTCCCCACCGAATTTCAACGCGAAATTCACGGCTCCAACATCGTGACCCTGGATTTGCCCGGCAATGGGGTCATGCATCACGCCGCCAGTCCGCTGCGTATCGAGGATATGGCGCGCCACTGCAGGAACGAACTGGAGTCCCGCGGCCTTGCCCCACCCTACTACTTGCTGGCCTTGTCGCTCGGGGCCATGGTAGCCGTTTCATGGTGCATGCAGAGCCCGGGAGAGATTGCCGGCTGCGTGTTGATCAACACCAGTCTGCGCCCATTCAGCCCGTTTTACCGGCGCCTGCGGCCAGGTAATTACCCCAGGCTGTTGTGGGCGGCTGCGCACGGCGATGTCGCGCGGCGCGAAAAGCTGATTCTGCAATTGACCAGCAATCGCGCAGATACTCAGGCCAGGCTGGTCGAGCGGTGGACTGCATGGCAGAACCAATACCCGACCTCGCGCGCCAATGCCTTGCGCCAATTGCTTGCCGCCATGCGTTTTCGTGCGCCACGCCATAAACCGAGCGTACCTATCCTGGTCTTGGGCAGCGAGCGGGACAGGTTGGTCAACGCCGATTGTTCACACCGTCTGGCTTCCGCTTGGCATGCCGAAGCCGTGTTTCACCCCGACGCCGGGCACGACTTGCCGCTGGACGATGGCCCCTGGGTCGCTCGTCAAGTGGGTCTATGGCTTAACGGCGGGAAAATTGGAGACAAAATTGGGGGTGAGCAGGCATCGGAGGTTATAATAGCGACGACTCAAAACCCGCGCCAACCATGACTCTTCGCATCCAGCCACGACGATCCGATTATCCAGTTTCCGTTGCGCACTCGGGCCGCCTGCAGGGCGGCCTGTCTTTGTCGGCTATGGTCAGCCGTCTATCCGAATGAAACCCTGAGCGCGCCGCTACGATCTGCCACCCGTCCCTATGTCAAAAACGCAAGTACGCAACCCGGTAGAAGTCAAGATTGCCACCGTTGTCGCCGTCGCCGTCATTTTGCGCGAAACCGATTTAACTATCATCGATGCCGCGCTGCGCCAACTGACCGGCGGGGTTGACGACTACTTCGACGGAGAATTCGCGGTAATCGACGTCGGCGCGCTTGATTCCGTATCCCACTCTGTCGATTGGAGCGCGCTGATCGCGCTGCTCAAATCCTGCAAACTCAATCCGGTCGCGGTACGCAATGCCCGCCCGGACATGCAGCAGGCAATTGTTGCGCATGGCCTGAGCCTGGAAAGCGTGGTCAGCCCGCGCCAGCCGGCGGCAACGGAAGGCGCCGGTCAGCTCGACCTGCTGGAGGAAACGCCCGAGCCCGTGGCAGTGAAACCCGAACCTGCGCCGGTGGAAGCCCCAGCGCCCGCTCCCGCCCCGGCCCCTGCTCCCGCGATACAGCCGGCGAAACCGGGTTCCATGATCGTCGACACACCGGTACGTGCCGGTCAGCGCGTCTACGCGCGCGGCTGCGACCTGGTAGTGACCGCTGCAGTCAACAACGGCGCCGAGATCATTGCCGATGGCAGCATCCACGTGTATGCGCCGCTGCGCGGACGCGCCTTGGCTGGCGCCAGCGGCGACGCCAGTGCCCGCATCTTTGCCATGAACATGGAAGCCGAGCTGGTTTCGATCGCGGGAACCTACCGTACCTTCGAAAGCGGCCTGCCGAAGGAATTGGCACGAAAAATGGTGCAGGTAAGTCTGGACGGCGACCGCATCGATCTGCATTGCATGAATCCCTAATTGAGAAAGGAAGCCTTGTGGCAAAAGTCATCGTTGTAACCTCCGGTAAAGGCGGCGTCGGCAAAACCACTTCCAGTGCCAGTTTCGCTTCCGGCCTGGCATTGCGCGGCAAGAAGACCGCAGTGATCGATTTCGACGTGGGCCTGCGCAATCTCGACCTGATCATGGGCTGCGAACGCCGCGTGGTGTACGACTTGATCAACGTCGTCAACGGCGAAGCGACGCTGACTCAGGCACTGATCAAGGACAAGCATTGCGACAACTTGTTCGTGCTGCCGGCTTCGCAAACGCGCGACAAGGATGCGTTGACCGAAGAAGGCGTCGAGCGCGTGCTCAACGATTTGATCAAGATGGATTTCGAATACATCGTGTGCGACTCGCCGGCCGGTATCGAGCGCGGCGCCGTGATGGCATTGACCTTCGCCGACGAGGCCATCGTGGTGACCAACCCGGAAGTGTCATCGGTGCGCGACTCGGATCGCATTCTGGGCATCATCCAGGCCAAGTCGCGCCGCGCCCAGGAAGGCGGCGTGCCGGTCAAGGAACATTTATTGATCACGCGCTATGTACCCAAGCGCGTCGATGCGGGCGAAATGCTGTCGCATACCGACGTACAGGAAATTCTGCGTATCCCTCTGATCGGCATCATTCCCGAATCGGAATCGGTGCTGCATGCCTCGAACCAGGGCAACCCGGCGATTCACATGGACGGCAGTGACGTGGCGGAAGCCTATAAGGATGTGGTGTCGCGCTTCCTCGGCGAGGAAATGCCGCTGCGCTTCACCAACTACGAAAAACCCGGCCTGTTGCAGCGCATTTTCGGGGGCAAGTAATATGGCGCTCTTATCTTTTTTGTTCGACAATAAACCGAAATCGGCCAACGCGGCCAAGGAACGCTTGCAGATTATCATCGCGCGCGAGCGCAGCAATCGCTCCGGCCCCGACTTTCTGCCGGCGCTGCATCAGGAATTGATTGCGGTGATTTCGAAGTACACCAAGGTCAATGCCGACGACATCAAGATTTCGCTCGATCGCCAAGGCAATCTCGAAGTGCTGGATGTCAACGTGGTGTTGCCGGATGCAGTTTCGGGGACGTAACCGCACCACTGAATTTTCAGGAAATGAGTGGCATCAAACTCGCGGTTCGAATGCGGGACGTTCGCTAAGCGTTGCACAGTCTGTTCCCCGTCGTCCTCGCGAAAGCGGGGACCCATACTGAGTTTCTCGTATAAGCACCCTATGGATTCCCGCGGGGCGGCCTCCCGCCTTCGCGGGAATGACGGGGGGAAGGTTATCAAGTCCGGCGGGAATCGCGATAGCCCAGTACGCGCGCCGGCAAGAACAGCACTGCCTTCAGCAATGCGAACACCGCCTCCATGCCGATGCCGACCAGGCGGAACGGCAGGCTGATCAGCCACGCCAGCGGATACAGGATCAGCGCCAGCAAGGCCAGCGGCCAGCACAGGCACAGCAAGATCAGCCACAAGATCAGCCCCAGCATCATCCCCCCTTTTAGATCAAGTCCTCGCTGGCCAGCCGGTCGCGCAATGCCAAGGCATGCCGATGGCGCGCGCGCAAGCGCGGATCGGTCACCACCTCGCCTATGGTCTCGCCCACCACCATCACGACTCCCAGCAGCGGCAAGGCGAGCATCAGTCCGGTGACACCGGCAATGACGCCGCCGATGAAGATCATCAGCACTGTCAGGAGCGGATGGATATGCAGGCTGCGGCCCAAGGTGAGCGGCATGAAAATGAAGTCGTCGAGCAGGCGGGCGACGATGAATACGCCGATGGCGCCATAAGCCAGCAGCGGCTGACTCGGCGCATCGGTGGACACCACCAGGATGACGATCAGGCAGCCCAACACCGAACCGACCGCCGGCACCCAGGCCAGCACGGCGGCAATCAAGCCCAGCACCAGCGCCGAAGATACTCCTATCATCCACAACCCGCCGCCGAGCACCAGCGTGTCGATGACGGTCAGCCGGAACAGTCCCTGGAAATAGCGGTGCGCGGTCTGGTCGACCTCATGCAGCAGATAAAGCGTGCGTTCGAAGAAGGCGTTGGGCACCGCGCGTCCGAGGAATTTTTTGAAGCGGCGGCCATCGCGCAAAAAGAAGAATGCCAGAAAGGGGGCCAATACCAGCGAAGGCAGCCACGACGCGAGGGAAATCAGCAAGCCAGCCACATGCTTTTGTTCGAATTTTTCCGTGTAGGCAGCCAACTGGTTATTGACCGCATCATTCAAATGCGCGTTGCGCAGGAAGGACGATTTTTGTTCGAGCATGACGGCGGTGTTGCGTACAAAGGTAGCGCCGCCCTCGAGATAGCGTCCCAGCAGTTCTTGCCAGGATCCCATGTTCGACAGTATCCAGGGAGAACAAAGGAAAGCCGCCAGGGCGACGGTAAACAAGACCCCGCCGGCCACGATGGCCGCTGCCGTCTCGCGATGGAAACCGGCCAGCACCAGCCGCGACATCGGCGGCACCAGCAAATAGTACAGCACCACTGCGAGCAGGAATGGAAGCGCCAGCCACAACATCACGTTCAGCAGGAACAACAGCATACAGGTGGCGGCAAGTACGCAGCACCAGACGAAAGGGCCGGAATAGTGGTCTGCGCGACCGCCGAGCTCGCTATTCATATGGCTTCCAGGCGTGGGCTGCCGGACATGAGTATGCGCAAGCGCTCGGCGAGAGTACGCGCCAGTTGCAGCGAAATCTTGTAGCCGATGGTGGCGTCGGTTTCCATGAGGGAGATGAAATCGGCGCGGAAGAATACGGCCAGCTTGCAGGCTTCCTTGGCACGCACCTGGGCCGTGCGCGGCGTGTTGTCGAGCAGGGCCAGGTCGCCGAAAAAATTGCCGACCGTTAATTCGGCTACCGTTTCCTTGACCTCATCGTGTTCGCGGCAAACCGAAACCACACCTTCTGTGATGATATACAAGGCCTGCCCTTCCTCGCCTTCATCAAAGATCACCTCGCCCGCGAGGAATTCACGCACGTGCAGCAAGCCGTCGACGATCTTGAGCTCGCGCGTCGTGAGCGTGGAGAATAAGCTGAGATTCTTGAGACGCCGCAGATTGACCGGCAGGTCATGTGGTTTCAAAAAGCCGAGAGCCATCCAGTTTCCCCTCCCACGAGGCCTTCAGTTTTCAACTCGGTTGCGCTATTCCGGCGATTATGCACTATCTGCTGCGGGCTTGGATAGGGCGATATGCGCCTGCGCTAGCGCAGGCGGCGAGGCATTGGCGCATGATGTCGGACGGCGCGCGCGAACAACGCGCCGCAGTCGCTGACGCAGGCGGGCGACATTTTGCGCGATACCCTTGTTACGTTTTTTCGCAAGCGCGATGTCTGGCTCATGGTGGTGTTTGCCTTCCTGTTCCGCCTCGGCATAGGCTTGCCGGAAAAGTTAGGGCCGTTCTTCATGGTCGATCCGGTGGCCAAAGGCGGGCTTGGCTTGTCCAACGAACTGCTGGGCGTGATCTATAGCACCTACGGCTTGATCGCCGTGCTGGTGGGCTCGCTGCTGGGCGGTATGTTCGTCGCCAGGCGCGGACTCAAAACCAGCCTGTTCCTGCAGTGCTGCGCAGCGAACATCCCCAACGTCACCTTTGTGCCGATAAGCATCTACCAGCCGAGCAACCTGCTGCTGATCAGCCTGGGCGTCACCACCGAAAAATTCTTTTCGGCTTCGGTTCGGTCGGTTTCATGATTTACCTGACGCAGCAACTGGCCCCGGGCAAATACGCGACCACCCATTACGCCTTCGGTACTGGGTTGATGGGGCTATGCATGATGTTGACCGGGGTGGTCAGTGGCCATCTGCAGGAGGCGCTCGGCTACGTCAACTATTTTGTTTTCGTGATGGCTGCGGTCGTGCCGTCTTTCCTGGTGACCTGGTACGCGCCTTTTCATCATCAGGACGCCTAGTCGTCACGTGCGTCAAATGCATAGATCGCTACACCAGCGGTGTCGCGACCTTCGGGACAGTATTCAAAGATTTGATTAGGTGATTTGCGGTTTCTCCTGTACTATGCAAACCCTGCACTTGCATCAAGCCGTAGTTTTTGTTGGTCTCCTTCCTGTTTCGCCCGTTAATCGAGCGCTTCTGTTTGAATTCCCTTCAGTTACGTTTCACTTGATTTTGGGTGCGCGCGGGCTTGTCCCAATATCAATTTAACAAGGAAATATCATGAGCAATCAACAAACCGGCACCGTAAAATGGTTCAACGACTCCAAGGGCTTCGGCTTCATCACGCCCGATGGCGGTGGCAGCGATCTGTTCGCCCACTTCCAGGATATCCAAGCGTCCGGCTTCAAGACCCTGAAGGAAAATCAACGCGTTTCGTTTGAGCGCGGCACCGGCCCCAAGGGTGAGAAGGCAAGCAATATCCGCCCGCTCTAATCGACATGCCGCCATGGTCCATCAAATCCATGGCGGCTGCAGTAATTCACCAAACGGTGCCGGCGCTGTCGGCATCGGCAAGTTTCGCGGTTGTTTCGTGTTGAGGGCACCATGCAGATAGCATGGGTCTTCATTCAACGGCTGCCCGGTGCACCATGCAGATAGCATGGGTTACGGGCGACTGCGGGTAGTGAATGGAAGCTCGCTTCGGCGAGCTTTTTTTGTTTATCCCGTCACGCAAGTGACCCTTCCAGGAACCCAAATGGCCAAAGAAGAATTGATCGAAATGCAGGGAAAAGTCGACGAGATATTGCCGGATTCGCGCTTTCGCGTCACGCTCGACAACGGCCACAGCATCATAGCCTACACGGGCGGAAAGATGCGCAAGCACAATATCCGGATTCTCGCCGGTGACAAGGTCACGTTGGAAATGTCGCCCTATGACCTGAGCAAAGGGCGCATTACGTTCCGCCACCTCGAGCGAACCGGCCCATCGCCTGCGCGGCGGACGTTTCGCTAGCGCCCCGGTCCTTTTGAACTTGAATCAGGCCGCATACCTTCAAGCCAGTGTGGCCAGTTAACAGAAATTTCCGAGCTCGAAATCCCGGCGGACTTCAAAGCCTATTCCGGTATCGTTTTCCGTACCAAAAACAAAAAAAGGACTTAGGCTTTCGCATAAGTCCTTGTTCTGTATTGAATTGCTTGGTGGGCGGTACTGGGTTCGAACCAGTGACCCCTGCCGTGTGAAGGCAGTGCTCTACCACTGAGCTAACCGCCCAACGAAGGCAAGATTATCGCACAAATAGCCAGCCGAATCAATTCGGCTCGGCCGATGCGGTAATGGTGCGCCATACGCAGCGGCCTTTAGCCTCTTTATCCAGCTTATCTAGCGTAGCTTCGTGCTCAGCCAATTCCTCCTGCGTTGCCGGCAAGACAATGATTTCAGCCAAGGGCACCATCTCGCCATCGGCACCGGCCGCCGCTGTGGCCGGCTCGCCGCCCAGATCCATGGTCAGGCTGTTTTGCCCGCGCGTCATGGCCAGATAGACTTCGGCCAGCAATTCGGCGTCCAGCAAGGCGCCGTGCAGGGTACGGTGCGAGTTGGAAATGCCGTAGCGCTCGCACAGGGCGTCGAGCGAGTTGCGTTTGCCGGGATGCATTTCCTTGGCCTGCACCAGGGTGTCGATCACTGGACCGACTTGCTCCTGAAAAGACGGCAAAGCGAGCCGCTTGAACTCGGCATCGAGAAAGCCGATATCGAACGGCGCGTTATGGATGATGACTTCGGCATCCTTCAGGTACACGCGCAACTCGTCGACGATTTCCGCAAACTTCGGCTTGTCGCTCAGAAATTCAGTGGTCAAGCCGTGTACGGCCAGCGCACCCTCTTCAGAATCGCGCTCGGGGTTGATATAGCTGTGGAAGTTGTTGCCGGTCAGACGGCGGTTCATCAGTTCCACGCAACCGACTTCAATGACGCGGTCGCCCGATTTTGCATTCAAGCCTGTGGTTTCGGTATCAAGAACAATTTGACGCATGACAGTGCCTAAAAATTAAATTACCGATTCGACGCCCTTATTGGCTAACGCGTCGGCTGCTTCGTTGCCTTCGTGGCCGGCATGGCCTTTCACCCAGCGCCATTCTATCTTGTGCTTACCTTGCGCCTCATCCAGCGCCCGCCAAAGATCGACATTCTTGACCGGTTCCTTGGCGGCGGTCTTCCAGCCACGCGCCTTCCAGCCGTGTATCCATTCGCTGATGCCTTTTTGCACGTATTGGCTGTCGGTGTGCACAACCACGTCGCAAGGCCGCTTCAAGGCGTTGAGCGCCTCGATCACGGCGCGCAGTTCCATGCGGTTGTTGGTGGTATTGCGCTCGCCTCCGAACAATTCCTTGCGATGCTCGCCCGCGATCAGCAAGGCGCCCCAACCGCCGGTACCGGGATTGCCCTTGCAGGCCCCGTCCGTATAAATTTCTATTTGTTCCATTGTCGCTTTAAAGGTGATGTAGTTTGTCGGCCACCGGCACGCCCTGCGCCGCCTTGGCTTTGTGTTTGCTCCAGACTGGGCCGATCAGGCGCACGCCGCTCACGCGTTTGACGGCTTGCAGGATATAGACCGAACCGAAGTAGGGCCACCAGCGGTCGCCGGCTTTCTCCATGAAGGCAAAGCGGTTCAGCCACTTGTCGGTGGTCAATGGCGGCGCGTAGCAACCGAAATGCCCGCGATTGATTTCCATATTGAGCAGTTTCAGCCAGTCTTTCAAACGCGGCAGGCCGATGAATTCACCGTCCAGCGGCAGGAAGTGGGTACCGGTCAGGCGGCCCAACACCTGGCGCGCGCCCCACAGGCTGGCCGGATTGAAACCACACACGATCACCTGACCTTCCGGACGCAACACCCGGTCGACTTCGCGCAAGACCTGGTGCGGATGTGCGGCAAATTCAAGTACATGCGGCAAGACCACCAGGTCCAGGCTTTGCGAAGCGAACGGCAGTTCGGCGAAATCGTGCACCAGCACGATCCGCGAAGGGTGCTCGGCGTCGCCATCAGCCGGCGCATGGGTGTCGGTCAGCCATTTGTTTTGCATGCGGTTGGCGCCGAGCGCATTGATTTGCGGCAGGCCGATCTGCACGGCGTTGAAGCCGAAGATGTCGACCGTCAGCGCGTCGAGGCAGGATTCTTCCCAGGCGCGCACGTAGCTGCCTGCCTGTGTTTCCAGCCAGGGGCCGAGCGCTATAATGGGTTTTTCAGGAGTGCTTTGCGTCATGGATAGCTTGAGTGTATTGCCAGTTCCTGCGTTTCGCGACAATTATCTGTGGCTGATCCATAACGGCAAGCAAGCAGCCGCCGTCGACCCGGGGGACGCCGCGCCGATTCTGGCCGCACTGCAGGCACATCAACTGTCGCTGGCCGCTATTTTACTGACTCATCACCACGCTGACCATGTCGGCGGCGTCGGAGGCTTGCTCGAACAGGCCAAGACCCCAGCCCGCCTTCCCGTTTATGGACCGCGCACGGAAAACATTTCCGGCGTTACCCACGCCTTGGCCGAGGGAGATCAAGTCAGGTTGGCAGAACTGGACCTTGATCTTTCCGTGCTGGACGTACCGGGCCATACGGCCGGCCATATCGCCTATTTCGCGCCGCGCCAGCATTGGGTATTCTGTGGCGACACCCTGTTTGCCGGTGGTTGTGGCCGCCTGTTCGAGGGTACGCCGGCGCAAATGGTCGCTTCACTTGCCAAACTGACAAATCTGCCGGGCGATACGCAGGTTTTTTGCGCCCATGAATATACGATGGCCAATTTGCGCTTTGCCCAGGCGGCCGAACCCGGCAACCCGGCGTTGGCAGCCAGAATTGCCCGGGAACAGGCCAAGCGAGACCAGGGTTTGCCTACGGTACCTTCCACCATCGCACTGGAAAAAGCGACCAACCCCTTCCTGCGCTACCGTGAACCGGCCATTATGGAAGGTCTGCATGCCAGCGGCCGCTTGCAAGGGCGCGATCCCGTGGCCAGCTTTGCTGCACTGCGCGAGTGGAAGAACAGTTTTTGAGCCCCTATGCCCCTCCCACCGACCCGCATAATCACCTTGCCAACTATTTGCCACATTGCTATGTTACGCAATAGTGCTTGACGGCCCAAAACTGCCGTCAGTACACTGCACGGTCTTTTCCTCGAGTCGTCATGGCATCGTCATTGAAGCTGGTGGTGAGACACATTGGGTATCGACCGAAGTCAAATCCATCTGCGCCCGTTAAGTGTCCATTAAGCGCGCGCCAAGCTTGATTTGCGCCCGCTGGCATACGGCAAGTTTGATTGCCGTCAAATGAGTTGCGTTGTCCCTTTAAAAGTTATTAAGAGTCGCAATTGATGCAGGTTTCCAGAGTTCTTCTTTCCGCAATGTTGCTGGCCTGCGTGTGCCGGCAGGCACTGGCGGAAGAGTCGAATGGCGCGCAGCCGTCCGCTGCCGCGCAGCCCTTGATTCTGGATCAGAAACTGGACGGCAACCTGGGACCCAACGATCTGGCGCTCGACGGTTTGGTGACCGAGGATGTCGACTTGTGGGGCCGCATACGCAAGGGCTTCGGCATTCCCGATCTGGACAATCCCCTGGTTGCCAATCAGACCGCCTGGTATGTCGCGCGTCCCGATTACATCCAGCGGTCGACACTACGCGCTTCCCACTATCTGTATCACGTGGTCGAGGAGCTGGAAAAGCGCAATATGCCGACCGAGTTGGCACTGCTGCCCTTCGTCGAGTCAGCCTTCAATCCGCAAGCCTACTCGAGCGCCAAAGCCGCGGGCATGTGGCAATTCATTCCATCGACCGGACTGGATTTCAAGCTCAAGCAAAACATGTTCAAGGACGACCGGCGCGACGTGCTGGCTTCCACCGATGCTGCCCTTACCTACCTGCAGAGACTTTACGACCAGTTCGGCGATTGGCAGCTGGCCTTGGCAGCTTATAACTGGGGCGAAGGTTCGGTGCAGCGTGCCGTCAACAAGAATCGCGCGGCCGGCCTGCCGACCGATTTCAATAGCCTGAGTCCGCACATGCCGATCGAAACGCGCAACTATGTGCCCAAACTGCAGGCGGTCAAAAACATTATCGCCAATCCGGTGCGCTACGACATCACGCTGCCGCCGGTCGATAACGCCCCCTACTTCGTCAGCGTCGAGAAAAAGCGCGACATCGACGTCAAGATTGCCGCCAAGCTGGCCGAACTGCCGCTCGAAGAATTCCAGGCCCTGAATCCGCAATTCAATCGTCCCGTCATCACTTCCGATACGCCCATCCTGCTCCCGGAGAGCAACGCCGACAAGTTCAAGGAAAATCTGGCGAACTGGGGCCACGCGCTGTCGTCCTGGACTTCCCATACCATCACTTCGGCGCGAGAGAAAATCGAAACCATCGCAACACGCTTCGGCACCACGCCGGCCGTGATACGCGAAGTGAACCAGATCCCGCCGCGCACGCATTTGAAAGTCGGTTCGACCATCCTGGTGCCCAAGAGCGCGGCCAACGAAGCGACCGACATCGCGCCCGAAGTCGCCGAGCACGCCACGATGGCGGTCGAACCGGATGCACCGCCGTTTCGCCGCGTTTATGTACGCGTAGGCCGGCGCGATACGCTGAGCTCGATCGCTGCGCGCAACCGCGTCAGCGTCGCGCAACTGAAATCGTGGAACAATTTGCGGCAAGACCGCGTCGCACCGGGGCAAAGCCTGCAAGTTCAAGTCCCCATCCGTGCAGCCGTCCATCCGGCAAACCGGGCGCCGGCGCCGGTTCGCCGCGTGGCAATCAGCCACCCGGTCAATCGCCCGGTCGTTCACCCAGCCCCAAAGCGCGCCAAAGTGGCCACTGCGCCTGCCAAGCCGCAGAAAAAACACTCAGCCTGACAATCTTTAGGCTACGCTGAATAAATCTCGTGAGGCTGCGCGGCGCATGAGACTTATTCAGCGTAGCCTTAATACCCCGGACGAAGTTGCCGTCTCGCGATGGCTCGATCAGCCTGCCCTCCTTATATGAAAGCTAGAGCGGCACCACCGCAGTAGCTTCAATCTCTACGCGTGCCCTGTCTTCGATCAAAGCAACGACCTGCACCGCGGTCATGGCTGGAAAATGCTTGCCGATGATGTCCCGGTAAGCGGCGCCGATTTCCTTGTGGGCCGCGACGTATTCCTTTTTATCAAGCACATACCAGGTCATGCGCACGATATGCTCGGGCCGCGCACCGGCTTCAGCGAGCACGGTCACGATATTATTCAAGGCTTGCCGCACCTGGCCGGCAAAGTCGTCAGTGTGGAATTGGCCTTGCGCGTCCCACCCTATCATTCCGCTCACGCACACAGTGCGGCCGGCCGCTGCCACGCCATTGCTATAGCCCTTGGGCCTGACCCAGCCGGGCGGTTGCAAGATATCCATATATTTCCCTCGTCAAAGACGCCGATCAGGCCGCGCCATGTTCGCGCAACAACTCGCGCGCAATGATCATTTGCTGCACCTCGGTCGCGCCTTCATAGATGCGCAAGGCACGGATTTCGCGGTACAGGCGTTCCACCATTTGCCCGCTCACCACACCCAGACCGCCAAACATCTGCAAGGCCGCATCGATCACTTGCTGCGCCGTTTCGGTGGCAGTCATTTTCGCCATGGCCGCTTCGCGCGTCACCGGCTGCCCCTGGTCGCGCTGCCAGGCGGCGCGGTAAGTCAGCAGCGCGGAAGCGTCGATACCGGTCGCCATCTGCGCCAGCTTGGCCTGGGTCAACTGAAAGTCCGCCAGGGTGTGGCCGAACATTTTGCGTGTGGTGGAACGGTGCAGTGCCTCCTGCATGGCGCGCCGTGCGAAGCCGAGTGCGGCCGCAGCAACGGAAGTGCGGAACACGTCGAGCGTGGCCATCGCCACCTTGAAACCCTTGCCGGCCTCGCCGATGCGGCAGTGTGCGGGAATACGGCAATCGTGCAGGCGCAGCCGTGCCAGCGGATGCGGTGCAATCACATCGATACGCTCGGCAACGTCGAAACCTGGCGTGCCGGTCTCGACGATGAAAGCAGAAATACCGCGCGCGCCGGGTGCTTCTCCGGTGCGCGCGAACAGGACGTAGAAATCGGCGATACCACCATTGGAAATCCAGGTCTTTTCGCCGTTCAGCACGTAGTGTTCGCCATCGACGGCGGCCGTGCATTGGAGCGCCGCCACGTCCGATCCCGCCTCCGGCTCGGACAGGGCAAACGCCGCGATTGCCGTGCCTTCGGCTACGTGCGGCAAGTAACGCTGCTTTTGCGCGCTGCTGCCAAACAGGCTGATCGCGCCGGAACCCAATCCCTGCATCGCGAAAGAAAAATCGGCCAGGCCGCAATGCCGGGCCAGTGTTT
Organism: Burkholderiaceae bacterium; assembly: GCA_019232795.1. Lineage (GTDB taxonomy): Bacteria > Pseudomonadota > Gammaproteobacteria > Burkholderiales > Burkholderiaceae_D > PKWO01. Next base: position 25,150 of record JAFANH010000006.1, read on the forward strand.
CGCGGATCAGGCATAGCGCGCGCGTGTCGACGACATCGCCCATTCCGCCATAGCCGGTTCCGCCGATGGCGTGACGCAGCCAGCCGGCTGCGCCCAACTGTTTGACCAGGCCGCGGCAGGCGGCGTCGACGTTGCTGTCGTCGATATGCTTCAGATGCTCACTTGCCCAGGAATCGAGCGCGCGCACCAGAATGCGGTGATGCGGTTCGAAGAATGGCCAGTTGCTGAACGGATGGTCAGACATTTTTCCCTTTCGTTGCTGCTGCGTTCAATCGCCTTTTACTCAATCACCTTCGAAAGCCGGCTTTTGCCTGGCGACGAAGGCATGGTAGGCACGATGGAAGTCGTTGGTGGCCATGCAGATTGCCTGGGCCTGCGCCTCGGCCTCGATCGCCTCATCCACTCCCATATTCCATTCCTGCTGCAGCATTTTTTTGGTCATGCCATGCGCAAAGGTCGGCCCCGCGGCCAGTTCGGCCGCGAACGCTTGCGCCTCGCCCAACAACGAATGCGGTTCGCACAGGCGATTGAAAAAGCCCCAGCGCTCGCCTTCTTCCCCGCCCATCGAACGTCCGCTGTACAACAACTCGGCAGCGCGCCCCTGGCCGATTACGCGCGGCAACAATGCACAGGCGCCCATGTCGCAACCGGCCAAACCAACCCGGGCAAACAGGAATGCCGTCTTGCTGCGCACTGTACCGTAGCGCAAGTCCGAAGCCAGCGCCAGCAAGGCGCCGGCTCCCGCGCACACGCCATCAATGGCTGCAATGACAGGCTGCGGACAGGCGCGCATTGCCTTGACCAAATCGCCGGTCATGCGCGTAAATGCGAGCAGGCCCGGCATGTCGAGTTGCGTCAACGGGCCGATGATGTCGTGCACATCGCCGCCCGAGCAAAAGTTGTCGCCGGCGCCGGTGATCACGATCGCCTTCACGTCATTGGCGTAGGCCATCCTGCGGAACAGCTCGCGCAATTCGGCATAAGAATCGAAGGTCAAGGGGTTCTTGCGGTCCGGGCGGTTGAGCGTCAAGCTTGCCACGCCGTTCTGCACGGCAAAGCCGAAGTGCACCGCCTGATAAGATGAAAGTATGTTGCGATTGCCCGGCAGCGTGTGAGGCTGCCCCGGTAGATGGCGCATATTTGCTCCTTAATTCCTGATTTCCGTGGAAGGTTCGGGCTTGGCAGCAGCATCCGCACCAGCCAGATGAGTCTTGAGTTGGGACAGCAGGCGGCTCAGCTTGTCCTTTTCCTGCAACGACAGGCCGGCCAGCAATTCGGCGATCCAGGCTTCATGTTCGGCGGCCATTCTGGCAAAGGCACGCCGCCCGGCCACTGTCAGTTTGACGCTATAGGCACGCCGGTCGCCCGGTATCGGCACGCGCGCCACCAGCTTTTCCTGTTCGAGCTGATCGGTAATCACGGTGATGTTGCCACCGGTGACCATCATGCGCTGCGACAATTCCCCCATGCGCAGGCCGTCGGGGTGACGCTGCAATTGCGCCATCAGGTCGAAGCGCGGCAAGGTAATGTCGAATTCCGTGCGCAGCCTCGAGCGCACCTCGTTCTCGATGCGGGTAGTGCAAGACAGCATACGCAGCCACAATTTCAGCGCTTGATGATGATCGTCAGTCACGCGGGTTTCGAGATCGAATACCTGCGCAGCCTGCTCGCCGTCGCCCGTCGTTTTGCGCACCATCGATTCATCCTTCCAATAATTTCGCGGCAATCTGTTGCGGCGACAAGCCGTTGCCGGCCGCGGCCATCTGCTTTTCGCGCTCGAGATTGCGTTCGAGCTGCAATTTTCCGGCTTGGTATTGCTTAGGCCATGCAATGCCGGCAAAGCCGATCTTCGCGCTTTCGTTCAGCGTCCAGGCCGGATTGGCCAGGTGCGGGCGCGCCAGCGCGCACAAATCTGCGCGCCCGGCGGCGATGATGCTGTTGGCATGATCGGCCTCGTAGATAGAACCCACCGCAATCGTCGGAATGCCGGCCTCATTGCGGATGCGGTCGGCGAACGGCGTCTGAAACATGCGGCCGTAGATCGGCTGCTCGTCCTTGCTGACTTGCCCGGACGAGCAATCGATCATGTCGGCGCCGGCTTGTTTGAATAAGCGCGCAATCGCTACCGCGTCATCGGGCGTAATGCCGCCTGCTACCCAATCGTGCGCAGAGATACGCACGCTGATCGGCTTGTCTTGCGGCCATACCGCGCGAATTGCCGTGAACACTTCAAGCGGATAACGGCAGCGGTTTTCCAGTGAACCGCCGTATTCGTCTTCCCTGCGATTGGTCAAGGGCGAAATGAAACTCGACAGCAGGTAGCCGTGGGCGCAGTGCAGTTCCAGCCAATCGAAGCCCGCTTCCGCCGCCGCCTCGGTCGCGCGCACGAAATCCGCCTTGATGCGCGCCAGGTCGGCCGCGGTGGCCGCGCGCGCAGTGGCCGACACGCCCTTGAGGTACTGCTGGGCCGACGCCGCCACCAGCGGCCAATTGCCATTGTCGAGCGGCAGATCGATGCCGTCCCACGCGCACCGTGTCGAACCCTTGGCTCCGGCATGGCCGATCTGCATGGCGACCTTGGCGTCTGTCTGCGCATGGACGAAATCGACGATGCGCTTCCAGGCCCGCGTATGCTCAGGCGCATATAATCCGGGGCAACCGGGCGTGATGCGCGCGTCGGCCGATACGCAAGTCATTTCGGCAAACACCATGCCGGCCCCGCCCAACGCCCGGCTGCCGAGATGCACCAGATGGTAATCGCCGACCGTACCGTCCACGGCTGAGTATTGCGCCATCGGCGACACCACGATGCGGTTCTTCAACACCGTGGATCGCAGCTTGAACGGGGTCAGCATCGGCGGCATCGATGTGGCCTGACCTGGGCAACCCGCTTGCGCACAGGCACGCTCGGCTATCCAGTGCTCATATTTGCTCACGTAAGCGGCATCGCGCACGCGCAGATTCTCGTGCGAGAGGCGCTGGCTGCGCGTCAGCATCGAGTAAGCGAATTGCGGCGCTTCCAGGCGGGTATAACGCTGCACGTTCTCGAACCATTCCATCGAATTGCGTGCTGCACTCTGGATCTTCAGCACTTCGAGCGCGCGGGTCTGCTGATATGCCGCCAGCACCCGTTCCAATCCATGGCAGCCTTGCTCGGCGAAGCATTTCGTCAATTCGATCGCATCCTCCAGGGCCAACTTGGTGCCGGAGCCAATGGAAAAATGCGCGCTGTGGGCGGCATCGCCCATCAATACTACCGGCACACGCTTACCACCGATGTCACTCCAATGTATCCAGTGCTCGCACACGATACGCGGAAACCTGATCCAGGCCGCGGAGCCGCGCAAATGCGCGGCATTGCTCATCAAAGCATGGCCGCCGAGATATTTGGCAAACAGCTTTTCGCAAAATGCGATGCCCTCTTCCTGACTCATGCGATCAAGGCCGGCTCGCTGCCACACATCTTCCGGTGTTTCGACGATGAAGGTTGAGGTGTCGCCGTCGTATTGATAGGCATGTGCCTGGAACCAGCCATACTCGGTTTCTTCGAACGCAAACGTAAAAGCCGGAAACAACTGCTTGGTGCCGAGCCAGATAAAACGGCATTTGCGCGTATCGATACTGGGCCTGTAACTATCCTCGTAACGCTTGCGGATACGGCTGTTCAAGCCGTCGCAGGCGATTACCAGGTCGGCGTCGTATTGGACGGCCAAGGCGGAGTCGTCTTCCACATCGGTCTCAAAGGCCAGTCTGACGCCCAATTCTTCGCAGCGCCTTTGCAGAATATTCAACAAACGCTTGCGGCCGATGCCGCAAAAGCCGTGGCCGCCCGAGGTCGTGACATGGCCCTTGAAATGGACGTCGATATTGTCCCAATGATTGAAGGCTTGCAGGATTTCGCGCGCGCTCGCTTCGTCGGCGTTCACCAGGTTGCCGAGAGTCTGGTCGGAAAACACCACGCCCCAGCCAAAGGTGTCATAGGGGCGATTGCGTTCGACCACGGTAATGTCATGGCAGTTGTCGAGCTTTTTCATCAACAGCGCGAAATACAAGCCGGCCGGACCGCCGCCTACGCAAACAATCTTCATTCCCATCTCACGGATTTCTCAGTTTGTAGCGCTGCAATTTCCCGGTCTCGGTGCGCGGCAGCGAAGGCAGGAAGGCGACGGCGCGCGGATACTTGTAAGGTGCAATATTGCGTTTGACGAATTCCTGCAGCGCCTTGGCGGTTTCCTCGCCTGCTTCAGCTCCCGGCTTCAATACGACGAAGGCTTTGACGATTTGGCCGCGTTCCTCGTCGACGCTTCCAACCACTGCGCATTCGGCCACCAGTGGATGACGCAACAGCACCTCCTCCACTTCGGGGCCGGCAATGTTGTAGCCGGCCGAGATGATCATGTCGTCGGTGCGCGCGCAGTACCAGAAATAGCCGGCTTCATCGATGCGATACGCATCACCGGTCAGGTTCCAGCCGTTCAGCACATAATCGTGTTGACGCGGGTCGGCCAGGTAGCGGCAACCGGTCGGCCCCTTGACTGCCAGCCGTCCAATGGCTCCGGCAGGCGCCGGCCGGCCGGCTTCGTCGAGCACGCAGGCGCGATAGCCCGGTATCGGCTTGCCGGTAGCTCCGGGCCGCACGTCGTCGCCCGCGGCTGAAATGAAAATGTGCAGCATTTCCGTGGCGCCGATGCCGTCTATCATCTGCAGACCGCTTGCCTGACGCCAGCTCTCGCGCGTTGCCACCGGCAAAGCTTCACCGGCCGACACCGTCTTCTTGAGACTGGACAGATCGTACTTGGGGACCAACGGCACCATTTGCCGGTAAAACGTGGGCGCAGTGAAACACACGGTGGCGCGGTACTTTGCGATCGCCTGCAGAAGAGCTTCCGGATTCAACTTCTCCAGCAGCACCGTTGATGCACCGACACGCAAGGGAAACAGCAGCAAACCGCCAAGGCCGAAAGTAAACGCCAACGGCGGTGTGCCGATGAACAAATCACTTTCCCCGGCTTGCAGGGTCGAGCGCGGAAAACAATCGCAGATGGCCAGGATGTCGCGATGAAAGTGCATGGTGCCTTTCGGCATACCGGTCGTGCCCGAAGTGAAGGCAATCAGGCAGATGTCTTCCGCCGAAGTTTGTACCGCATCGAAAGTATCTGCTTGGCCTCGCATGCGTGCTTCCATGCCGTCGTCCGTCTCGCTATGGAAGTAGACGATTTGCCGCAGGCAGTTCGATTGCTCGGCCGCCGTTTCCAGGTCTTCACGCAAATCCGCTGCGCATAACGCCGCACCCACCTGGGCCTTATCGAGAATGACGCCCAGCTCCTTTGCCCGCAGCAGGGGCATGGTCGGCACGGCAATGCAGCCTGCCTTCATCACCGCCAGCACACATGCTGCCATCATCGGCCCATTGCAGCCGCGCAGCAGAACCCGGCTACCGGTCGCCAGCCGCATGTCGCATCGCAATACATTGGCGATGCGATTCACATTTGCGCGCAATTGGGCGTAGGTCCAGGATTCGCGGCTGCCATGGATAGCCAGCTTGTCGCTCAATCCGCCATGGTCGAGCAACTCGTGCACGCAATTCAAACGTTCCGGATACTGCAGCTCGGGCAAGTCGAAACAAAGTTCCGGCCACAATTCACGCGCCGGGAGATTGTCGGCGGCGAACGTGTCTTCGTAGGCTGTAGCGGTCATGCGAGTCCCGATCAAATGGTTGAGAATGGGAAACGTGGTTTGCTGTCGCTTGTGGCTCAGCTCATATACTTTAACTTTAAACAATATATAGTTCAAGCATTCCATCAAGCTTTCTCGGCCTAGCTCATGGGACATTGATGTAGCCAGGGGTTTGAAAAGGCAGTGTTGTCATCAGCGGCGAATCGTCGCAAAATACGATGAAAAACTACTTTTATGCCGACTGCTTTTACTCACCCCGCCGTCCCGCTTGCGCTCTCATTGAGCAGCAAACCTCAGACCATTTCCAATCGATTACTTGCAGCAGGAGTGTTGGCTTCCATCATTCCGGATGTGGATGTGCTGGCTTTCCGAATGAGTATCCCTTATAGCGACCAATTTGGACACCGCGGCTTTAGTCACTCGCTGCTATTTGCGTTCGCGGTCGCACTGATAGGTTGCTGTGCATCGCGCCAGCTTAAAACTACAGGGAAAGCGGCGTTCGCCTTTCTATTCGCCGCAGCCGCATCGCATGGTTTGCTCGACATGTTCACCAACGGCGGGTTGGGCGTAGCGCTGTTCTGGCCGTTTTCAAGTGCGAGGTTTTTTGCCCCTATACGACCGATCCAGGTCTCACCTATTGGGGCCTCCAGACTGCTGTCCGAAAACGGACTGGCCGTGCTGTGGTCGGAGCTGCTTTGGGTCTGGCTGCCAACATTTGCCATTGTCCTTTTGATACGGACATTGCGCCATATGGAAAGCAGATCAATTGGCAAAGAAAATGCAGTGAAATAAAAAACGCGACCACTGCAAAAACAGTGGTCGCGTCGAATATTGTTGCCCGCCGCTGCTAACGCGCAGTGGTCATCGCCAGTTCTGCGGTACGGCGCGCGCGCGACTCGGGAGCATCGAACAAGGGCCAGTCGCCGTCATCCGTACGCAAGGATTGTTCTGCGCGCTGCAGGATGTTGCCCAATAGTTGCAGCGTACCCTCGCCTTCGCGTTTCTGCTTTTCGCGCAGCGCCCGCCCGGTGGTGCAGTCGAGTTCCGTCAACACTTCCAGGGGGCCGACAAATTTCTCGTAGTGGCGCCAGCGCTCGACTGAGGTCTTGTTGATCTTCTGCCGCACCTGCCAGTTGCTGGCGGTGCTGACGCGACGGTCGCATTGGTGGAAATCGATGCAGCGCGCATCCCAAGGCATGCCGATGAACTCAAGCATCTTGCGGGTCCAGCCTTCCTGGTCGGCGACCAGTCCCTCGTAGGGAACATGCAGGATTGTCTGCTCGGGCAACGTGGTGCGCCAATGCTCCATCAAGCGGTAGTACTCGGCATAGTAGTGCACCAGATCTTCGAGATCGTTGGCATAGGCATGCGAAGTATTGAAATGCTGGAAGTAGACCGACAGGCAAGTGTCGATCGGATTGCGCTGCATGTGGATGATGCGCGCATTGGGAAAAGTGGCGTGAATCAATCCCAGATGCAGGAAATTGTCGGGCATCTTGTCGATCACGCGCTCGCGGTTGGGAGCGTGGCTGTCGAGTACCTTGAGATAATCGCGCGCCAGTTTGTTGAGCGCGCCTTCGCCGATTTGCCCGCCAAATACCGAAGGCACATGAATGGCTGAAGCCTTCTTCCAGAAACCCAGTTCGCCGGCGCCGAATACTTTCGGATGCGAGGCCAGAATCTGTTCCGCCAATGAGGTACCCGAGCGCGGCATGCCGACGATGAACACCGGGCGCGCCGAAGGATTGGCATACACCTGCTCGCGGCGTATCCAGTCGCGGTTATACACGCGCGACAGCACATCGACCGCGAACGATTGCTGACGGCGGTCATATGGTGTGCCGTATAGTTTGCCGAGCTCGTTGGCGCGCTGGTAGTGCGCGAAGGCGTTGTCGTATTCCTGGATGTCGTCGTAAAACTTGCCGATGGCGAAACGCAGACGCGCCTCGGCCCGCGGCGGCAAGGCGCTGTCTGCCAGGCGTTGCGCAGCCTGCAGCCAACCAATCTCCGTCTTGCTCATTTTGCGCACGCCGACGAACCCGGCCCAGGCTTCCGGCGAATCTGGCTTGAGCACAATGGCGCGCCGGAACAGCGCTTCAGCCTCCGTGAACCGCCCCTGGTCGGCCTGCAATTCGGCCATGAAGGTAATGGCGCCGTGCAAATCGGGATCGATTTCCAAGGCGCGGCGGCAGCTTGCTTCCGCCTCGAGCGAACGCCCCTGGTTGCGCAACACCACGCCCAGGCCATGATGAGCCACCGCGAGATTCGGGTCGATTTCCAGAGCGCGGCGGCAGCTTGCTTCGGCAGCGTCGAGTTGACGCAGGTCGCGCAAAGCGTTGCCCAGGTTGTTGTGGGCGACGGCGAAATTCGGATTGATCAACAGGGCACGCCGACAACTGGCCACGGCCGCATCGAGTTGGCCGAGATCGAGCAGAGCCAAGGCAAGATTGGAGTGCGCTTCGGCATCGTTGGGAAGAAATTCCGCCGCCTTTTTCAAGGCGATCAGGGCATCTTTTCCCTGGCTCTTCAACGCGACGCCCAAGACTTTCCAGCCGAAGCCGTCTTGCGGGAATTGCTGAATCGCCATCCGCGCCCGGCTTTCCAGTTCGACAAAGCGGCCCGCATTGAACAGCTCAACCAGCCGGTTGATTTCCTCACGCGAAATGAATTGCTCGCGCAGATTCACGCAACCGTCTGCATGTGCACCGGCTGCAGCCGCTGTTTTGCTGCCACTATCGCGCAAGCGCGCATCTTTTTTCTTCAATTTCATTTTCACCTTCCTTGCCGGTGACACCAGCAACTCGGACGCCGTGAATGAAATGCGCCCAAACCCATGTGCCCGGCATGGTCCGAAAAGAAAACATGGCTCATCTTGTGCCAATTCGCACGCGGCTCATCGCAAGAATAAAGGGGGAATTTCCGGCCTAATTCCGGAATTTGGGGATAACTGGGATGGCTTTCCGGAAACAAAAACGCCGCTCCACCCTGCGGTGGAGCGGCGTTTCAAGGCCGTTCGGGAATCGATCAACCCATTATGCGGGCTTGTGCTTCTGGTCCAGACCAACCCAATACAGCAGCAGGACAATGACCGCGTAAGGCAACAGGGACAGGGCGTCGGCACTGGCGCCGGCAAAGAAGGGATTGCTCTTCTCGGCCCAAGCGCCGACGGCTTGATCGAAATTGGTCAGAATGCCGGCGGTGAACGCGATAATGATACCGGCCAAAGCGCCGCCGGCAATATAGCCCGAAGCCAGCAAGACGCCGGAACTGCTGTCGCCAGCCGCCTGCTTTTCCTCGGCAGTCATATGAGCGTAGTGCGGCAGGCGCTCGTTGCGCTTGTCGACCAGCCAGCGCACCATGCCGCCGATGAACAACGGCGCCGACGAAGACAGAGGCAGATACACGCCGACTGCGAAAGCGAGGGAAGGAATACCCGACATTTCCAGCACCACGGCGATCATGACGCCGAACAGCACCAGCGTCCAGGGCAACTGACGGTCCAGGATGCCTTTAATGATATACGACATCAACACCGCCTTCGGCGCATCGTATTTCTTCACCTCGCTGCCATCCGGACGCTTGGTGTAGGAACCGTTGATGCCCGGATCAACCAGGTAAGCAACCTTGCCGCTGTCGTCGACCAGATATTTGCCGGACGGACCGCCGACAGTGTCGGTCTTGTGCCATACCTTATAAGTATTGGCATCCTGTGCCGCTTGCGGACCCTGCAGCTTGGCGGTATCCATCAATTTGCTGGCATCTGTAGTCAAGCCGGGAGCCACTTGCGCAGCCGGCACGTAGACGGTACCGGCGTCGTTAAGCTTGAGCAGGATGGGGCCGAGGATCAGGGCCGAAGAAAGCGCGCCGGCCAGAATGGCGTACTGCTGCAGGCGCGGCGTCGAACCGACCAGGAAACCTGTCTTCAAGTCTTGCGAGGTCGTGCCGGCATTGCTTGAAGCGATACAGACGATGGCGCCAACCGACAAGGCCGTCACATAATACTGGCCGCCGGTCCAGCCCATGATCAGGAAGATCAGGCAAGTAAACAATAAGGTTGCCACTGTCATGCCCGAAATCGGATTGGACGAAGACCCGATCTCGCCGGTCAGGCGCGACGACACCGTAGCGAACAGGAAACCGAATACCAGGATCAGCAAGGCGCCGAGCAAGTTCATGTGCAACGGCGTAGCGGCCGTAATGACGGCGATAATGCCGAGGGAACCGATTGCCACCCACTTAATGGGGATGTCTTCATCAGTGCGCAGCGGCAGCGCTGCTTTCACGCCTTGGCTCATGCCGGACAAACCGGCTGTCAGACTGCGCCAGATAATGGGGAGCGCACGGACCAGGCTGACCAGGCCGCCGGTGGCGACCGCGCCGGCACCGATGTACAGCACATAGGCACCGCGGATATCGTTAGGCGACATTTCGCCGATCAGCTTGGTTCCGGGCGGAATCGGCACGCCCAGATGCTCGCCGAAGAACTTGATCATCGGGATCAGCAACAGGTAGGACATCACGCCCCCGGCCGCCATGATCGAAGCGATGCGCGGGCCGATGATGTAGCCAACGCCAAGCAGTTCCGGCGAAATCTCGGCGCCGATAGAACCGCTCTTGAGCGGTGCGCCGAACACGATCTCGGGTACGTCTTTCCAGCCCTTGAACGCGATGTTGAATACCTTATAGAGCAGGCCCAGGCCAAAGCCGCCGAAGATCACCTTGGCGCGTTGACCCGCTTCCTTTTGTGCATCCTCGCCACTCGAGCTGCCGATCTCGCCGGCCGCTTCGCGCGAAGAGTCGGTCGCAGCAGCCTTCAGCACTTCGGCACAGGCCGTGCCTTCCGGATACTTCAATTCATTGTGCTGCACCACGATCATGGTGCGGCGCATCGGGATCATCAGCAAGATGCCGAGCAAACCGCCCAACACGCCGACCAGCATTACGCGCGAGATTTCCAGGTCGAAGCCGAGGATGAGGATCGCCGGCATGGTGACGCCCAGGCCGAAGGCGATTGACTCGCCAGCGGAGCCGGCCGTCTGGGTAATGCTGTTTTCGAGGATGGAAGAATCCTTGCCGCCCAGTTTATGGGTCAAGCGGAACAGGGTAATGGCGATCACGGCCACCGGAATCGAAGCGCTGACCGTGAGGCCGACCTTCAGCACCAGATACAGGGAGGAAGCACCGAAAACCATGCCGAGAACCACACCCATCAGCAGGGCACGGAAACTCAGTTCGGGGAGCTTGGCGTCGGCGGGAATATAAGGCCGAACAGAGGTCGGCATCGGGTCTAGGGGCATCGTACTTACCACCATAATAATTGCGATGGCGGATGGTATCACAAGGACTCTGGCGGCAGGCAAAAGCAGGTAATCGTCTTGTCACAATTACCAGACCAGATTGGCCGCAATACCATAAGCTATGCCGAAGCTTCTTCCACGGGCTTTTCCGGAGCGACCCAATGCCGCCTGGCCTCGACCGAAAACAGGCGTTCGCGTGAATAAAAGCGCAGCGGCCATTCCCGCTTGCCAAGCGGCGAAGCCAGCAAGGCAGTCACCGAATCCGGCAAGGCCACTCCCTGATGTTTGGCGACATGCAAAGAAATGCCTTGCAGAAACAATCTGGTCAAAGTTTCGTGGTAACCGCTGCCGTCTGAATTCTCCGTGCCTACCGCTTCGTTGTAAGCGCGAATCCGGCGACGCATGATTTCCAGCGCTTCTTCCTCGCTATGGTGTGTGAGGTACCACAAGGCCGCCACCAAATGGGCATGATGCGTCCAGCTTGGCTTGGGTAAAGTGCACTGCTCGAACGCCGCAATAAAGGCTTGAATTTCTTCGGCTGTGTTAAACATATTTTCTAAATTCTTTCCATCATCGGCGCGATTAGAATGGACAGTGTAGCTACGACGCAATTTGACGGTCAAGCCATGCTTCATTCAGGCGAGCCCTGTCAAACCGCTATGTTCCACATCACTTACTTTTCCTATTTCGGCCATGACGGTATTCGCCTGGTTTCGTCGCGATCTGCGCCTGTTCGATCATGCGGCGTTGTATCAAGCCTTGAAAGCTTCGTCCCGCGTAATCCCCGTTTTTGTCTTCGACACCACCATACTAGCCTCGCTGCCACGCAACGATCGCCGCGTTGCGTTTATCCGGGAAAGCCTGGTTGAACTGCAGGCAGAACTGGCACAACATGGTTCCGGCCTGGTGGTGGCGCATGGCGATCCACTCACGGAAATACCGCGCCTGGCTGCGGAATACGGCGCCCAAGCCGTCTACGTAAATCATGATTACGAGCCTTCTGCCATCGCGCGCGACGCCGCGGTGGCTACCAGTCTGCAAACGCAAGGCGTGCAATTCTACAGCTTCAAGGATCAGGTAATTTTCGAAAAAAATGAAATCCTGACGCAAAGCGGCGGCATGTATAGCGTATTTACGCCTTATAAGCGCAACTGGCTGGCGAAGATCAATGATTTCCATCTGAAGTCGTACTCCGTTCGCTCCCATTTGCATCATCTCGCCCAAGGCATAGCCGGTATGCTGCCCTCACTCGGCTCGCTAGGTTTCGACGAAACCGACGTCGCCAACTTCAACCCGGGCATGTCCGGCGGCGAGACCTTGTTTGAAGAGTTTTGCGGACGCATCGCGCACTACCGCGAACGGCGAGATTTTCCCGCTGTCAGAGGTCCCTCCTATCTTTCCGTCCATTTGCGCTTCGGTACGGTTTCGATCCGCGAGTTGGTGCGCACCGCCCGACAAATCGGCGGTCCGGGAGCGGAGACTTGGTTGTCGGAATTGATCTGGCGCGAGTTCTATCAGCAGTTACTATGGCATCGGCCCGACGTTGTCGATCACGCGTTCAAATCCGAATACGATACGCTGCGATTTTCCAACGATAGAACCATGTTCGCCGCCTGGTGCGAGGGCCGAACCGGTTACCCGATTGTCGACGCGGCGATGCGTCAGCTCAACCAGACCGGGTACATGCACAATCGGCTGCGCATGATCACGGCCAGCTTTCTGGTCAAAGACTTGCTCGTAGACTGGCGCTGGGGAGAGCGATATTTCGCGGAAAGACTCATCGACTTCGACTTGGCATCCAACAATGGCGGCTGGCAATGGGCCGCCTCCACCGGTTGCGATGCCCAGCCCTGGTTCCGGATATTCAATCCCGTCACTCAGTCGAAGCGCTTCGATCCGCAAGGTGCATTCATCCGGCGCTACTGTCCCGAGCTCGCTGCAATCAAGGACGATGCGATCCATGCGCCTTGGTTATCCGAAGCTTTTGACCCGCTTAGCTATCCGCCTCCCATCGTGGATCATGCAATACAGCGCGCCGCAGCGCTCGCCTTGTTTGGCAGGCGTCAATAACGCGCCATGCGTCAAGCGGAGAACGTGCAAAGAAAAAGGACCTGGAAGCCTACACTTCCAAGTCCTTGAATCTGGTCGGAGTACAAGGATTCGAACCTTGGACCCCCTGCTCCCAAAGCAGGTGCGCTACCGGGCTGCGCTACACTCCGAAGACCGTCATTATACGCCAACGAGGGGTATTGATCAATTTAAGGCCCCATGAATGGCACAATTTCCATGAGCAATCATGCAGCATTGACAACGTAATTCGGTTCTGTGCCGTGCGGCCGGCTTAGTTGCTCACTTCGTGGCTAACTTTCCACGCCGGATTTCAACATGTAGCCAACCCCGCGCACTGTCTTCAAATAGTCCGCGGCGCTGCCCAGGGATTTGCGCAGGCGCATGATATGGACGTCCACCGTGCGCTCTTCCAAGTAGGCAAGGTCACCCCACACCCTGTCGAGCAACTGCGTACGCGAGAACACGCGCTCTGGATATGACATCAGGAATTGCAGCAGCCTGAATTCGGCCGGCCCCACGTCGACCGGTGAATTTTTCACCAGGACGACATGCCTTTCTTCATCGAGCGTAATCATGCCAATCGATTTCGGCTCGTTTTTTTCGCTCGGCGCCTGGCGGCGCAACAAGGCATGGATGCGCGCCACCAGTTCGCGCGGCGAAAATGGCTTGGTCACATAGTCGTCGGCGCCGGCATTCAAGCCTTTCACCTTGTCTTCATCGAGGCTGCGCGCAGTCAGCATGATGACTGGCAATGCGGCCGTGCGCGCATTGCCGCGCCATTCATTTAACAGGGTGATGCCTGCCGTGTCCGGCAACATCCAGTCGAGCAGCACCAGGCGCGGCAAAGCTTTTTCCAGAGCCTGACGGGCAGCCTGCGCGGTCGCGGCGATATTCACGTCGAACCCTGCATCCTGCAGGGTAAAGCGCAGCAACTCGGCGATGCTGGACTCGTCTTCCACCACCAGGATGGGAACATGAGACTTCGGATTCATTTGCCCCGCCCTACCCGGCTTCCGTTCAGACCGCGAGCTTGTCGGCGATGCGGCGCGCCATGCTCTCGGCCACTTGCGCCGACTTGGCTTCCACCATCACGCGTATCAAGGGCTCCGTACCCGAGGCGCGGATCAAGACCCGCCCCTCTTCGCCAAGCTCCGCTTCCACCGCATTCTTTTCAGCCACCATTGCGCCATTGATTTGCCAGTCGTAGCCGGGTGCGACCTTGACGTTGATCAGTTTTTGCGGGAACAGCACCATGTCTTCCGTGAATTGCGCCAGCGTCTTGCCGCTGCGCTTGAGCGCGGACAGAATCTGCAGCGCCGAAATGATGCCGTCGCCGGTCGTATGCTTGTCGAGGAAGAGCATGTGTCCCGATCCCTCGCCGCCGAGCACCCAGCCGCGTTCCTGCAGGACTTCGAGCACGTAGCGGTCGCCAACCTTGGCGCGCGCAAAGCCGACGCCCATTTTCTTGAGCGCCACCTCGACCGCCATATTGGTCATCAGGGTGCCAACCGCGCCCGCCACCGGACCGACGGCCAAGCGGTCTTTCACCATCACATACAACAGCTCGTCGCCGTTGTAGACACGGCCGCTGGCGTCAACCAGCAACAGCCTGTCGGCATCGCCGTCAAGTGCAACGCCGAAGTCGGCCCTATGCTCGCGCACCGCGGCCGACAAGGCTTCGGGCGCCGTGGCGCCATGGCCGTCGTTGATGTTCAAGCCATTGGGCTGATTGCCGATCGCCACCACCTCGGCGCCCAGTTCATGGAATACGTCGGGCGCAATGTGATAGGCAGCGCCGTGGGCGCAATCGACCACGATCTTGAAACCGCGCAAATCGAGCTCGTTGGGGAACGTGCTCTTGCAGAATTCGATATAGCGGCCGCGCGCATCGTCGAGGCGCTTGGCCTTGCCCAGGCTTTCCGACGGTACGCAATCGATGGGGTCGTCCATCGCCGTCTCGATCGCGGTTTCCACCGCGTCGGGCAGCTTGCTGCCGAGCCCGGAAAAGAACTTGATGCCGTTGTCGTGATAGGGATTGTGCGATGCAGAAATCACCACGCCGGCCGTCAGGCGCAAGGCGCGCGTCAGGTAGGCGATGGCAGGCGTCGGCATCGGTCCGGCCAGCATGACGTCGACGCCGGCCGCGGCGAAACCGGCCTCCAGCGAAGCTTCCAGCATGTAGCCGGAAATGCGCGTGTCCTTGCCGATCAACACCACCGGCTTGCCGCCCGTGGTGCTGGTGCGGGTCAACACGCGACCTGCGGCATAGCCTAGCCGCATGACGAAGCCGGGCGTGATGGGCAGGGTGCCGACCCGGCCGCGTACGCCGTCTGTGCCGAAGTATTTGCGTGTCATTCTTGTTCTTCCTCTTGTTTTTGCTTCGTCCCCACGGGACCAACCATGGTCGCCGTCCACACCTTCAACGCGTCGACCGTCTCCGCGACATCATGCACCCGCAAAATGCGGGCTCCCTGCGCCGTCGCTGCCAATGCCGCCGCCAAACTTCCCGCCAGCCTGCCTTCGACCGGTTTCCCTGTCAAGCTGCCCAGCATCGATTTACGCGACAGGCCGGCGAGCACAGGCAAGCCGGTCTCATCCTGCATCTTGCCGATATTGTTCAGCAGAGCCAGGTTGTGCTCGAGCGTCTTGCCGAAGCCGAAGCCGGGGTCGATGCACAAGCGTGCACGCGCAACGCCGGCCTGCTCCAACACTTTGACCCGGTCGCTCAAGAAGCCGCTCACCTCCTGTACCGCGTCGCCATAGCGCGGATCGCGCTGCATGCTCTGCGGGTCGCCTTGCATGTGCATGATGCAAAGCGCGCAATCAGCCTCCGCCACCGCTTCGACGGCGCCGTGCTCCCGGAATCCCTTGATGTCGTTGATCAGGTCGGCGCCGGCGGCAATCGCCTCGCGCATCACCTGCGGCTTGTAGGTGTCGATCGACAGCGGTTTGCCGCAATCGCGCAACGCATACAGGATGGGCATCACGCGCCGCAACTCTTCTTCCAGCGATACCGGCTGCACGCCGGGACGGCTCGATTCGCCGCCGATGTCGATGATGTCGACGCCTTCCGCAATCATCTGTTCCGCCTGCGACAAGGCCAGGTCCAACGAATAGAATTGACCGCCGTCGGAAAAGGAGTCGGGCGTGACGTTAAGTATGCCCATCACCAGCGGCCTGCCCGTATTCAGCGGCAGGTTGTAGCGTCCGCATTGCAGGATAGCTTGCATCGTTTTTTCTTTTGCACCAAACAAAAAGGGCGAGGATTACTCCTCACCCTCTGTTGTTAAGCCACTGTTCAAACCGTGGCGGGAGCGCTGGGCTTGATGTCCGGCGGGTTGCCCGGCACGGCCTTCTTCGTCAGACGGGTGTCCTTGGGCGGGCGCGGCTCCTTGCCTTCCATGATGTCGGTCACCTGATCGGCATCGATGGTTTCCCATTCGAGCAAGGCCTTGGACATCGCCTCGACCTTGTCGCGGCTTTCCTCAAGCAGCTTCTTGGCCAACGCATATTGCGTATCGAGGATGCGGCGGATTTCGGCGTCGGCCACTTCCTGGGTCGCTTCCGAAATCGGCTTGCGGAAACCGTTGTCCTGCTCAGTTTCGACGTACACCATGGTGCCAAGCGCGTCGGACATGCCATAGCGCATCACCATCGAGCGGGCGATGTTGGTGGCACGGCGGAAATCGTCGGAAGCGCCAGTGGACAAAACGTTGAGGAATAATTCTTCAGCGGCACGGCCGCCGAACAGCATGGCGATGTCTGCCAGCATGTTGTCCTTGTAGTCGTTCAACTGGTCTTCTTCCGGCAGCGTCCAGGTCACGCCCAGGGCCCACCCGCGCGGCATGATGCTGACCTTGTGCACCGGATCGCACTCGGGCAGCAGCTTGGCGATCACCGCATGGCCGGCCTCGTGGAAAGCAGTCTTGCGGCGCTGCGATTCGGTAATGACGGCCGACTTGCGCTCCGGCCCCATGTAGACCTTGTCCTTGGCATCTTCGAAGTCTTGCATTTCGACCGTACGCTTGTTGCGGCGTGCGGCAAACAAGGCCGCTTCGTTGACCAGGTTGGCCAGATCGGCGCCCGAGAAGCCAGGCGTGCCACGCGCCAGCACAGCGGCTTCGACGTCGTTCGAAATCGGCACCTTGCGCATGTGGACATTGAGGATCTGTTCGCGGCCGCGGATGTCGGGCAAGCCCACCGACACCTGGCGGTCGAAACGGCCGGGACGCAGCAAGGCCTTGTCGAGCACGTCGGAACGGTTGGTGGCAGCTACCACGATCACGCCGGAATTCGGCTCGAAACCGTCCATCTCGACCAGCAATTGATTCAGCGTCTGTTCGCGTTCGTCATTACCGCCGCCGACACCGGCGCCACGATGGCGGCCAACCGCATCGATTTCATCGATGAAGACGATGCAGGGCGCATGCTTCTTGGCATTGTCGAACATGTCGCGCACGCGCGAAGCGCCGACACCGACGAACATTTCGACAAAATCGGAACCCGAAATGGTGAAGAACGGCACCTTCGCTTCGCCGGCGATGGCGCGCGCCAGCAAGGTCTTGCCGGTACCGGGCGGGCCAACCATCAGCACGCCGCGCGGGATGCGGCCGCCGAGTTTCTGAAACTTGGTGGGGTCGCGCAGAAAGTCGACCAGTTCGCTCACTTCTTCTTTCGCTTCGTCGCAACCGGCGACGTCGGCAAAGGTCACGGCGTTATTGGTTTCGTCGAGCATGCGCGCCTTCGACTTGCCGAACGAGAATGCCCCGCCCTTGCCGCCGCCTTGCATCTGGCGCATGAAGAATACCCAGACGCCGATCAAGAGCAGCATCGGGAACCAGGAAATGAAAACCTGCGACAGGAAAGATTGCTCTTCCGGAGCTTTGTTGTCGAACTTGACGCCGTTATTGACCAGATCGCCGATCAAGCCATGATCCATGTAAGTCATGGTGGCTTTGACCTTCTTGCCGTCGGTGGTGGTGGCGACGATGCTGGTGCCTTCCAGAACGGCATCCTTGATCTGCTTGGACCTCACTTCATCGAGGAAGTCCGAATAGGCGATCGGGGTCGCGCCGCTGGACAGTCCGTGGTTGTCGAACTGCTTGAATAGCATGAACAGCACCAATAAGATGACTGCCCAAATCGCGGCTTTAGAAAACATATTGTTCACGGGGACTCCTCGGAGGCAAAAGCGGCCTCCTCTGCATTTTTTCTGGTAAACGCGATTCTACTCGCAATAATAGGGACTTGCAGCGTGGACATGGGGCGAAAGTCCTGAAAAATCAAGAGCTAACGGCTCTCTTTTGTACGATCTTGGCAACATTCAGGCGGGATTCTTGAGGATTTTGCCAAGCAAGAAGATTTCGGACGATTTGTCGCGGCTGGCCTTGGGCTTCTTTTGCACAACCACCTTGAACTCGCGCCGGAAATTGTCAAGGATCTGGTTGAAGCCGGTACCGTTGAAGCATTTGACCAGCAGCGAACCCGAGGGTTTCATGTGCTTTTGGGCAAATTCTATCGCCAGGTCAATGATGTGCTCGACCCGCGCCGCATCGGCGATGGCAATGCCGGACAGGTTGGGCGCCATGTCGGACAGCACCAGGTCGACCTTGCGGCCGGCCAGCACTTGCTCTAACTGTTGCACCGACTCGTCCTCGCGGAAATCGCCGAGGATGAAGTGGACGTCGGCAATCGGCTCCATCGGCAGCATGTCCAGTCCGATGATGGTGCCATGAATGCCGCCGCCGTCCTTACCCGCCAGCTTGTTGCGCGCGTATTGCGACCAGCTGCCCGGCGTGCTGCCGAGATCGACGATGACCTGGCCCGGCTTGATCAAGTGCTCGCTTTCGTCGATTTCCTTGAGCTTGTAGGCGGCGCGGGCGCGATAGCCTTCTTTCTGCGCCAGCTTCACGTAGGGGTCGTTGATGTGGTCGTGCAGCCAGTTTTTATTGAATTTATTCTTTGCCATTCCGTTAGAATACTGCTTTTATATGCCATCCCTATTTCAAGGGAAATCCATGCTCAAACTCACTCCCGCCGAACGTAGCGCCCTGCGCGCCGAAGCCCATGCGCTCAATCCGGTCGTCATGATCAGCGAAGCGGGCCTCAAGCCCAGCCTGCTGAAGGAAATCGACGCCAGCCTCAATGCACACGGCTTGATCAAGATCCGCGTATTCGGCGACGACCGCGAAGCGCGCATAGAGATGTACGAAACCATCTGCGCCAAGCTCGAGGCCGCACCGGTCCAGCATATCGGCAAACTGCTGGTGGTCTATCGCCCGAAGAAGGAAGCCGTCAAGGAACGCAGCGCCACCGCCGGCAAGGGCATGCGCCAGGTGACCATCGTCAAACCCAGCGCCAGCGGCACCAAGAAGCCGAGCGTCACCAAGGTCATGGTCAAAGGCAATGAGCGCGTGACCCAGGGCGGTTCGATCAAGCGCGCCAAGCCGCGCCAGCGCAGCACCAAGAAATCTGCGGGCCGTTAAGCTTCGCAGTTAAGTTTTATTCTTTGTCGCGGGACTGGAGAACCAAGGCCAGTCCCAACAGGCTCGCTATCAGATACAGTCCGCTGGAAACGCCGTGCAGGACACCAAATTGCATTCTCGCATCGGCAGTCATGATCCCACTCGGCCCCGCCGCTTCACGCAACGCTGCCATGAACGGATGCAGCGCAAAATAACCGAGCAAGGTACAGGCCAGCATCGCGGCAATCAGCCACAACACTCTGTTGGGACGCGGCTTTCTTGTTGCGTGCAAAGCAAAGAGGACCAGTCCGCAGGCTACCGACCACCATGCCTCGACGCGGAACATGCTGCCTGCGATGGTGCCAGCTAACACGCGATCAGGCAGGGTAACAAACAAGGTCGGCGCCACCAGGTAGCCGACCGTCCACAAACTGCTGACCCACAACATGGTCAGCAGAAAACGAAGGCAAGCTATCCTTATCGTGGGGCCCACCGAGCGCCCGCTTTAGACGTAACGCACTTCGAGGATTTCATACTCGCGCGCGCCGGACGGCGCCTGCACTTCGACCACATCGCCTGCGTACTTGCCAATCAGCGCACGTGCGATCGGCGAAGTGATCGAAACCTTGGCATGTTTCAAATCGGCTTCGTCGGTGCCGACGATCTGGTAGCTGACTTTCTCACCCGACTCCAGGTCTTCCAGATCCACGGTGGAAGCAAATACGACGCGACCTTCGGCGTCGAGCAACTCCGGGTCGATGACTTGCGCCGCACCCAGCTTGCCTTCGAGATCGGCAATGCGGCCTTCGATAAAGCTTTGGCGCTCCTTGGCGGCGTCGTACTCGGCGTTTTCCGAAAGATCACCTTGCGCGCGCGCCTCGGCAATGGCGTTGATCACGGCCGGGCGGTCTTTGGTTTTGAGACGGTGCAGCTCTTCCTTGAGCAATTCGGCGCCGCGCTTGGTAATAGGTACAGAACTCATGATTTCTCTTGATAAAGGAAAACCACAGAGCTTGGAAGGCGTTTTTGCGCCCTGCAAGCTCTGCGGTCGGTATTGCTATGAAATTGTTTGTTAGCTAAGGCAGCCGAACATGCCGATCACGTCGACCATGCGGCTGCTTTGACCTTACAAGTTTAGAGATTTATGCAGCCCTTGTAAATCGTAGGCATGCAGCTCGTCCATGTGGGCCATGCCTTCCACGGCCGCTTCCGCACCGGCGATGGTGGTGTAGGTGGTCACTCGCGCCGCCAGGGCCGAGGTACGGATGTTGCGCGAATCGTGAATGGCCGTGCGCTTCTCTTCGACCGTGTTGATCACCAAGGCAATTTCTTGGTTTTTTATCATGTCGACGATATGCGGACGGCCTTCGACCATCTTGTTGACCGTGGTCACCGGCGCACCGGCCGCCGCGATCGCCGCAGCTGTGCCGCGCGTAGCGACTACCGAGAACCCGATCTCAAGCAAGTCCTTGGCCACTTGCACGGCACGCGGCTTGTCGCTGTTCTTCACGCTCAGGAACACCTTGCCTGAACGCGGCAGCTTGATGCCTGCTCCCAACTGCGACTTGACGAAGGCTTCGCCGAAGGTCTTGCCGACACCCATCACTTCGCCGGTCGATTTCATTTCCGGTCCGAGGATGGTGTCGACACCGGGGAACTTCACGAACGGGAACACCGCTTCCTTCACGCTGTAGTAGGACGGCACGACTTCTGCTCCGATGCCCTGGCTGTCGAGCGACTGGCCGACCATGCAACGCGCGGCAATCTTGGCCAGCTGCAAACCGGTAGCCTTGGACACGTAAGGTACGGTACGCGAAGCGCGCGGGTTCACTTCCAGCACGAACACCACATCCTGGATCTTGCCGTCGATTTCCTGCTTCTGGATCGCAAACTGCACGTTCATCAAGCCGACCACGTTCAAACCCTTGGCCATCAGCGAAGTCTGGCGTTTCAGTTCGGCGATGGTTTCCTGCGCCAGCGAATAAGGCGGCAGCGAGCAGGCCGAGTCGCCCGAGTGCACGCCGGCCTGTTCGATGTGCTCCATCACGCCGCCGATGAAGGTGCGCTGCCCGTCGGACAGGCAATCGACGTCGACTTCGATGGCGTCATTGAGGAAGCGGTCGAGCAGCACCGGCGAATCGTTCGACACCTTGACTGCTTCGCGCATATAGCGCTCAAGGTCGCGCTGCTCGTGCACGATTTCCATCGCACGGCCGCCAAGCACGTAGGAAGGACGCACCACCAGCGGGTAGCCGATTTCCTGTGCCAGACGCAAGGCATCTTCTTCCGTGCGCGCGGTACGGTTGGGCGGCTGGCGCAGGCCGAGGTCGTGCAGCAGCTTCTGGAAACGCTCGCGGTCTTCGGCCGCGTCGATCATGTCCGGCGAGGTGCCGACGATAGGCACGCCGTTGGCTTCGAGGTCGAGTGCCAGCTTGAGCGGCGTCTGGCCGCCGTACTGGACGATCACGCCGTAGGGCTTTTCCTTGTCGACGATTTCCAGCACGTCTTCCAGCGTCAGCGGCTCGAAGTACAGGCGATCGGAAGTGTCGTAGTCGGTCGACACGGTTTCCGGGTTGCAGTTGACCATGATGGTCTCGTAGCCGTCTTCACGCATTGCCAGCGCGGCATGCACGCAGCAATAGTCGAACTCGATACCCTGGCCGATGCGGTTCGGTCCGCCGCCCAGCACCATGATCTTCTTCTTGTCGGTCGGCTGCGCTTCGCACTCTTCCTCGTAGGTCGAGTACATGTAGGCGGTATTGGTCGCGAATTCGGCGGCGCAAGTATCGACGCGCTTGTACACCGGGCGCACGTTGAGAGCGCGGCGCTGCTCGCGCACGGCCTGGTCGGTGGTTTGCAGCAGCTTGGCCAGACGGCGGTCGGCAAAGCCCTTTTGCTTCAGGCGCAGCAGCGTGGCGCGGTCGAGCGCATTCAGGGACTGACTCTCCAGCCACAATTCGATATCGACGATTTCCTTGATCTGCACCAAGAACCAAGGGTCGATGTGTGTCAGCTGGTGCACTTCCTCCAGCGAGAAGCCCTGGGCGAAGGCGTCGCCGACGTACCAGATGCGTTCCGGTCCCGGCTCGCCGAGTTCCACTTCGATGACTTCGCGGTCCTTGGTCTTCTCGTTCATGCCGTCGACGCCGACTTCGAGGCCGCGCAAGGCTTTCTGGAACGACTCCTGAAAGGTGCGTCCGATCGCCATCACCTCGCCCACCGACTTCATCTGCGTGGTCAAGTGGCTGTCGGCCAGCGGGAATTTCTCGAAGGCGAAGCGTGGGATCTTGGTGACCACGTAGTCGATGCTGGGCTCGAACGAAGCCGGCGTGGCGCCGCCCGTGATCTCATTGCGCAATTCATCGAGCGTGAAACCGACCGCGAGCTTGGCCGCGATCTTGGCGATCGGGAAACCGGTCGCCTTCGACGCCAACGCGGAAGAGCGCGACACGCGCGGATTCATCTCGATGACGATCATGCGGCCGTCTTGCGGATTGATCGCGAACTGCACGTTGGAGCCACCGGTATCGACACCGATCTCGCGCAGCACCGCCAGCGAGGCGTTGCGCATGAGCTGGTATTCCTTGTCGGTCAGCGTTTGCGCCGGCGCCACGGTGATCGAATCGCCGGTATGGACGCCCATGGGATCGAGGTTTTCGATCGAGCAGACGATGATGCAGTTATCCTTCTTGTCGCGCACCACCTCCATCTCGAACTCTTTCCAGCCGATCAGGGACTCTTCGATCAACAGTTCGCTGGTGGGCGAGGCTTCCAGGCCGCGCTTGCAGATGGTTTCAAATTCTTCCGGGTTGTAGGCAATGCCGCCACCGGTGCCGCCCATGGTGAACGAAGGACGGATGATGACCGGGAAGCCGATGTCTTTCTGCACCGCCCAGGATTCGTCCATGCTGTGCGACACGCCCGAACGCGCCGAGCCAAGACCAATCTTGGTCATCGCCGCCTTGAACTTGGAACGGTCCTCGGCCTTGTCGATCGCTTCCGGCGAAGCGCCGATCAGTTCGACGTTGTATTTCTTCAGCACGCCGTTGTTGTGCAGGTCGAGCGCGCAGTTGAGCGCGGTCTGGCCGCCCATGGTCGGCAGGATGGCGTCAGGGCGTTCCTTCTCGATGATGCGTTCCAGCATCTGCCAGGTGATAGGCTCGATATAGGTGACGTCGGCCATCTCCGGGTCGGTCATGATGGTGGCCGGATTGCTGTTGACCAGGATGACGCGATAGCCCTCTTGACGCAGTGCCTTGCAGGCCTGTGCGCCGGAGTAGTCGAATTCGCAGGCCTGGCCGATGATGATGGGGCCGGCGCCGATGATCAGGACGCTTTTTAGGTCGGTACGCTTAGGCATTTTTCTGGTTCTCCGTCGTTGCCCGCGCAACACTGTTTTCCATGAGACTGATGAAACGATCGAACAGGTAGCCGATGTCATGCGGCCCAGGCGACGCTTCCGGGTGGCCCTGGAAGCAGAACGCCGGTTTGTCGGTGCGCGCGAAACCCTGCAGCGAGCCGTCGAACAGCGACACGTGGGTGACGCGGCAATTGGCCGGCAGGCTGGCCGCATCAACCGCGAAGCCGTGGTTTTGCGAGGTGATCAGCACTTGCCTGGTATCGAGGTCTTGCACCGGGTGGTTGGCGCCGTGATGACCGAACTTCATTTTGAGCGTCTTCGCGCCCGAAGCCAGCGCCATGATCTGGTGGCCGAGGCAGATGCCGAAAGTCGGGATGCCACGCTCGATCAATTCCTTGCTGGCCGCAATCGCGTAATCGCAAGGCTCGGGGTCGCCCGGCCCATTGGACAGGAAGACGCCGTCCGGATTCAAGGCCAGCACATCCGCAGCCGAAGCCTGAGCCGGCAGCACCGTCACCTTGCAGCCGCGCTCGGCCAGCATGCGCAGGATGTTGCGCTTGACGCCGAAGTCGAAGGCCACCACGTGGAATTTCGGATTGCTCAATTGGCCGTAACCCTGACCCAACTGCCATTCTGCTTCGGTCCATTGGTAGCGCTCGGTAGCGGACACGACCTTGGCCAGATCCATGCCGGTCAAACCGGGGAAGGAACGCGCCAGCGCGAGAGCTTGCTCGGCGTTGGCATCGGCGCCGGCGACGATGGCGCCAGCCTGTGCACCTTTTTCGCGCAGGATGCGCGTCAGCTTGCGCGTGTCGATGCCGGCGATGGCAACCACGTTTTCCGCCTTCAGGTAATCCGACAGGGATTGCGTGGAGCGGAAGTTTGAGACTTGCAGCGGCAAGTCTTTGATGATCAGGCCGGCGGCATGCACCTTGGCCGATTCCACGTCTTCCTGGTTGATGCCGGTATTGCCGATGTGCGGATAGGTCAGCGTAACGATCTGACGACTGTAGCTGGGGTCGGTCAGGATTTCCTGATAGCCGGTCATGGCGGTATTGAACACGACTTCACCGGTCGTGGAACCTGCCGCGCCGATAGCGAAACCATGGAAAATGGACCCGTCCGCTAGCGCTAGGATGGCCGGAACGGTGTGGCCTGAAAGAATGGGCGGCAAGGGGTAACTCCTGGTGATGTTACCGCCGTTGCGCCGCGCCAAGGCAGCCTTCGCAATTTCGCGCAGTCGAGGCGCAAAACGGGTGTGCGAGAGCCAAATGGAACGATGGGGATATAGGTATGCGCTACGACGGGA
Organism: Burkholderiaceae bacterium; assembly: GCA_019232795.1. Lineage (GTDB taxonomy): Bacteria > Pseudomonadota > Gammaproteobacteria > Burkholderiales > Burkholderiaceae_D > PKWO01. The sequence goes on from JAFANH010000006.1 coordinate 50,326, forward strand.
TTAAATTGGTCAAACCGGTTAATTATAGCGCAATACACCCCTGCTTGGCAATGCAGACGGACAAGAACGACCCCGCCTGCGTCCCGCCCCCTTTACCTGATTCCTGATTCTGCCGGTCCGCACTACGACAATGCGGCGATGCCCGCCTTGGCAATCTGCGCATCCTCGATTGATTTCACGCCGGAGACCCCAACCGCACCGACGCAATGACCGTCGACTACGATAGGCACGCCGCCTTCCAGCGTCGCTTCGATTTCCGGTACCGACAGGAAGGAATAGCGGCCGTTGTTGATCATGTCTTCATATACTTTCGATTCGCGCCGCCCCATGGCAGCGGTCTTGGCCTTGGCCGGGGAAATATAGGCAGAAATCGGCGACGCGCCATCCATGCGTTGCAGCCAGAGCAAATGACCACCGTCGTCGACGATGGAAATGGTTACGGCCCAGCTATTGGCCCTTGCTTCCGCTTCGGCGGCAGCAGCAATTTTCTTGAGATCGTCCAGCGACAGAACAGGCTTGGATTGCATCGCAGCTCCTTATTGAACAAGCAAGCATTCTAAACCGCGCACTTCGCCGCCTCCATCATGCTGCGCTTATACCCATCATCACAGCGGCGCCACACGGCAAGGGCTTGGTCAGGGAATCGAATCAGGGGCTGGAAAGCCTGGCCAGCACATCGAGCCGCGACAGCAATTGCGCCGCGCCTATGCCCTTGGTGATCAAGTCATCGGCGCCAGCCGCTTTGGCCCGCTCGCGTTCGGCGACCTCGTCACTGCCCGACACCACCACCACCGGCAGTTCGCGTATACGCGCCAGGTCGGATGTCCGTATGCGCTGCAGCAGGCCATAGCCGTCGAGCCGCGGCATGGTCAAATCGCTGATGACGACACGAATCTCGGCATCGCCGAGCAATATTTCCCACGCCTGTTCGCCATCGACCGCTTCGCGGAACTCGAACAAGCCCTCGATGCGCTTGATCAGGACCGCGCGCACCAGGCGCGAATCGTCGGCGATCAAGATGCGCGGTTTTCGCAAGTTCTCTTCAAGGCTTGCCATTCTAATGGAGACAAAACACGGCGTTAGTACGTTGCAATTTCATAAACGTCTACCGAAAACCAGAATCAAACCATTCCGGCTAGCAACTTTTTAACGGCAAAAAACACATGAATCCTTAGCCCCTATTCGGCCGATTATGAGCACCCTATCAGCATACTCCGCAGCACCAATTTTTGACATTGCGCCCGGTATTGCCGTACATTGCATAGCTTGCGCCGAAACAACTTGCCTCTATGACAAAAGTACGACAGCTAGGTCCGATCTGCCTGCTCGCTGCTGCGATTCTTTCGCAGCAACCGGCATTGGCCGACCCCATGCTGCCGGAAGGCACTTCAACCATGGAAGCGCTGTCGGCCCTCACCAGCAAAGCGTCGCAGTTGGCGGTGAAGGCCGTCGACATGCTCGGCATCCATTACAAGTTCGGCGGTGTCTCACCGGAAAACGGTCTTGATTGCAGCGGCTTGGTGCGCTACGTATTCAAAGAGGCCTGGGGCAAGGACTTGCCGCGCACTTCGGCGGAAATCAGCCACGTCGGTCAAAAGGTCGAGCCCAAAGATCTGCAGCCGGGCGACCTGGTGTTCTACAACACGCTCAAGCGCGGCTTTTCGCACGTCGGTATTTATCTGGGCGACAACAAGTTCATCCACTCGCCGGCCCCCGGCGGTGATGTGCGCATAGAAAGCATGGATGTAGGCTACTGGAAACGCCGCTTCAACGGCGCGCGCCGCATCGACGCTCCCGAAGAAACCTCGCAGGATCCTGCCGCGCCGTCCGGTACGCAGTAAGCGGGCGCTTACTGCACATTGAACGTATAAACGGGTTGCAGGCCGCTGGCGGCAAGGAGACGCCGCGCCACGAGACTGCCTGTCCGCCACCGCGACGCATTGAAGGAAATCCGTACCGCTCCCCCACTTCCAATTCATGAATGCTCATCATCTGTTATATCTCGTTCTAGCCGTCCAGCTGGCGTTTGCCGGCATTGGATGGTGGGTGGCCGGGAAGCTCCTGGGGCTGGCCCGCGAAACGGCGTTTCACATGTCGGTGTTTTGCCTGTGTTCGCTGGCGACGGTGACATTCACGCTGCAGATCGCCGGCTCCGCAGACCTTTCCTGGATTGCATTGAGCAATTTCGCGATAGTCGCCTCGTTCGTCGCGCTCGGGCGCGGCATGCGTGTGTTTTTGAAGCAGCCCAGGTCCCCATGGCTCGACGGCGGGGTCCTGTTGGCGGCCATGGCAATGGGCGTGTTCGACGTGACGTTCGGCGCGAATCCTTTCCTGCGCGGTGCACTGATAGCCGCCATAGCGGCGTCGGTCCTCCTGCGCAGCGGTGTATCCAGCGCCCGACCGATCGCACGGGAGTTCGGCCGGGCAGCGGCGGCACTGGTCAGCGGCTTGCTGGTGTCGGCGGGGCTGATATTCGCGGGCCGTATTGCCGTGGCGTGGTCGCTCTGGCGCGCTGCGGGCACGTTGCTGATCAGTGTGCCAACCGGGATGAACCAGATCACCGTCGTCAGCCTGACCAGCATGTTGTCGCTATTCAACCTCATGCTGGGCGCGATGGCGGTGATGCGCGTGATGCGGCGGCTGCAGCGCGTGGTGCGGCGATTGCAACACCTGGCCCAGCACGACACCTTGACCGGCCTGGCCAACCTGCGCTCACTGATCCACGTCATGTCGGCCGAACTGGCCCGCGTGCAGCGCGGCGGCAGCACTTGGGCCCTGCTCATGCTCGATATTGACCACTTCAAGCAAGTCAACGACCGCTACGGTCACGCCGCCGGCGACGAAGCGTTGCGGCAAGCCGCGCGTCTGTTGCGCGAAACGGCGCGCCCGTCAGACACCGTGGCGCGCACCGGCGGCGAAGAATTCTGCGTGCTGGCGCCGGACACCGACCTGGACGGCGCCGCACGGTTGGCCGAGCGCCTCAGGCACGCCATCGCCGCCGCCCCGGTCGGAGCACGCAAGGTGAACGTCACCATCAGCATCGGCGTCACCACCGCCCTCCCCGGCGCGAAAGGCAAAGGAGAAACGGTGCAGCAAGCCATGGCGCGCGCCGACGCCGCGCTTTACCGGGCCAAAGCGGCGGGACGCAACCGGGTCGAGCTGGCGCATGGCGAAGATAGTGAGGATGCCAGCGAGGCAGACAGCGTCAGCTCCAGGTTCGACTGAACTACATTATCAGGGGACAGCGGCCCGCTCTCAAGACGTCAAATTGGGCAGGTCGCCTTCCAAATCTACTGATTCCGCATTGCCTCGAGCTTGCGTTTAATTTCCGGCAAGGCAATGGCCGTTGCCTGCTCGCCTGCCAATACCGCCACATTGCGGCTGTCGAAGTCGCTGCCCTTCATGGCACCCAATCCCGGCTGAATCACGACGTCGGCACCCTTCAGCTCATAGTGATTGATGCTCTGACCCATGATGGCAAAGGTCTGCAACAAAATCTGCAAGGTGCTGTTGGCCGTCTGCGCCTCGGGTTGCGAAGAGATATTGACCGCGATCACGAAGTCCGCGCCCATCGCGCGCGCAAAATTGACCGGCACCGGCGCCACCAACCCGCCGTCGACATAGGTATGGTCACCGATCGTCACCGGCTGGAACACACCCGGCACTGCCGATGAGGCGCGCACCGCGACGCCGGTATTGCCACGTTGGAACAGCACCGGCGCACCGGTACGCAAATCGGTTGCCACCGCGCCGAAAGGAATCTTCATCTTTTCCATCGGCAGATTCTTGACCGTGCGATTGACATACTCCTGCAGCGCCTCGCCCTTCAAAACCCCGCTGGTGCTGGAAAAGAACGGCACCGACCAGTCGGCGATGGCCGACTCGTCCATGGTCAGGGCCAGCTTGTTCAAGGTAAAGCCGTCGTTGCCGGCCGCATACAAGGCGCCGACCAAACTCCCCGCGCTGGTGCCGACCACGATGTCGGGATAGATGCCTTGGGCTTCGAGCGCCTTGATCACGCCGATGTGGGCGAAGCCGCGCGCGGCGCCACCGCCGAGGGCGAGGCCGATCTTGATTTTGCGCGGCGGTTTGGGCGGCGGCGGGGTTTGGGCCACTACTACCGGCGCTGTTACAGGTGCGGTTGGAGGAGTTGTGGTGCAAGCGGAAAGCAGCAGGCTGATGGAGATCAGCGCACAGGAAAATCGACGAGTGGACATGAGCAAGGGCTTCTCAGGAACAGGCATGAAGCTTGTGATTTTAGCGTATGTCCCCCTTGTTCCATGTCGCGGCCATTCAGTGGACTTCTTAGTGAGACGGGATGCGCGACTTTGCTTATGGATTCCCGCCTACGCGGGAATGACGGGGGAAGGTAGTAATCGCCTCACCAGCATGTGCCCGCAATTCATTGCTCTTTCGTTTTTTGGCAAAACTACAGCGTAGCCAATTACCCGTCTGTATATGGGGATGTGGGATGGCGGAAGGAGGTAGCGCGGGCGAGCCACCACAAGTATTTGGAAAGTCAGCAGACGCGTCTCAGCGGTGATATTAACGGTAGCTAGGGGAGACGCGTCCTTTCGCCAGCGCATATCCCCATCTATAGACGAGGGCGCGCCAAGGTCAAATCAGCTGTTACCCAACGGCTGCTACAGAGTCGGAAGCAGCAGAAAACGTATCCGCCATCGCCGCCGTGATCGGGAAGCTGACGATGAAGGTACTGCCCTGCTCCGGCTTGGAGTCTATGGTCAAGATCGCATCGTGACGCAGCAATACGTGTTTGACGATGGCCAGGCCCAGGCCGGTGCCCTGGGTTTCGCGTGAACGGCCCTTGTCAACGCGGTAAAAGCGTTCGGTCAGGCGCGCGATGTGCTCGGGACTGATGCCGATGCCATTGTCCTGCACAGCAAACTGGGGACCGGACTTGCTCATCTTCCAGGAAATCTTGATGGTGCCGCCTTCCGGCGTGTAGCGCACCGCATTCGACACCAGGTTGCCGAAGGCGCTGCGCAACTCCTCCGTGCCGCCCTTGATGTCCGGTCCGTCGGCCGACAGCGTGATCGTATGGCGGCCGGCCGACAAGGCCTTCGCCTCGTCCATGATCTGCTCCAGCAGCGCCTTCACCGCCACGCGTTCCGGCCGCAGCGGATATTCGATCGACTCCAGCCGCGTCAACGTCAGCATATCCTCGACCAGGTTCTGCATGCGATGTCCCTGTTCGGTCATCAGCTTCAAATGCGCGCTGCGCGTCTGCGCATCGAGATTCGGCTGCGAGGACGCGATTTCGAGGAAGCCGTTGATCACGGTCAGCGGCGTCCGCAGCTCGTGCGAAGCATTGGCGATGAAATCGCGCCGCATCATATCGATGCGTTCCGATTCGGTGGCGTCGTGCGTCACCAGGATCTGGCGGCGGTTCTCGAAAGGGATGATTTGCACGATCAGCTTGCGTTCGCGCAGTGTCAGCGTCAGCGGATGCTCGTAGCGGCCCAGGATGATGTAATCCATGAAATCCGGGCTGCGGATCAGATTCGTCACGCGCATGCCCTTGTCGCGCAAGTTCTGCAGGCCCAGGTGTCTCTCCGCAGCCGGATTGCACCACTCGAGGAACAGCACGTCGTCCATGATGACCACGCCGTCCGGCAGCAGGCTCATGGCCTGGCGGAAGCGGGTCAGCCACTCGCCCAATTCGGTGCGATTTTTTTCGTCGTCGCGGCGCAGGCGGTACAGGCGGGAAAAGACGTCGGTCCAAGCGCCCCAGCCGTCGGGCAGCTTCTCGCTGTCGGGATCGTCCAACCAGCCGGACAAGCGGTACAGATACTTCAGCTGCACCAGCACCACCAGGCCGAAACCCGCCGTACCGAGGCCAAAAGCAATGGCCGGGCCAAAGAAATAACCGGTGATACCGACGAAAAGCAGCAGCAGAGACATGCGCAGCAGTGCCGGTACCCAAAACAACATTTGCGGATTCATATCAATATTGGAGCGCCGATCGGTGCCCCGGCGCCTATTTCTCGGATAGCATGTAGCCTACACTACGCACGGTCTTGATCAAGTACTCTGCCTCTTTCAGGACTTTGCGCAGGCGCAGCACGTGCACGTCGACCGTGCGTTCTTCGATCACCACGTGATCGCCCCACACCTTGTCGAGCAATTGGCTGCGCGAAAACACGCGGTCCGGGTGGGCAAGGAAGAATTTTAACAGCTTGAATTCGGCGTGGCCGATGTCGATTTTCTGGTCCTTCAGGCTGACGTTGCAGCTCACCGGATCCAGTGTCACCTCGCCGGCCCGCATCATGCTTTGCGAATGGTCTGGCCGCTTGCGGCGCAACAATGCGTTGATTCGCGCTGTCAATTCGCGCGGTGAAAAAGGTTTGGTGATGTAATCGTCGGCGCCATTGTCGAGACCGGCGATCTTGTCTTCTTCCATGCTCTTTGCGGTCAGCATGATGACCGGCAATTCGTTGAAGTTGCGGTCGGCGCGGATACGCGACAGCAGGCGCAGACCGGTTTGATCCGGCAGCATCCAGTCGAGCAGGATCATATGCGGCAACCGGCGCTGGATGAAATCCCAGGCGTCGCCGGCATTGTTGACTGCGACCGGATTCCAGCCGGCTTCGCGCAAGGCGAAACTGACCAGTTCGACGATCGCCGGTTCGTCCTCGACGACCAGGATAGTTGTCTTGTCTGCGACCATAGGCTTTAGTTCTGGGCGTCCTGTTCAGCGCTCAATTTCGTACTGGCATAACCGGTGTGGCGGATATCCTTGCCTTCGACCACGTACACCACGTACTCGGCAATATTCTTGCAGTGGTCGCCGATCCGTTCGATCGCCTTGGCCACCCACATGGTGTCGAGCGCGGCAGAAATCGTGCGCGGATCTTCCATCATGAAGGTGATCAGTGTGCGCATGATGGAACGGAACTCGTGATCGACGATCTCGTCCTGCGCAATGATCTTGGTCGCCTGCGCCTCGTCGAGACGGGCGAACGCATCGAGCGCATCGTGCAGCATATAGCTGGCGCGGTTGGCGATCACGCGCACGGTTTCATAGTGATTGAGCGTGGCCACGCCGCGGCTCTGGATATCCTTGGAGGCACGCGCGATCTTGGTGGCTTCGTCGCCGATGCGCTCGAGGTCGGTGATCAGCTTGGAGGTCGCCATGACGATGCGCAGATCGTTGGCAGCCGGTTGCCGGCGCACGATCAAATGGCTGCACGCCTCATCGAGAGTCACTTCGAGGCGGTTGACGTTCTCGTCGTTCTTGATGGTTGCATCGGCCTGCTCCACGTTGCCGGTACGAAAACAGGCGACTGCATCAGCAAACTGGCTTTCCACCATCCCGCCCATCAACAGGACGTTGGAACGTATCCCTTCCAGATCCTGGTCGTATTGCTTCGATGAGTGATCGCTAGGCATGGTCTTCTCCTTGAGGCTCGTTATCAGAGCGGCAGCTAACAAACGGCCGCGTTTTTATTTTTATCCAAAACGTCCGGTAATGTAATCCTGGGTTTCCTTGCGATCCGGATTCATGAAAATCTGGTCGGTCTCGCCGAACTCCACCAATTCACCAAGATACATATAGGCGGTGTAGTCGGAACAACGCGCGGCCTGTTGCATATTGTGGGTGACGATGGCAATCGTATAGTCGTCTTTCAGTTCGCTGATCAGTTCTTCGATCTTCGCCGTGGAGATAGGATCGAGCGCCGAAGTCGGTTCGTCGAGCAGCAAGACGTCGGGCTTGACGGCGACGCCACGTGCGATGCACAGACGCTGCTGCTGGCCGCCGGACAGGCTGAGACCGCTCTTGTTCAGCTTGTCCTTCACCTCGGTCCACAGGGCGGCCTTGTGCAGCGCCCATTCGACGCGCTCATCCATTTCGCCTTTCGGCAGGTTTTCATACAGTCGCACGCCGAAAGCGATGTTGTCGTACACCGACATCGGAAACGGCGTCGGCTTCTGGAACACCATGCCGACCTTGGCGCGCAGCATGTTGACGTCCTGGCCCGGCTCGAGGATGTTGCGGCCGTTATAGACGATGGAACCCTCGGCACGCTGCCCCGGATAGAGGTCGTACATACGGTTGAGCGTACGCAGCAGCGTCGATTTGCCGCAACCCGACGGGCCGATGAAAGCCGTGACTTTCTTGTCGTGGATCTTCAGGTTGATGTGCTTGAGGCCCTGGAAATTTCCATAATAAAAATTCAGATGGGAAATTTCGATCGTGATTTTCGGATCGGCTTTGGCAGGAGTGTTATTGGTCATGGTGTCGATTGCGAAAATTATGCATGGGCTTTTTCGGAAGATGCCATGCGCGACAGAATATTCAAACCCAGCACGCTGAAGGTAATCAGCAGCGAGGCACCCCAACCGATGGTGATCCAATTGTCGTCGGCACTCATCGTAAATTGATTGATGACCAAGGGCAGGTTGGCCATGGGTCCATTCATGTCCTTGCTGAAGAACTGGTTGCCGAAGGCGGTGAACAGCAGCGGCGCAGTCTCGCCGGAAATGCGCGCCACAGCCAGCAATACGCCGGTCAGCACACCTGCCTTGACCGCGCGCAGGCGCACCATCAGGGCAACTTTCCAGCGCGGCGCACCGAGGGCAAAGGCGGCTTCGCGCAGGTTGATCGGCACCAGGTTCAACATATTGTCGGTGGCGCGCACCACGACCGGAATCGCGATCAGCGAAATCGCCACGCTGCCGGCCCAGCCGGAGAAGTGGTGCACGTTGGCGACATAGATCGCGTACACGAACAAGCCGACCACGATGGACGGCGCCGACAGCATGATGTCGGTCACGAAACGCGTCACCTGCGCAAAACGGCTGACCTCGCCGTATTCGGACAGATAGATGCCGGCCAGAATGCCGATCGGCGTGCTGATCAGCGTGCCGACACCGACGATCATGAGACTGCCGAAAATGGCGTTTTTCAAGCCGCCGCCGGTGCTGCCCGGCGCAGGCGTAGTTTCGGTAAACATCGCCAGGTTGACCGCACTGAAGCCCTTGTACAGCAGCGTCGCCAGGATCCAGGCAAGGAAACCGAGGCCGACTGCCATCGCCAGAAAGGACAAGGCCATGCCGAAGCGGTGTGACCACAGACGGCGGCGATAAACACGGTTAAGCGCGGGATCAGGTGCGAATTTAGGCGCAGGATTCATGGCGGAATGAGCCACGGGAGTATCAACGGAATTGACGGTGTTCACGACTTGACTCCCTCGCGGCGCGCCATGCCGGCCAGCATCAGCTTGGCGCCGGTCAAGACGATGAAAGTTAGGATGAACAGGATCAGACCGAGCGCCAGCAGCGAGGAGACGTGCAGTTCCGTATCCGCTTCGGCAAATTCATTGGCCAGCGTCGACGCGATGCTGTTTCCGGCCGCGAACAGCGACCACGACAATTTGTTCGCATTGCCGATCACGAAGGTGACCGCCATGGTTTCGCCGAGCGCGCGGCCGAAGCCGAGCATGACGCCGCCAACCACACCTACCTTGGTATAGGGCAAAACAATTTTTCGTACCACTTCCCACTTGGTGCAGCCGAGCCCATAGGCCGATTCCTTCAGCACCGGCGGTACGATTTCAAAGACGTCGCGCATCACCGAGGCGATGAAGGGAATGATCATGACCGCCAGCACAAAGCCGGCCGTCAGCACGCCTATGCCCATCATGGGCCCGCTGAACAGCGCGCCGACGAAAGGCAGCTTGCCGAGGGTATGCGCGAGCAAGGGCTGCACGTAATCGGCGCAGAAGGGCGCAAACACGAACAGGCCCCACATGCCGTAAATGATGCTGGGAATACCGGCCAGCAGCTCGACGGCAGTTCCCAAGGGCCGGCGCAGCCAGGCCGGGCAGATTTCCGTGAGGAAGACGGCGATGCCGAAACTGATCGGGAAGGCAATCGCCAGCGCGATCGACGAGGTGACGACGGTGCCGACGATGGCGATCATGGCGCCGTACTGGTCGTTGACCGGGTCCCATTCGATACGGGTAATAAAACCCGGGCCGAATGCCTTCAAGGCTGGCCAGGCGCCCAATGCCAGCGAGACGATGATGCCGAGCAGCACCAGCAGCACCGTGGCGGCGAACAGCAACGTGAGTTTATGAAAGAGGAAATCCTGCATGCGCTGGCCGCGCATGGTGCGCAGCAATGCCTGGTGCTCGGCAGCTTGGCTCTGCATCGCATCCTCCCCGCTCACGGCTATCGACGACATGTTTGCGCTCATAAGCGCCCTCCAGAAACAACTTGCGGGCCGCCCGGTGTACCATGCTTTCATGCATGGCACACCGGGGCGACCCGGCTTGTCAACTACATTATTACATTCTTGTCTGCGACAGCTTGCAGATTACCAGACTGCCTTGCCGGCGCCATCCTTGATGGAGTCTTTCCAGGCTTCGTGGATCATCTTGGTCACGGAGTCCGGCAGGGGCACGTAGTCGAGTTCGAGCGCCATGGCGTTGCCGTTCTTGTAGGCCCAGTCAAAGAAGTGCAGCACTTCACGGGCATTGGCCGCATTGGCTTCAACCTTGTGCATCAGGATGAAGGTTGCGCCGGTGATCGGCCAGCTGGCCTTGCCGGGTTGATCGGTCAGCACGACGCCAAAGCCCGGGGTTTTGGACCATTCGGCGCCCGCAGCAGCCGCCTTGAAGCTGTTTTCCGTCGGCTCGACGAATTGGCCGTCGTGGTTCTTCAACTGCGCGTAGACGTTCTTGTTCTTCTTTGCATAGGCGTATTCGACATAGCCGATCGAGCCCTTGATGCGGGTCACGTTGGCGTCCACGCCTTCGTTACCCTTGCCGCCCACGCCCACCGGCCACTTGACCGCGGTGCCGGCGCCGACCGTGCTCTTGAATTCGGCGTTCGACTTCGACAGGTAATCGGTAAACAGGAAGGAAGTACCGGAACCGTCGGCACGGTGCACGACGGTAATGTCGTCAGCCGGCAGCTTCACGCCAGGATTGAGCGCGGTGATTGCAGCATCATTCCACTTGGTGATCTTGCCCAGATAGATGTGGGCCAGGACTTCACCTGTCAGCTTCAGCTGGCCGGCGGCCACGCCGTCGATATTGAAGATGGGCACAACGCCGCCGATCACGGTCGGGAACTGTACCAGACCTTCGGTATTCAATTCATCGCCGCCCAGCGGCATGTCGGAAGCACCGAAATCGACCGTCTTGGCCTTGATTTGCTTGATGCCGCCGCCCGAACCGATCGCCTGGTAATTCAGGCCATTGCCGGTCGCGGCTTTGTAGGATTCCGCCCACTTGGAGTAAATCGGTGCTGGAAAGGTCGCGCCGGCGCCGGTCATGTCGGTCGCCATTGCCGAAGTGGCCGCGACGGCGCCCACAGCCAATACAACGGCACGTAGTAGTTGATTCAGTTGCATAATCGCTCCTATCCCGGTGAGTTTGTGTATACAGATTGCCCGCATTACTGCGTTTGGCGGCTTCCCTGCGGAAGCCCATAAAAAATGGCCAAATTTGAACTGTGCGCACTGTATCCGATATTTATGACAGCTTTATGACAGTCTCGCGCCCCATGTCACACACTTGTCACAATCCGCCATTACACTCAAAATAGCCTTGTTGGGATAATTATTTTCAGATGAATAAAAAGAACCAAGACCAAGTAGAGGCTGTTCCCGCTCCCTCCAAAAGCAGTGTGTATTTAAATCGCGAGTTGTCACAACTGGCGTTCAACTTGCGCGTTTTAAGCCAGGCAGAAGACAAGTCCGTCCCTTTGCTTGAGCGCTTGCGCTATCTTTGCATTGTCAGCAACAACCTCGACGAGTTTTTCGAAGTGCGCATCGCCAGCCTCCTGGCTCAGGGCCAGGTCGACGGCGAAAACGGCTCGAACCCGGCCATGCTCGCGGCACTCGAGCATACCAGTGTCGAATGCCATAGAATTGTCGAAAGGCAATATTCGATACTGAATCATGAAGTCCTGCCCCAGCTTTCCCGGGAAGGCATTCATCTTGTCAGACACACCGACCGCAATGCTGAGCAGCGAGCCTGGGTCAAGGAATATTTCCACCGCGAAGTCAAACCCTTGCTGACGCCGATCGGCCTCGATCCCGCCCACCCGTTTCCGCAAGTCGTCAACAAGAGCCTGAATTTCATCGTCGAGCTGTCGGGCAAGGACGCGTTCGGCCGCGGCACGGCGATCGCCATCGTCAAGGCGCCGCGCGTCTTGCCGCGCGTAATCCAATTGCCGCCGGAGCTGTCCAAAGACGGTCTGAGCTTTTGCCTGCTGTCGTCGGTGATCCACTCTCACATTGAAGATTTGTTTACCGGACGCGAAGTGCTCGCCTATTCGCAGTTCCGGGTCACGCGCAACAGCGACCTGTGGGTCGATGAAGAGGAAGTCAAAAACTTGCGCCAGGCACTGCAAAGCGAATTGCAGAGCCGCCAGTTCGGCATGGCCGTGCGCCTCGAGGTAGCGAAAAACTGCCCGCCGCACCTGGCCAGCTTCCTGCTGCAGCAATTCCCGGTCGGCGAAGCCAGCCTGTATGCAGTGGACGGACCGGTCAATATGGTGCGCCTGTCGCAGTTGATCGACCATGTCGGCCACCCCGGCCTGCGCTTCCCCTCCTTCACGCCGAATATGCCGCCCAAGCTCATGGGCGGCGACCTGTTCGCGCTGCTCAGGAAGCAGGACATCCTGCTGCACCACCCTTTCCAATCCTTCCAGCCGGTAGTCGAATTTGTGCGCAGCGCCGCCTACGACCCGGACGTGGTGGCCATCAAGCAGACCATCTACCGCACCGGCATGAATTCGGACCTGATGGAATCACTGATCACGGCGGCGCAGCGCGGCAAGGAAGTCACGGTGATCGTCGAGCTGATGGCGCGCTTCGACGAGGAAGCCAACATCAACTGGGCCGACCGTCTCGAGCGCGTCGGCGCCCAGGTCGTCTATGGTGTGGTCGGCCTCAAGACGCACGCGAAGATGTCTTTCATCATCCGCCGCGAGCAGGGCGAGCTGCGCTACTACGCGCACCTGGGAACCGGCAATTACCACCCGACCACGACCAAGCATTACACCGATTTCGGCCTGCTGACGGCCAACCCGGCCCTGGCCAACGAAGTCAACGAAGTATTCATCCATCTGACCAGTCTGACCAAGCCGCAAAAGCTGCACTACCTGTGGCTGGCTCCTTTCACGCTGCAAAAAGAATTCATCCGTGCCATCCGCAATGAAGCGCGCATCGCGCGCGAAGGCCGGCCCGGCGTCATCATCGCGAAGATGAACGCGCTGCTCGACGAATCGGTGATCCGCGCCCTGTACGCGGCATCGGCCGACGGCGTCAAGATAGATTTGATCGTGCGCGGCGCCTGCGCGCTGCGTCCGGGCGTGCCGGGCCTGTCGGAAAACATTCGCGTGCGCTCCATCATCGGACGCTTCCTCGAACATAGCCGCATTTTCTATTTCCGCAACGACCTGGCGCACGACGTCTATCTCGGCAGTGCCGACTGGATGAACCGCAACCTGTTCCGCCGCGTGGAAATCGCCTTCCCCATATTGGACAAGTCCTTGAAGAAGCGCGTGATCAGCGAGGGCTTGAACCCCTACCTGAAGGACAACATCAATTCCTGGGAGCTCGACTCGGACGGCAACTACCAGCGCCGCAAACCGCGCGCTCGCCAGGCGAAATTCGGCGCGCAGCAATACCTGATGCAATTGCTGGCGACGCCGGCGTCCTAGGTGCCGATATGGACCTCATCTTGTGGCGGCATGCGGAGGCGGAAGTCGGCAAAGTCGGCGAGAACGACGAAGACCGCGTGCTGACCTCGAAGGGCCATCGGCAAGCCTGGAAGATGGGGGAATGGCTGGAGCGTACACTGCCCAACACCACGCGAATCCTGGTCAGCCCCACCCGCCGCACGGTACAGACCGCCGAAGCGCTGGGACGCAAATACAAAATTAACCCTGGACTGGCGCCGAGCGCAACGGCAGAGTCCATCCTGAGCATCGTCAATTGGCCTGAAGCGCGCGAGCCCGTGCTGGTGGTAGGCCATCAGCCCACGCTGGGGCGCATCGTCGCGTACATCCTGACCGGCAAGGAGCAGGACTGGGCGGTACGCAAATCGACCGCCGTGTGGATCGCGCAAAAGGAACGCGGCGAAAGTGCGACGAATTATCTGAAGGCCGTGATGGCGCCTGACATGCTGGGCAAGTAATCTCCCAGCCGGCATTACCCTGGCAAGATGGCCACCCGTCTTACATCAAGCATGTTTCTTATCAGAATCTATTAGATCGATAAACACAATCAATTTTCTATATTGATAGATACCAGCTATCATTCCTCCATCGATTTTTTGTTAACCCAATGAGGAGAAATGGTATGCAAACCCTGATCAACACCGAAATCAAGCCTTTCAAGGCCACGGCTTATCACAATGGCAAGTTTGTCGACGTCAGCGATGCTACGCTGAAAGGCAAGTGGTCGGTAGTGTTCTTCTACCCGGCCGACTTCACTTTCGTCTGCCCCACCGAATTGGGCGACTTGGCCGACAAGTACGCTGAATTCCGCGACATGGGCGTGGAAATCTATGCCGTTTCCACCGACACGCACTTCACCCACAAGGCTTGGCACGACACGTCCGAGACCATCGCCAAAATCAAGTACCCTATGGTGGGCGACCCGACCGGCGCCATCACGCGCAACTTCGGCGTGATGATAGAGGAAGCCGGCCTGGCAGAGCGCGGCACCTTCGTGATCGATCCGCAAGGCCGCATCCAGATCGTCGAAATCAATGCCGGCGGCATCGGCCGCGACGCTTCTGAACTGATGCGCAAGGTCAAGGCAGCACAATATGTCGCCAGCCACCCGGGCGAGGTGTGCCCGGCGAAGTGGAAAGAAGGCGAAGCCACGCTGGCCCCCTCGCTCGACTTGGTCGGCAAGATCTAATCCACCACTCTCATCCCCTCACCCGCTCGCGGGAGAGGGGTAGGGGAGAGGGTGCTTGCAAGACCTCTTGCCTTGACGGCCCCTCTCCCCCTCCCCTCTCCCATAAGTGGGCGAGGGGCGATTGAATGGCGCGCACTCGCCTGCCTTAGTTAAAACGGGCATAAGCAGGAAGCGCCTCCGTAACCCAGATACCGTTCGACCGCCACAATAAATCTCCTCGCCCAGTGCGAAGAGACGGATTTCTTTTACCCAAAATTTGAAGGATTCGCCATGCTCGACGCCAACCTCAAATCGCAACTACAGATCTACCTCGAAAAAATCGTGCAGCCGATCGAACTGGTCGCCTCGCTCGACGACAGCGCCAAGGCGCGCGAGATCGCCGAGCTGCTGCACGAGATAGCCAGCCTGTCCGATAAAGTCAGCGTGCGCGAGGATGGCAAGGCTTCACGCCGCCCTTCATTCGGTGTGGCGCGTGCAGGCGAAGCGGCACGCATTCACTTCGCCGGCATTCCGATGGGCCACGAATTCACGTCATTGATACTGGCCCTGCTGCAGACCGGCGGTCATCCGCCCAAGGCAGAAGCCGAGATCATCGCGCAGATCCAGGCGATTGAGGGTGAGCTGCGTTTCGAGATTTTCGTTTCGCTGTCTTGCCACAACTGCCCGGACGTGGTGCAGGCGCTCAACCTGATGGCCGTGCTGAATCCGAATATCGAAAGCACGATGATAGATGGTGCGCTGTTCCAGCAAGAGACCGAAGAGCGCAAGATCATGGCCGTGCCCATGGTCTTCCTCAACGGCGAGTTGTTCGGCCAGGGCCGCATGACGCTCGAGGAGATCGTGGCCAAGGTCGATACCAATGCAGCCGAGCGCGCCGCCGCCCGGCTCGACGCCAGCGAACCCTATGACGTGCTGGTGGTGGGTGGCGGCCCGGCCGGTGCTGCAGCGGCGATCTATGCCGCGCGCAAGGGCATACGCACCGGCTTGCTGGCCGAACGTTTCGGTGGCCAGGTGCTCGATACGCTGGGCATCGAGAATTTCATTTCGGTTCCCTATACCGAAGGGCCTAAGCTGGCGGCCTCGCTGGAACGCCACGTGCGCGACTATGGCGTCGACCTGATCAACCTGCAGCGCGTGGTCGGCTTGCAGACCGCTGCAGGCAATGGTCTGCACTGCGTGTCGCTGGCCAGTGGCGTGACGCTCAAGGCACGCAGTGTGATTGCCGCCACCGGCGCACGCTGGCGCGAACTGAACGTGCCGGGCGAGAAGGAATACCGCGGACGCGGCGTCGCCTATTGTCCGCACTGCGACGGCCCGCTGTTCAAGGGCAAACGCGTGGCCGTGATCGGCGGTGGCAATTCCGGCGTCGAAGCCGCGATCGACCTGGCCGGCCTCGTCAGTCATGTGACGCTGATCGAATTCGACACCAAGCTGCGCGCCGATGCGGTGCTGCAAACCAAGCTGGCCAGCCTGGCCAACGTCACCGTGATCACCAACGCCGTCACGAACGAAGTGCTCGGTGACGGTTCCAGGGTCAACGGCCTCGTCTATACCGACCGCGCCAGCGCGCGGCGCGAAACACTGGAACTCGAAGGCGTGTTCGTGCAAATCGGCCTGCTGCCGAACACCGACTGGCTCAAAGGCGCGGTCGAACTCAGCCCGCGCGGCGAAATCGAGATCGATGCGCGCTGCCAGACCTCGGCGCCCGGCATCTTCGCAGCCGGCGACGCCACCACCACGCCATACAAGCAAATCGTTATTTCCATGGGCGAAGGCGCCAAGGCCAGCCTGTCGGCTTTCGACTATCTGATTCGCAGTTCGGTGCCGCTAGAAGCGAAAGCGGCATAACAGCGAGAGGCTGTTGAGAAGCAGCCGCTTATTTCGTTCCAAACAGGCGGTCGCCTGCGTCACCCAAACCGGGCACGATATAAGCGTGTTCGTTGAGGTGCGAATCGAGTGCCGCCACATACAGCTTGACGTGCGGATGCGCCGCCTGGAATACCGCCACGCCTTCCGGCGCGGCCACCAGGGCCAGGAAGCGTATCTGCGACTCTTCCACGCCACGGTTGCGTAAGACGTTGACGGCGTGCACGGCTGAATTGCCCGTGGCCAGCATGGGATCGCAGACGATGAAGGTGCGGTCGGCCAGATCGGGCAGACGCACCAGGTACTCGACCGGCTGCAGGGTTTCGGGGTCGCGGTAGACGCCCACATGACCGACGCGCGCAGATGGCACGAGGTCGAGCAGTCCGTCGCTCATGCCTATGCCGGCGCGCAACACCGGCACCACTACCAGCTTTTTGCCGGCAATCACCGGCGCATCCATGGGTGCCAGCGGCGTTGCTATCAGTCTGGTGGTGAGCGGCAGATCGCGCGTGATTTCATAACCCATCAACAGCGTGATCTCGCGCAGCAAGGTGCGGAAATTGCGCGTCGAGGCGTCCTTCTCGCGCATGTGGCTGAGCTTATGCTGGATCAGCGGGTGATCGAGAATCGATAAATTTGGGAAACGCGGATCTTGTCTCATGGTCGCGGCCGCCGGTCGAAGACCCGATCAGCATACCGCAATTCCTGCTGCGGAAGAAAACTGCCGCGCAGTTAAGCGATCAAACCGCTGCTGTCCGCCCTAGCCGGCGCGCAGCGGGCTGCGCCGGATGCAGCAACTGCAGGAATTGCTGGGTGGCCGCTTCCCAGGAATAGCCGAGCGCATGCTCGCGCGTGTGGCTGCGGCTCAGCGTAAGTGCTTCCAGGCAGGCATGCTGCAAATCATTATGTAGGCTGCCGGATCGGCCTTGCGCCACGACGTCGATCGGCCCTTCCACCGGGTAAGCCGCCACCGGCACGCCGCAGGCCATGGCTTCCACCAGCACCAAGCCGAAGGTGTCGGTCAGGCTGGGAAACACGAACACGTCGGCACAGCGGTAATAGGCCGGCAGCAAGGCATTGGCCTTGGCGCCGAGAAAACGGGCGTTCGGATACTTCTTTTCCAGTTCCTCGCGTTGCGGGCCGTCGCCGATCAGCCACTTGGTGCCGGGCAGATCGAGCCGCAAAAACGCCTCGACGTTCTTTTCGACGGCGATCCGGCCGACGTACAGGAACAAGGGGCGCTTGACGCTCGGATGGTCTTCGGAATGATCGCGTTCGCTTTCGTCCGGAGCGAAATGCTCGGTATTGACGCCGCGCCCCCACAAGCCCACGCGCTGGAACCCATGCTCCTCCAGCACCTGCTTGACGCGCGGCGTCGGCACCATGATGTTTTTGGACGGCCCGTGGAACCAGCGCAGCCAGCGATACGTCCAGGCCAGCGGAATGCGTGTGCGCGCCCGCACGTATTCGGGAAAGCGTGTGTGGTAAGCGGTACTGAAGCTGAGGCCGCCTTGCAGGCAATAGCGCCGGGCGGCCAGGCCCATCGGCCCTTCGGTGGCGATGTGTATGCAATCGGGCTCGAAGGCCCTCAGCATGGTCGCAACCTTGCTGTACGGCTGGCAGGCCAGCCTGATATCGGGATAGGTCGGACAGGGAAACGTACGCAAACCTTCCGACGTCACCAGCAGCACTTCATGGCCCATGGCGCGCAGACAGGCGGTGGTCGCCTTCAGCGTATTCACCACGCCATTGATTTGCGGTTCCCACGCGTCCGTTACGATGACTATGCGCATCAGAGAGTCTCTATAAATCTACTGCGCCTCCCAATCACGTGCCGGCGATGCTCACCGTACAGTCGTACGGTTGCGCTTCTCGGCCCGCGTTTGGAACGCTCGCTACGATTTCTAGAGGCTCTCTGTCGTTTAACTCCATGACTTCCGGTTCGACTTGCTTATGGTGCATGACGATGTCCTGCCAGGTCACCAGCCGCAGTTCGCCGCTGAAGTCTTCCACCAGCGCCGACAGGCTTTCCACCCAGTCGCCGTCGTTGCAATAGGTGACGCCGTCGATGTCACGGATTTCCGGCTTGTGGATGTGGCCGCAGATCACGCCATCCAGGCCGCGGCGCTTGGCTTCGCCCGCCAGTGCATCCTCGAACTTGGTGATGTAGCTGACTGCGTTCTTGACCTTCAGCTTGAGGTATTGCGACAGCGACCAGTAAGGCAGGCCGGCACGCGCGCGCCAGGCGTTGTACCAGTTGTTGAACTTCAGGATCACGGTGTACAGGTTGTCGCCGAGGTAGGCCAGCCATTTTGCGCAGGCGATGACGCCGTCGAAGCGGTCGCCATGCAGCACCAGCATGCGCTTACCCTGTGCGGTCGTATGCACCAGCTCGTCGCGAATCTTGATGCCGCCGAAATCGAGGTCGATGAATTGGCGGATCGCTTCGTCGTGGTTGCCGGGAACGAAGATGACTTCGGTGCCCTTCTTGGCTTTTTTCAATACCGTCTGCACGACATTGTTGTGAACCTGGTCCCAGTACCAGCGGCGCTGCAATTGCCAGCCGTCGACAATGTCGCCGACCAGGTACAGCGTTTCGGTTTGAGTCGCACGCAAAAATTCAAGCAGGCGCGCTGCCTGGCAACCGGTGGTGCCGAGATGAATATCGGACAGCCACATGGTGCGGAAGCGGGCCGGATCACGCTTGCTGAATTTTTCGGCGTGCTTATCGGCGTGCTTATCGCCGTACTTGCCAGCCTTGTCGAGAAAGGCCGCGTCGAGGAACTGGTCGCGCGGCTTCATGCCGCCTCCGCGTCTTTCAGGTAGTGCTTGGCATAGCGGCTGTCGAGATTCGCCAGCGGCAGCATCATGAAAAAGTCGGCGCTATGGAAGTCGGGATCCCAGGCCGGTTCGCCGCAAATCCAGGCGCCGCTGCGCAGGTAGCCCTTGATCAGCGGCGGCACTTGCGCGATATGTCCGTGCTCGCGGTCTTCGATCGGGAACGGCAGGTGCGGCGTCACGCGGTATTCCGGCGGAGCCAGGTTGGCGCCGTTCAGAGCGTGGTAGAGAGCGGCTGCATTGTGGCCTCCATCGGCCAGGCTGACGCTGGCGCAACCGATCAGGTATTGGCACTGTTCGCGCTTCATATAAGCGGCCAAACCGGCCCACAGCATCATGATGACGGCGCCGCTACGGTAATCGGGGTGGATGCAGGCGCGCCCTGCTTCGGCGATGCTGCCGCGCAAGTGATTGAGGCGGCTTAAGTCGAATTCCTGTTCCGAGTAGAAGCGGCCGCCCATCTGGCGCGCCGCGTTCGGACCGATCACGCGATACGTGCCGACCACCTTGAGCGTATTCGAGTCGCGCACGATCAGATGATCGCAATGATCGTCGTAATCGTCCCGGTCGATACCCTCGCTGTTCGTGAGCGCGGTCAAACCCATCGCTTCGACAAATACCTTGTAGCGCAAGCGCTGCACCTCACGCACTTCTTCAGGAGTGGTAGCAAGGCTGAGGGTCAGTTTGGCCGGTACGGATACTGCATCTGCGGGGGTGGTCAGGATACGCATGGTCGTCCCTTGAATGATGACGACGCAAGCGTAACGATTTATTACTTCAGCAAAATGACAGCTTCATGTCCGTTTTATGACATGACAACAGCTTATATTGCAAGTAAAACAACAACTGCGGCCGACATGGCGGCGGGCCGCAGCGTCTGCTGCAAAAGTTGCTTATGGAAGGGCTTACTTGTCCTTCTTGGGACGGCCCGCCTTCAAAGGCGCCAGCGCGGCCAATTCGCGCTTGAGCGCAGCCAGGTCGGTTTTGCGGATCAGCGCCACGCCGATGCGCAGCAACTCGCTTTTCTTGACTTCGATGCCGGCCTTCAGACAGGCTTTCTTGACCACGCCCAGCACTGCATATTCGTTTTCCGGCATGGAGAAGCTGTCGCGCACCAGCTTGATTTTCTTTGCCTTGGGCGCTACGGCCTTTGCGGCCGGCTTGGCGGATGGTTTGGCTGCAACTTTGGCGCTCGGCTTTGCTGCCGGTTTCACCGCCGGCTTGGCCTTGCTGACTTGTTTGGCAACCACGGCCTTGGCCACAGCGGGCTTCCTGGCGACCGTCTTTTTTGCGACAGGGGCTTTTACAGCCGTCTTCTTCACTGCGGTTGCAGCCATGATATCGACTCCTTCTCAATAATGATATAAACAATATATATCATTAATTTCTTTCAGACAAGCGACATACTAACGCAAATGAATGCCCATCGACTCTAAAATTTGCAGGGTTTCCAAATGCGGGCAAATGCATGTGCATACCCGCAATCTTCCCCCGTCATTCCCGCGAAAGCGGGAATCCATAGTGAGCATGGCCGCGCAACTGGCTTATGGGTTCCCGCCTACGCGGGAACGACGGATGAATTATCTGCTTAGGTTCATCAAGAGCCGTTCTTGACCACGAAATCCATTCCAATCTCATTCCAGCTCTCGCGCTCCTTGTCCATCCAGAACGACATGGTCGGATGGTGAGAGAACCAGCCGCGGCCGATTTCGAGCTCGATCTTGCTTTTCATTTTCACGCGCAACTCATCGACCGCCACATCGATACGCGCATGCATGAAAATCACCGCCAGCCGCAAGGCCAGGACAGCCTTGGCAAGGTCCGGATTGGCCATCGCCTCGCCTAGCTTGCGCAGGTTGCCCTTGTGTCCGAGCACCAGCAAACTCATCAGGCGCTGCTCGCGCGTGGTAAATCCGGGCAAGTCGGCGTTCTCGATCATGTAGGCAGCGTGCTTGTGGTAGCCGCTCTGCGACACGGCCAGGCCGACTTCGTGCAGCAAGCCGCTCCAATACAGGTGGCGGGCAAAATCGTCGCTGCTGGGCTTGAGCTGGCCGTACAACAGCGCCGCCGTATCGGCCACGCGCTTGGCGCGCCCCTCGTCGAGATGGAAGCGCCGCAGGAATTCCTGCACCGACAATTCGCGCCGGTCGCGCTTGGTGGCGCGCAATTGCAAATCCCACAGCACGCCGACGCGCAAGCCCGCTTCGATCGCCGTCATCCTCTCGATGCCGATCTCGCGCATCACGCCGATCAGGATCGCGAGGCCGCCAGCCATCACGGCGGCGCGGTCCGGCTTCATGCCGACCAGGTTGATGCGATGCGCCTCGCCGTACTCGATCAGGCGCTGCTTCAGGGCTTCCAGGCTGGCCATGCTCAGGCTGCCGTCACCCAACTTGTTTTTTTCGATGGCGTCGGCAATCGAGCGTATGGTGCCGGAAGAGCCGTAGGCACTGCTCCAGTATTGCGGATAATACGGCGGCGCGGCATCCTCGAAGTGGCTGCGCGCCGACAGAATGGCGGCGTCGAACGATGCGGAATTGATGCGGCCGCCCGGGAAAAAATTCAGGGTCTGGCGCACGTTGCCGATACTGAACGATTCGACTCTTTCGATTTCCTGCCCGTGGCCGAGTATCAACTCGGTGGAACCGCCGCCGATGTCGAGCACCAGCCGCCGTTCGGCGTGATTGGCCAGCGTGCTGGAAACACCCATGTAGATCAGGCGCCCCTCTTCCTCTCCGGAAATGATTTCGATAGGATGGCCGATGGCCTTCTCGGCCAGCGGCAGGAAGGTGGGCGCATTCTTGGCGATGCGCATGGTATTGGTGGCCACCACGCGCACCGCGTCGAGCGGATAGGTATCGAGTATGGTTTTGAACCTGGCCAGGCATTCGAGCGCGGCACGCATGGCCGCCTCGGTCATGTTGCCGCGGCCGTCGAGGCCGGCAGCCAGGCGGATCGGGTCGCGCGCACTTTTCAATATCCGCATCGCTTCGCCGTCGTGGCGGCCGATGTGCATACGAAAACTATTGGAGCCCAAATCTACCGCTGCAAACATTCGATCCTCTTAACCCAATACTTGACCCAACGCATCCAACTCAAAACGAGTAGCGCGAACTTGAATAAATTTTCGCCATTATGCCTTGATAGCCAAGAGACTGGCGCTTTTTTGGAGGGCACTGCAAGGCCTGTGCTCTGCCTGTCCTTATTTATCAAATAAGACGGGACTACAGGTCGCGGGAAACGCGCCACGCAGGTGATGGTAGCGGTGGAATATGACGCCGGAGTGACAAAAGTCACTCCGGATAGAAAAATATCAAAATGATATAGATTATTTCATGGCCAGCGTGGCTGGCGGCGTCGCCGACGACATTGCCGGCAATGCGGCCAATGTCAGAGACATCTGCAGCTTGGTGCCGCCGTCGACCGGCGCCAGGTTGACCAGGGCCGTCGGCGCGGTCGTGTGCACCACCGCAGTACCGACGCCCTTGACGCCTGCAAAGCCGCCCATCCAGGCCTGCGTCGCCATGCCGCCGACCACCAGCGTCACGCAGGTCGCAGCGGCAGCCATCATCTTGACGCCGCGCCGCGCCGGCGGCAGCGCCGGTGCTTCGGCCAGCACGGCCTCGGCGCGTTCGCGCCATTCTTCGCACAATTCGCCTTTGCGCGTCATGCGACCTATCAATTCACGGGCAGCCTGCTCGGCTTCGGCTTGTTGCTGTATGCTTTGAACACGCACCGTTTCGCTTTCACGGATAGCCTCCTGCTCGCTGTGCAAACGCTGCTCCACGGCCTCCAGGGCAGCACGCTCGGCAGCCGCACGTGCCTCTTCCGCCTGGCGCACGGCTTGCTCTGCATCCAGGCGCTGTTGCAGCGAAGCGACTTCCTCGCGCTGTGCAGCCGCGCGCAGCTCGGCTTCCTGGCAAGCCTGCGCTTCGATGCGTGCGCGCTCCTGCAAGAGTTCCAGTTCCTGGCGCTGCGCTTCCAGGCGCTCGCCTTCCATGCGTGCCAGCTCGGCCGCTTCGCGTGCGTGGGCTTCCGCTTTCTCGGCGGCTTCACGCAGGATAGCTGCCTGCGCGGCGGCCTGGTCATAAGCCAATTGTTCGGCCGCCAGTTTGGCTTCGCTGACCAGGCGCATTTCGCGCTCGGTGCGCTCGCGGTCGATCACGAGCTGGGCGGCATGCTGTTCAGCCAGGGCGCGCGCTTCGGCTTCGGTACAGGCGCCGCGCTCGGCTTCGATTTTCCTGGCGATGGCCAGTTGCGCCACTTGCTCGGCTTCCTGGCGCTGCTGTTCGAGCGCCGACTTTTTCTGGATTGCGTCCAGCGTTTGCTGTTCCATTTCGGCACGCTGACGCTCGGCTTCGGCCAATTCAGCCGCTTGCGCCGCCTTCATTTCGGCCGCTTCGGTCGCGATGCGCTGGGCTTCGTACACAGCCTTGGCTTGCGCCGCGGCCGCTTCGATCGCGGCATGCTCGGCTTCGCGCGCCAGGCGCGCTTCGCGTTCGGCTTCTGCCGTCGCCTTCAGCAATTCCATTTGCTTCTGGTCGGCCAGCATGCGCGCTTCGGCTTCCACGCGCGCGGCTTCCTCGGCTTCGGCACGCTTTTGCAGGATCGCGGTTTCGGCCTGCTCGGCTTCGATGCGCAAGCGCTCGACGCGGTTCAATTCAACCACGGCGCGTGCCTTTTGCAGGGCAGTCTGCGCAGACTTGCGCTGCAGGCCCATCTTGACCTGTTCCTGCACCAGCTCTATCTTGGCTCCGGCGGCTTCTGCTTCCGTCGCTTTCAAGGCATTCTGCTCGGCTTCTTCCTTGGCGCGCAGCATTTCGGCGTGTTCGTGCTCGGCCTTTTCGCGCGCTTCGGCGGCGGCCAGCGCGGCTTGTTCGCTCTCCAGCTTTTCCTGCGTGGCGCGGACGACGCGGGCCACGGCCTGGCTGCGCTTGCGCTCCATCTCGAGCTTGTCCTGCATGACTTCGAAGGCTTGCTGCTCGCTCTTGGCGCGCTGGCGCTGCAGGCGCGCCAATTCGACCGCTTCGCGCGCTTTCAGCAGGGCTACCTGGGCGGCCTTGGCCTTCAATTCATTCTGCGCAACGGCTTGCGCCAAAGCCAGCTTGGCGGCTGCGGCTTCGGTTTCCTCGGCAGCCAGGGCGGCCTGTTCGGCTTCCTTGCGCAGGCGCAGCATTTCCACCTGTTCCTGCTCGATCGTGACGCGCGCCTCGGCCATGGCCTTGGCTTCCTCTTCGGCGCGCTGCTTTTGCAGGGCCAGCGTCAGCGCCTGCTTTTCGGCGGCGGCGCGCTCGTGTTCGGCACGTGCCAGCTCCAGCGCCTGACGTGCCTTGGCCGAAGCCATTTCGGCGGCTTGCTTGTGCAATTCGGCTTGTTGCGCGATCTTGGTCAGCGCTTCCTGCTCGGCAGCGTTGCGGTCCGCCGCGGCTTGGGCAGCGGTACGCTCGGCTTCGGCGCGCTGGAAGGCAAACTGCTGGGCGCGCTGCTCTTCTTCGATACGGGCCTGGGCAGCCAGTTCGATCTGTTGTTCCATTTCCACGCGCAGCTTGGCTTGTGCGATAGCGCGCGCTTCCGCAGCCATGCGGGCACGCGTCTGCATTTCGGCCTGATGTTCAGCTTCCACGCGGGCCACGGCCGTGCTTTGCAACTGGCGCTCGGTCTGGATACGCGTCTCGGCGGCGGTGCGGATGCGCTCTTCTGCCTCGGCACGCGCACGCGCGGCGGCGGCAGCTACGCTTTCGGTTTGCTCGCGGCGCTCCGCGGTTTCCTTCATCTCGGCTTCGGCACGCATGCGCGCCTGCAAGGCCTCCAGTGCGCGGCGTTCGGACTCGGCACGCGCCTGTGCCATGGCCTCGGTTTCTTTTTCTTCGGCGGCACGGGCGCGCGCTTCTTCGCGCGCCTGTGCTTCGACCGGCGCGCGCGCCAGCGTCGCTTCCAGCGCCAGGCGTTCAGCCTGCTCACGCTGGCGCGTCAGCAGCGCCACTTCCTTGTTCGCTTCCGCCACACGTTGCGCCGCCTGGCGGGCATGGCGCTCCTCGCGTTCGCGCAGGCGTGCGGCTTCCGCCATTTCCACTTCGGCGCGGGCACGCGCTTCGGCTTCTTCCTTGGCTGCTTGCGCGGCCACATCCTTTTCCACGGCCAGCATGCGCATCTGCTCGGTTTCCTTGGCCAGGGTCTCGGCCACGCCGCTAGCGGCTTCGGCCAATTCTGTTTCCAAGGCCAGCTTTTCGTCCGCACGGCTGCGCGCTTCACGTTCGGCGCGGGCACGTGCGGCGGCGGCAGCGCCGGCTTCGTTCTCTGCCTGGGTGCGGGCGCGCATTTCGGCGATTTCGCGTTCGACGGCTGCCTTGCGCGCTTCGCTGGCGGCGCTGGCCCGACGTTCGGCTTCCAGGCGGTCGCGGCTGGCGTTCAGAGCTTCTTCGGCGGTCTTTGCTTGGCGGTGCGCTTCGGCGGCGGCTTCGGCGTCAGCGCGGGCGCGGTCTTCGGCCAGCGCCTTGGCGCGCGCTTCGGCGCGGGCGCGGTTTTCGGCGGCGACGGTGGCCTTGGCTTCGGCTTCAACGCGGGCAATCGCCTGGCGAATCGCTTGCAGGTCGACACCGGCATTGCCGGACGTGTCACCCTGCGCATGGCCGCGCGTGTTGCCAGTATTGGCACCTCTGGGCAAGTCGCTCAACATGTCGTCATGCAAGGCTGTGTCTTGCACGAAGGGATCGCTATGCACCGCTTGATTCGTTTCCATATTGGACTCCGCTAGTCGTCATCTCCGGCCCATGCATGGAAGGCAAAAAGCCGGAATTTCTTGGTGTCCATTATCAATTGGCAACTTGGAAACCAGCCGGGGAAAAGAAAGGGGTTTTCTACGCATTTTGAAGTTTTGCCTTATGGAAACGGCTTTTTAACTCGGCTCGCCCCCTGTCAGAATTGCCATATGGCATGAGCACTGGGCGCGGGTAAGATGACCTCGAAACCGGCCCGCAAACCAATAAAAAGGGAGCGCCTCATGCCCAAACCACAATTGGCGCAGGAAGATATCCCGCCCGGGGAAGCGATATATATAGAAGACCTCGCGGCGCGCCTGAAAGCCAAGATCATCAAGGACAACCCCACCGGCATCATGCGGCGCGACGCCCACCCCAAGATGCACGGCGTGGTCAAGGCCGAATTCATCGTCGAACCCAATCTGCCTGAGGAATTGCGCGTAGGCGTGTTCGCCGAACCCAAGACCTACCCAGCCTGGATACGTTTTTCCAACCAAAACGGCACCATCCAGCCCGATATCAAGCCCGACATCCGCGGCATGGCGATCAAACTCATGGGCGTGTCCGGCGAAAAGCTGCTCGAAGACGAGCGTGACGCGCAGACCCAGGACTTCATCGTCATCAGCACCAACGTCTTCGTGACGCGCGACGTCAAACAGTTCGACGACCTGATCAAGGCCATGACCAGCAACTTCCTGGCCATCGCCTGGTTCTTCCTCACGCACTGGCGCGTGGGCTGGAATCTGTTCAAGTCGATGAAGAAGGATGCGAATCCGCTGCAGATACGCTATTGGAGTACCGTGCCTTATCTATTCGGCGAGGGGCGTGCGGTCAAGTATTCGGCAATTCCGAAATCGCCGGCGACCGATACTATTCCCTCACAACCTGACGACGATTTTTTGCGGCAAGCCATGACCCGGCAATTGACGGGCGGCAGCGTAGCTTTCGATTTTGCCGTGCAATTCCAGGTCGATCCCGACACCATGCCAATCGAAGACCCTGGCCGCGCATGGAGTGAAGCGGCGTCGCCATTCCGTAAGGTGGCAACTATCGTAATTCCACAGCAGGAATTCGATAGCGAGTTGCAGCGGGAATTTGGCGAGAATTTGTCGTTTACGCCTTGGCATAGTTTGCCGGTACATCGACCTCTAGGCGGCATCAGCCGGGCACGCAAAGTGGTATATCGATTGATATCGGCATTTCGACATCAATACAACGCTGTCGCAAGGGCAGAACCGCGCGGGTGGAATATCAACTAAGTTACTTGTCGTTCCCGCGCAGGCGGGAACCCAGGTAGACGTTTAAAAGCTACCTGAATTCCCGCCTGCGCGGGAATGACGCGGTAGTGCGTAACTCTTAATATCATCCAATTTGGCCATTCCATTCTGGTTGTCATTGTCTACCCACGATAGGATGGTGCCGATTGCGCATTGCGCTTTCAATCTTGGGGGCAATAACGTCATAGCTTTGGATGCCTTTAAGGTTAATCGTCTGAAAACGCCATTGACGCGAAATCATCGTCTTTCGAGCCTCCAACTTCATCGCAAACGTCCTTTTTTCCAACGGAAGTTTTACGTGTTCTTTCAGCCGGCGATCAACATGCAATGATTTGCCAATATAAATCGGCATCCATTCATTCAATTTTCCCAATTCAAGATGCGCATCTATATGCCGCTTATGCGGATTGGGTGCAAATTTAAGCTCATACTTTTTACCGCGCCATTGGCGCTGAAATGTATCTATCCACTGATCCAAGGTTGCGAAGCCGGAATTCCGAGTGTTGACTTCAATTAAGTAGATGCCAGGGTAAGACTGCTTGGCTACCAAATCTTCGTCTAACAAGTTTCCCACCCTCTTGAACTTCATAGAGGAGGCAAGGACGTCGAATTCCTTAAGCATGTCGCTCAACCGGCAATCGATCGCCAATATTTTCTCCAGCTCAGTTATTTTCAATTTCTCCTCTACGAAATCCAATCGAATATATTTTTCTGTAGCTTGCCACTCCTGTTGCTGTCAGGCCGATTTGGTATGACGGGTCACGTCGGATCAACCAGTCCCCTAGCAATCAACCTCAACGCCGTCAAACTAGGAATAAAAAAATACTCCCCGCCCCGCGTCTCCACCAGGCGTGGAATATTACGCACAAAGTAAGGCACGTCCTCGCTCTCAGGATCAACCGGCAGCACCGCCTTGCTCGGAAACTCCTTGTCGTGATTGCCCAGCAAAATTTCCTTGTCATTGGCTGCGCGGAAGTCGTTGCCGTAGTTGATCCATTGCTGCTGCACGAATTCGAACTGGCGGTTGATATCGGCGTTGAGCATCATGATGACGATGCCGTGGTTGCCGCGGTCGGAACTGCGGTCGGTCGAGTCGCCGTAGGGCAGACCGCGGCGGGCGATGCGGCGGCGGTTGGCGAGTGCGCCGGGGGTATCGAAGGCACCGGGATTGCCGACGAACTGGCCGGGCAGCGCGCCGGCCTTGAGTTGCAGCGAGGCGCGCGGGTTGATGCGGCGCATGTGGGCGGCGAAGGGACAGCGTGAGCCGCTCATGTCCTGGTCGTAGGTGAAACCGTTCAGCATGCGGTCCTGTTCCTGCGGCGTGGCGGTAGCGAAGCGCTGGTCCCATTCTGCCTTGGCGGCCGCATCCGGCGCAGAGACCAAGGGCGCGCCGTTGTCGCGCCAGCGGCCGACGAATTTGGCGGCCAACAGTTCCTTGCCGCCGGGGTAGGTCTGCGCCTCGCGCTCCAGCAGTGTGTCGAAGGCATGCACGTTTTCGTGCAGCTTGCGGTACACCATGAAGGTGCCGTTGCGCGCCAGCAGTTGCGGCTGCGGCGCCGGCGGGTATTCGTGCGCTTCGTCGACGTGGCCGAGCAGGAATTCGCCGGTTGCCAGCGGCGCCCAGCTGCCATCTGCCATTTGTTTGCCGCGTCCCTGCGCACTCCAGGGTTCTCCCGGCTGACCTTCGAACACCGGGTCGCTGATGCCGTCGGTGTAACCGAAGTGTTCCTTGGGGGTCGGCACGCCGTTTTCGAACAAGGCGTGCACGTCCTGGTAAAGCAGGTTTTGCTGGCCGTTGGGGCCGCGGTGCCCGGTCAGCAAAAAGACGCCGCTTTCCGGTTTGCCGGCCAGGGCGAGCAGCCATTGGGTGCGCACTTCCACGTCTTGCGGCGTCTTGCCGTTAATCGAAACCTGGATGTGCACGTCCTTGTCTCGGGTGACCCGGTTGGCTTGCCAGATCGGATCCCAGTTGTCCGGGTGACTGGGGCCGTTGTCGCCGAGAATGGCGCGACGCGCTTTCATACCCATGACGAATTCGTCGGGGAAGCCGTTGAGCGAGGCACGCGGCAAGCCCAGTTCCTTGAGGCCCTGGTAGCTGAAGGCGATGTTGATGACCGTCGGCGGCGTCGCTGCTCCCTGCTCCCAAATAACGGCGTTGGTCACCTCGGCCGCCACGGCGGCGACGAAGGCGCGCCCTTTTTCACCGTCGCGGATGTTGAAGAACACATAGCGCGCGAACAAGTAGCCTCCGTGCGCGCTGGCACGTATGACGTCGGCCTGGATGTCGGTCAGATCGAGCGGTTGCGTCACAGCGCGGCCTCCTGTTGCACGTTGCGTTGCTTGTCCATGATGTATTGGCCCGGTTCCCAAGTGGGGCCTTGCAGATTGGTCGGCTGCACGCGGGCGATGAAGGCGCGATAAGCTTTCTTCAGTTCTGCTGACGGGATGCCTTGGTGTTCGACGGCGAAGCGCGCGAATTCCTGCTTGAGGTAAAGGCCTTTCAGTTGCTCTTCCAGCGGTTCGTCGTTGGAACCGACGAAGAATAGCGTCACCGGCAGTTGGCATTTCTTGATATAGGCGGAAAAGGTGTTGGCGTCGTTCACCTGATCGAAGCCATAGCAGTGCTGCCAGACGTCCTTGATTTCCGCTGTAATGGCATTCCACATGCCGAGCAGGTATGTGTCGAGGTCACCATGAAAATTCGAGGAAAACACCAGGTATTTCGATTGCAGCCTGTCTTGCGCAGGCAATACGCCGACCCTGAGCGTGTTCGGCACCACGGGCAGAAAGTCGGTGACGGTATCGAGCGCGCCCGCGCTCGGCAGGGATTCGGTATAGACGTCGTCGAGCACAAAGAAGCGGCACAGATAGGTTTGCGGCACTTTCGCCATCGGGCTGTTTTGCAACCGGTTCCATTGTTCGAGCCGGTCGCGCACCAGATCGGCACGCGAGACAGTGCCAACCTTGTCGTTCCTGATCGGTGACAGCACGGACAGTGCATAGGCGTTTCCGCTGACGTTGGGCATAGGACGCTCCTGATTCGAATAATTTTTGCTACTCGACTGCCGCGACTTGCTCCTGTTCGGCCATCTTTCTTTTCTCGCGCAGCAAGCGCTTTTCGACCTGCGTCGCGGCCATGCTGACGATGGGCGTGGGCCGCATTTCGCCAAGATCATGCTGGAGAGCACGCAGCAAGCCGTTGTATTGCTTGAGAAAGACCGTGTCGTCCGCTTCCATGCCCCAGAGCGCATCGAATTCGATCAATTTCTGCTTGAGGCTTTTGGCCGATTTGACGTCGTTCGACGTCGCCAGCGGATAGGCGCTGTAGTAATGCGTGGTTTCGATCTGGTTATAGCGGATGTAATGATGAAAGGGCGTCAACGCCACCGAATGCGGGTAGCGGATATTCCATTTCCAGAACATGTCGAGGCCGCTGGGAATGGCGAAGGTGAAAGAGTCGACGTACTGGTCCCAGCTGCCGTTGAAATTGCTGTGGAACAGCATGTAGCTGTATTGGAGATTTTCTTTCGGCTGCTTGGGGTCGAGACGCGGGAACTGGTTGCGGCCGATGATGACCCAGCGCGCATAGTGGATCAGCGAGAGTGTGATCAGGCCCTCAAGCGTGGAAGGCATTTTTTGCGCCGCCCAGAAAATCAGCTTGTTGAGCCACACCGTGTACCAGCGGATCGGCGTGATCACGTTCATTGCATAAGCTTTGCCCGCGATATTCGACATACCGCCCCTCCCCTTGGCTGCAGAAATTCTTAGCCTCCGGCCGGTCAGAGGCAGGTATGCCGAATCTGGCCTGGCGACTGTAGGGGAGATGATGCAACAAGCAGCGATAAAAATAACCTGTCAAATCTTACAGGTGGACGCTGCCGTTCGTGCAGGTACAACCGGTTTAGTGTCATCCGTCACCCCCACGAAGGTGGGGGTCCAGGTTGTAGTTACGTTAGAAAAGCAAAAGCTACCTGGGCCCCCGTCTTCGCGGGGGCGACGGTGTCACAGGATATGACAGTTAATCTAGCGCGGCGCCGAGCCGCCGGTCATGCCGGCCAGCTTGGCGGCGTACAAGTCATGCTGCTGGCTGTTCGGGCTGTTTTCCATGGCGATGCTCAACTGCCTGCGCGTCTCGCTCAGGTTGCCGAGATAGTAGTTGGCCAGCGCCAGCCAGAAATGGAATTGGTGATTGTAGGAAGCGCGATTGACTTCCTTGGTAAATTCGTTTCTGGCGGCCTGGAAGTCGCCGTCGTGCATGGCGGTCAATCCACGGTTGAAGAAATAAAACGGCGGATAGGGTTGCAGTTCCCTCAAATGCCGGTTCAGCACTTGCGCTTCCTCGCCGCGGCCCAGTGTCTTCAGCACCTGGACCTGGTTCGACAATGCCAGAACATTGTCGGGCTCGTGGTTCAAAACGCGCTGAAGCACCAGTTCCGCCTGCGCCGGATTTTGATGACGCATGTAGACGACGCCCAGCGTATTGTAGGCTCCCATATAAGTAGGCGCCTCCTGTATGGCGGCACGCACCCACCAATAGGCATTGTTCAAATCGCCGTGGGTCAAGGCTTCCGCCGCACGGTTATTCAGGTACATGGCGACGATGACGTCTTCGCCTATGTCTTCCATCCATTCGTTATGGAGATTCTCTCCCGCCACAAAGTCGATGATGCGCGCCGCTTCACTCTCGGGCGCTGCGGCATGTGCATGCCCGCCTGCACCGACTGTCAGATTGACATGACCGATTAGGAAATCGATATTCTGGTTGCGGTCCCAGATTTCACCGTTGAGGACGCTGTGGAACTGAACCGGCAAATGCATCTGCTTGGCATATGCTGCCGTCATGATGGTCAGGGACAGGCAATTGCCGGCTTGCGCGTGAAAAGTATCGGCAGCGTCGAGCGTTTTGGTCGCGTCGTAGGAAAACTTCAGGTGGCTGTCGTGGTAGAGCCCGTTGATCAGCGCGAAAATCTTGCCATCCGGGTAGATCTTGTGGGCGATCTCGTCGTCGAGATAATGCCGCATCTCGTCGCTGACCGTGAATATCCGGCCGGGATCGATCTGTTCCGTGGGCGCGGAAAACAGCGCATCGTCGAACAGGCTTTGCGGCTGCGACTCCTTGAGCGGCGCAGTCGAACATGCGGCCAGCAACACGCTCAGAAGCAAGCCTGCCAGGACTTTCATCACACCCTCCTGCAGTCGGCGCCGCATAATCGACAATTCATCATACACCCGTTGCGCGCCGCACGCACCCGCCCATTCCGCCCCATTGCCCCAGGTTTGCCTGTCTTTTCCGGCCAATCGGCTCATCCCTGGCAAGCATAAAAGCCTGCGTCAAGCAATACACGTAAATACAACAAACTGGTATGGTCGCAGGCATTACCATAGGGAGTTGAACCCTATTCGTGAATCAGGGACCGTGATCGCGTTCTGAATCGATGATGCTCATATCCCATTTCGCCACATCGACACGCCCGGTAGAATCCATCGAATGGTGCGGCGCAGTATCGCGCGGCTATCGGGGGGGCATATGAGTTGCGCCAGTTCTCTACAGCACCACGAAGTCCACGTCTGGCAAGTCAATCTGGACGATGCCGTATGGGATAGATTTGCCGGTGTGCTGTGCACGAACGAAAAGCAAAAGGCGCAGCGCTATCGTACGCAATCCCTGCAAAATCGCTATGCGCGCTGCCGCAGTGCTTTGCGCATGATCCTGGGGCAATATGCGAATCAGGCGGCTGCCGAGCTGCACTTCGATTATGGCGAATTCGGCAAGCCTACCCTGCCCAACCACCGCCTGCATTTCAATGTTTCGCATTGCGGCAGCCAAGGTTTGATCGCGGTTTCCCTGCACGAGGTCGGCATCGACCTGGAATTGATTGCCAAGACCAACGTCGATCTGCCGGGTTTGATCGATCTGGTTTGCCATCCCGAGGAAAAGCGGATGCTGGCCGGCCTGATCGACACGCAAAGATCCGAAATGTTTTACCGCCTATGGACGCAAAAGGAAGCGTATTGCAAGATGCGCGGCATCGGCCTGCAACAGACGCTTTCGGCCTTGCACCTCGAAAACAGCGCGAATCCCGATGTGCTTCAGATTCGCGGCGAATCGAACCAGCCCGCTTCACGCGGCTTTATCTACAATCTTGATCTGCTGGAAGACCATGCCATCAGCGCCTGCCTGGCGACCGATGATGCACGCATCGCCACATTTCACGCCGGCGACGACAGCAGCATCGGCGCACGCCCCTGGCACCGATAGGCATGGACGGCCTGGTCGATGGCGGGCGGAATGCAAGATCCGCCCGGCTGCTTCATTCCTGCCCTTACTCCGCTTTCACCGGCAGACGCTGCAAGGACTCCGGCATTTCGGCCAGGTACCAGGTCAGCATGGCCAATAGCGCGACCTGGCGCTTGAGATTGTCTGGATCGACCTTGTCGAGCGTATCGGCCGCAGTGTGGTGATAGTTGAAATAACTGCGATTGTCGACCAGGGGTTCGAAGCAGGGTACGCCGCCGTCTTCGAGCGGACTCAAATCACCGGTGCCGAGATGCTCGCGACGGTCGATCACGGGCGCGCCAAGCGGGCGCAACGCACTCTTGAGCGGCTCCAGCAACTTGTTGTCGGCCAAGGCCACGCTCGAGACCAGGCCCAAGGGGCGGCCCGAACCGCTATCGGTCTCGATCGCGGCAAACTGCTGCTGCAGCTTGCCGCGATTGGCGTCGAAATAGGCTTTGGCGCCGCGTCCGCCGTTTTCCTCATTCATCCACGCCACCACGCGCACCGTGCGGCGCGGCTGCAAGCCGAGCCGCTTGAAGACTTCGGCCACGCCCATGGCCGCGGCAACGCCGCCGCCATCGTCGATGGCGCCCTGCGCCAGGTCCCAGGAATCGAGATGGCCGGACACCACCACCACTTCCTCGGGCTTTTCGCGGCCAGGCAGGTCGGCCAGGACGTTATGGCTGTCGGCGTCGGGCAGGGTTTGCGGCGTCAGGGTCAGATGTGCCTTGACCTCTCCCTTGGCCGCCAGGCGGTTGATCAGCATCGCATCTTCGGCACTGACGGCCGCGGCCGGAATGCGTTTGCCGTCCGCGTCCCAGCCGGTCATACCGGTGTGGGCAATGCGGTAATCGGCGCCGCCGACCGAACGCACCAACGCCGCCACGGCGCCGTATTTTGCGGCCATGGCGGGGCCGACGAAACGGTAATAGCCAGCCTCGCCATAGGCATTGCCGGCGCGGCCGTTGTCGGCCAGTTGCTGATCGAAGGCGACGTCGTACAACACGATCTTGCCCTTGGCTTCCGCGGCACGCTGGTTCAGCTCATCCATTCCATGCACCACCAGGACCGGCGCGGTCAGGCCCGCTTCCGGCGTCGCGCTGGAACCGCCCAGCGCCGTCAACACCAGGCGCTGCGACAGGCCCGCGGGCCGGCCCGGGTATTCGACCAGTTCACCGGTTTCGGCGCCGCGCACCCAGTGCGGCACCTTCACCGGTTGCAGATCGACCTGCATGCCGATGGCGCGCAAGTCTTCCGCCGCCAAGGCGACGGCCGCCGCCGCGCCGGGTGAGCCCGACAGGCGCGGGCCGATGCGGTCGGTCAATTCTTCCAGCCGTTGATAGGCAAAATCGCTGCTCATGGCGGCGTCGCGGATACGCGCCAGCGTGGCCATGTCGACGGCCTCCTTTGCCGCCTGCTTAGGCGCCATCGCATCGGACATCGCGTTCGCGAGCGACGTAGACGGCAGGCTTGCCGCCAATGCAGTGGCGAGGGTGGCAGACAATATCCTGATGTGCATGGCTGGCTTGGTTGGCTTATTTGGTTTACTCAATTTCACTTCCCCGTTACCGTTCATTCGTGTTGATTATTCATAGATAGAAAGCCACGCTTACCAGATCCGCACGCGCGCCAGCGGCGCCAGATACAGGCCCTGCCCAGGCTTGACGTCGAAAGCCGCATACCAGGCATCGAGATTGCGCACCGTGGAAACGCGATACATGGCCGGCGCATGGCCGTCGGTCACCACTTGCACGCGCAGGGCCTTTTCGCGCACCTTTTCACGCCAGCTTGCGCCATAGGAAATGAAGAACGCCTTGTCGTCGGCGCTCGACGGATCCTTGAGCGAGGCATGGTAGGCATCCAGGGCAGCCGTCAAGCCTGCCAGGTCGGCAATGTTTTCGCTCAGGGTCTGTTGGCCGTTGATGGCCAGATCGGGGAAAGGATGGTAAGTCGAGAACTGCGCCGCCAAGGCCGCGGAAGATTTCTTGAAATGCGCCAGGTCGCCCTTGGTCCACCAATTGCGCAGACGTCCCTGGGAATCGAATTGCGCTCCCTGATCATCGAAGCTATGGCTGATCTCGTGGCCTATCGTTGCGCCGATCGCTCCGTAATTGCTGGCATCCGATGCCATGGGATCGAAACTGGGCGGTTGCAGGATGGCGGCCGGGAAGTTCAGGGCATTCTGCAGGGGCATATTCACCGCATTGACGATATGCGGCACCATCGCCCACTCGGTCTTGTCGACCGGCTTGCCGAACTTGGCAAGCTCCTTGCGGTAGTGGAATTCCTCGGCGCGCATGGCGTTGCCGAGTGCGTCGTCGGACGCGACTTCAAGACCGGAATAGTCTGGCCAATGGTCGGGGTAGCCGACACCGACATACAAGGTCTTCAGCTTCTTCTTCGCCTCGGCCTTGGTTTGCGGCGCCATCCAGTCCAGGTGGTCGATACGCTTGTCGAATGCTGCGATCAGGTTGCTCACCATCGTCTGCACCTGGGCCTTGTCGTGGGCCGAGAAATAACGGTCCACATACAGATGCCCGACCGCAAAGCCAAGCGCGTCATTGGTGGCAAACACCGCGCGCTTCCAGCGTGCGCGCTGCTGCGGCGTACCCGAGAGGGTCGTGCCGTAGAAGCCGAAGCGTTCGTCGGCAAATGCTTTCGACAGGACGCCGGAGAAATGATTGACGGCGTGATAGCTGAGGTAATCCTTCCACACCTGCAGCGGCGTCGCCGCGACCAACGCCGCCTCGCCCTTCACCGCACCGGGATGCCATACATCCAATTGCTGCTGGCCGGCCAAGCCGGCTGCTTCAAAGAACGTGTTCCAGTCCATGCCCGGCGCCTTTTTGGCGAAGTCTTGCCGGGTCCAGAGATTGTCGGCCTTGAGCACATCTTCGGAATCTTCACGCTTGGCGTGCGCGCGCGCGATGCGGCGCTCGAGTTCGAATACTTGCGCAGCACGCTTGTCGGCATCGTCGAATCCGGCCAGTTTCAACACAGCCGCGATGTGCTCGACATACTTGGCGCGAATGCCTTCCATCTTGGCATCCTTGGCCACGTAATACTCGCGGTCCGGCAAGCCCAAGCCGCCTTGCAGCAGGTAAGCCTGGTAATGCTCGGGGTCGTGCAAGCCTTGTGCCACCCACAGGCCGAACAGGTTTTCGGTGAAAAAATTGGTGGAATTGAGCGGATCGACATCGGCGCGCAGCGTACTTCCCAGCATGCGCGCCAGTGCGGCTTTGTCGTTGACGGCCGCAATCCGCTGCAACAGAGGCTGCAGAGGCGCCAGACCTTTGCTTTCGATGCCGGCCTCATCCATGAAGGCCGTGTAGAAGGCGCCGACGCGGCGCTCGTCGAGCGAAACGCCGGTGGTGCGCTTGGCGGCGTCCTCGATCAATTGCGCCACCCGCTTATCGGTATCTTCGGCCATCTGGCCGTCGATGCCCCAGCGATTCTGGTCTGCCGGGATGTCGGTGGTGTCGATCCACAAACCATTGACATAGCCGTTGAAATCGTCGCCCGGCGCAATGCTGGCTTTCATGCCGGAAGCGGCGAATACCTGCGTGGGGTCCAAAGTATCGGTGGCGGCACCGCTGGCAAAAGAGGCCGTGCACAGCGTTGTGAACAGCGCAGTGAACAGCGCCGTGACGAGAGCAGTAACGGCGGGCCGGCGGCGCAACGTGCCGCCATGACGGGATTGAAGTTGCATGTTTTTCCTCGCGAATGAATTCTTCGGCATAAATCTTCAGCATGCGGCGTTGCCGCATGAACGCGTCCATGACGGGATCGCGAAATGATACGCTACTTCTGCTCCACGGTGAGCCGGCTGCAGAACCAGGTATTGCGGCCGTGGTTCTTGGCTTCATACAAGGCGAGATCGGCCGCCTTGTA
This sequence comes from Burkholderiaceae bacterium, assembly GCA_019232795.1. Lineage (GTDB taxonomy): Bacteria > Pseudomonadota > Gammaproteobacteria > Burkholderiales > Burkholderiaceae_D > PKWO01. Next base: position 88,138 of record JAFANH010000006.1, read on the forward strand.
CAGTTCGGCCTGCGTGCTGCCATGCACGCCGAAAATCGCCACGCCGATACTGGCGGACATGGGAAGCTCCTGCTGGGAAAACGCGATCGGCTCCGCAAACATTTTGATGATACGTTGGCACACGGCTTCGATGGTGCTTTCCGGATCGAGGTGATCGAGCAGCACGGCAAATTCGTCGCCGCCGAGCCGGCCCACGAAATCCACGGCACGCGTCGCCAGCTTGAGTCTTTCGGCAGTAACCACCAGCACGGCATCGCCGGCATCGTGCCCGTAGGTGTCGTTGACCAGCTTGAATTTGTCCAGATCGACCAGCAGCAGTGCAAAACGGGTACCGTTGCGCTCAGCCAGGGCACGGAAATTTTCGAAGCGCTCGGCAAACAGCCGGCGGTTCGGCAAACCGGTCAGGGCATCGAGAAAAGCAATCTCCTCCAGCTGCAGCTTACTCTGCCTCAACTCCTCCGTGCGCTTGGCGACGATGGCTTCAAGCTCCAGCTGCGATCTGCGCAAATAAGCAGTGCGCATGTGGATCAGCTGCATCACCAGGGCGATGGCGGCGGCGGCAAGCAACAGCCGGAACAGCCAGGTCTGATACCAGGCCGGCAGCACCTTGAACGGAATCGCCAACTCCCGCTGCGTCCATACGCCATCGCGATTGCTGCCTCGAATGAGCAGGCGATAATCTCCAGGCGCCATATTGGTATAGACGGCTACACGCTTGGACGCATCGGTCGACACCCAATCGGAGTCATAACCTTCCAGCTTGTAGGCATAGCGATTGCGGTGCGGTGCCGAATAGTCGAGCGACGCAAATTCGATCTGGAATGCGCGGTCTTCCGGATTCACGACTAGGGGCGCAAGCGCGCCAGGCATGCCATTTTGGCCGTTCAAGTCCATCGTCGGCACCTGGCGTCCGCCGACACGTATTTCGCTGACTACCGTCGGCGCCGTAAACAAGCGCTGATGCACCAGTTGCGGATGGACCACGCTCAAACCGCCCAAACCGCCAAACAGCACGTCGCCTTCCGCAGTCAAAGCGGAAGCATGATTCCAATAATTGCGGAACTGCGCGCCGTCGGCGCGGAAGAAAGAGCGGACATGGAAGTTCGCGGGGTCGACCATGGCAATCCCGTTGTCGGTACTGGCCCACATGCGGCCCTGTGTGTCGCGCTGCAAGGCGTCGATATTCGCGTTCGGCAAGCCTTCCGCGGTACCCAGATGATTGATATCGAACTTGCCGCCACCGCTATCCCTGACCACGAAGATGCCGCCGCCGCTGGTGCCCACCCATAACCTGCCCTGCAGATCGAGCATCATGTCGGCAACGAATTCGCTGGTCAGGGATCCCACCGGCGCAAAGGTGCCGGCACGCGGATCGAAGACATTCAACCCATGCATGGTGCCAACCCACATGCGGCCGTCGCCGCGCTGCACCAGCGCCGTCACGCGATTATCGGAAACGCCATTCGCATCGGCCGTGGTATAGGTATGCCACGCGGATTTCTTGCGGTCGTAACGCAACATGCCGGACTGCGTGCCCACCCACAGGATGTCGCCGTCGATCAACAGCGTCTGCACATAAGGGTGGCCGCCATTGACCGGTGTCGGCGCCACGCTCAAATGACGGGCATCGGCATCGCTGTGATACAAGCCGACCGTGGTGCCGATCCACATGCTGCCGTCGGGTTCTTCGGCGAAAGCGGGGACCGAGCGCTTCGGCAACGCCGACCGGTTCGCCGGATCGGGACGCAAGGCAGCGACGCGATGGCCGTGGGGATCAAAGACGTCCACACCCCCGCTGTGATAGCCGATCCACAAGCGGCCGCGCCTGTCGGTCAGCAAGCCGATGGCGTTGGCTTCCGCCAGGCGGTCCGGGCGGGCCGGGTCGGCCATGACGGTTTGAATCGCGGTCGCGGTGGGGTCGGTGCGGCTCACGCCCTGTTCCGTCGCCACCCATAGTTCGCCGGAACGGTCCAGCAAGATAGCCAGGCATTGGTCATCGGCCAGGCTGGTGGTATCGCTTTGGTTGTGATGGATCTGGCGCAAGCTGCCGGAAGCCGGATCAAACGTGAACAGGCCTGCGCCATAGGTCGCAAGCCACATTTTGCGATCGGCGCCGACGATGATGCCATGAACCGATTGCGTGCGCAGGTCGGCATTCTCGGGAGACTTGCTTTCGATCAGCCTGGCGCCCTTGTCCGCTTCGACGGAGCCTATGCCGTGCAGGCCCGTACCGAACCACAGCTTGCCGGTGTCGTCGGTTGCAAGCGAATACACGGGGTCGGTAACGACATGCTGATTTTCCGGATCGATAATAGGGAAGGACTCGAATTCATTCGAACCGGGCTTCATTCTCACCAGCCCGCTATTGGTGCCTATCCACAAGCTGCGGTCGGCAGCCAAAGTCAGCGCCTGCACATTGCTGTCTGGCAGACTGCGGCTTTGCCCCTCCACGTGCCGATAGCTGACGACGTTCCCGCTGGCCGGATCGAGATGATCAAGGCCGCCTTCCGTGCCGACCCAGATACCGCCCGCGCCATCTCCGGTGATCGCCAGCACATTGGCCGCACTCAAGCCATGCGGTCCGCCGACCGGATAGCGAATGAAGCGCTCGGTAGTGCGGTCGAGTCTTGCCACGCCGCCGGTGGCCGTGCCTATCCACAGGTTGTTGGCGCGGTCGACGTACAGCGCCTGAACATAGTCGGCCGGCAATGAGGTCGCGTCCTTGGGATCGTAGCGGAACAGGCGGAAGCTATAGCCGTCGTAGCGAGTCACGCCGCTTTGCGTTCCTATCCAAATGAAGCCGTCGGCGTCCTGCGCCAAGGCAGTCAACGCATTGTCCGGCAATCCGGAATCGGCGGTGATGTGGGTAAACAATGGGCTGGTCATCGCCGCCCAACGCTCATTGGCGGAACTGGTGGGGTCGGCCAGCGCCGTGGCGCCGAATACCAGCAGCAAGGCACAACACTGACACAGGGTGCGTGCGATATATCTTGAAATCATTCAGCGTCGTTCGGATCGGCCCGAGGCGGTGCGATATCAAAATGAGGATGGTCCAATCTACCACCCCTTCTTAGAATGTCAACATTTTAATCGAGGAAATCGTTTGCCTGCGCTAAAATTGCCTTGATCGTGCGATCGTTTCGCGCATCAAAAACCCAACATCAAGTAGGGCATTGTTCAAAGTGACATGTGATGCATCATCGGATGGCAGGCTGTCCGATGACCCCAGTCTATTGCGTCCGGCAAGCGCGCCCGCAATCGTACAACCGGCATCCGGAGAGTCCGGGATGCGGGCCTTGAACCGCCTGCTGGAACAAGGGCAACTGGACGAAGCCGAGACCATCGCCATCCGTCTCACGCAAGAGCGCCCGCAACACGGCCCCGCGTGGAAATTTCTGGGAGTGATCTTGAAATTGCAGGGCAGGCACGGCGAAGCTTTGCGTGCCATGCATCGTGCCTTTCAATTATTGCCTGACGATGACCAGGTGCAAAGCAATTTGGGCGCCGCGCTGGCCGAGGCCGGAGAATTGCCGGCGGCGGAACAGCTTCACCGGCGCGCGCTTGACATCAATCCCCGCAATACCCAGACGCACACCAATCTCGGCAACGTCCTGAGTCTGCAGGGCCGCATGGAAGAGGCCGAAACCTGTCTGCGGCGTGCGCTGGAACTGCAGCCGGACTTTGCCCAGGGCCATCACAATCTCGGCAGCCTGCTCCATGATCTGGGCCGGATCGCGGAGGCTCGCTCCTGCTACCGGCGTGCGATCGAGCTTGACCGCAATCTGGCGCAGACGCACTGGAACGACAGTATGTGCCAATTGCAGGCCGGCGACTTCGACCAAGGCTGGCAGCAGTACGAGTGGCGCCTGCAAACTGCACACATACGCGTGCGGCGCTTCGAACAGGCGCAATGGAGTGGACAAGACCTGCAGGACAAGACAGTACTGCTGCACGCCGAACAGGGCCTGGGCGACACCCTGCAATTCTGCCGCTATGCGCCACTGGTTGCGGCGCGCGGCGCGCGCGTGCTGCTGCAGGCGCCATCCGCGCTCAAACGGCTGTTGACCGGCTTGCCAGGTGTCGCGCAACTAATGGCCGAAGGCGAAGTCTTGCCCGCCTTCGACTACCATTGTCCCATGCTCAGCCTGCCACTGGCTTTCGGCACCTGCTTGTCCAGCATCCCCGCACGGGTACCCTACCTGACAGTCACGTCCAATGCGGCCGATGCGTGGCGCAAAAATTTGGAGGCAATGGATATTCCCCGCATCGGCATTGCCTGGGCCGGCAATCCGCAGCACCGTCATGATCGCTGGCGTTCGATCGCGTTGGAACATTTCCTCGACCTGGCTGATGGAAATCAGACTTTCCATTGCCTGCAAAAAGACATCTCCGTGACAGACTTGTCCCTGCTGGAGACGCGAGCCGATGTTTACCGCCACGCGCTGAACGATTTCAGCGACACCGCGGCGTTGATCATGGCATTGGACTTGGTGATCACCGTCGATACCGCGGTGGCCCACCTGGCGGGTGCCCTGGGTAAGCCCGTTTGGCTGCTGTTGCCGTTTCAGGCGGACTGGCGCTGGCTGACGCAGCGCGAAGACAGCCCTTGGTATCCCACAATGAGACTGTTCCGGCAGACGGTACGCGAAGATTGGGGCAGCGTTTTCGCGGCGGTGAGACAGGCGCTTGCGCGTCGTTTCGGAAAAACCTAAGAAAGCGCCTGGAAAACCAGGTCCATCTCTTCCTTGCGGTCAACCATCAATTCCTTGCCGGTTTGCTGATTCAAGCCCAGCAACACCAAGGCGTAAGGCGGCGTTTCCCAATCGATCTGCGGCTCGCGGTCGGGATAGAAATCGGCATCGAGAATATCGGCTGCCAGCACCACGTCGGTCAAGTCGGCCGCACCCGGATGGACACGGTCGAATTCGCGATGGTCGAGTACAGCGGCACGAATTTCATCGGACACTTCCCAATTCTCGAGCACCACGGCGCCGATGTTCAAATGCCAGCGGTCGACCACGTCCCACAACGCGTCCATGTCGGCAACAGCGGCGGGAAAGGATTGCGCCCGGCTCAGAATATAGAATTTCCCGATGTCGTGCAGCAGGCCGGCAATCATGGCCGTGTCGGGCGGCACTCGCGTCAGCCTGCGCGCCATCACGTAGGACAGGGCCGCCACGCGGATGCTGCGATTCCACAAACCGTCGACCAGATTCGGTCCGGCGGCATTGTTTTGCGTCTGCGCCAGTTGTTTCATGCACACGGCAAGCGCAACGTTACGCACGAGGTCGAAACCGAGGCGCAGGGTGGCCTGCCGCAAGTCGAAAGTGGGTGGATTGCCGCGGCTGAAGGCCGCGGAGTTAGCCAGCCTCAGGATTTGTGCGGATAAAACCGGCTCGGCGCCTATGATGCGCGCAATTTTTTCACTCGACGTATTCGCATCGTTGAGCGCATGACGAATCTTCATCGTCACGTTCGATGAAGTCGGAAAAAGCAATTCCTTCGACGAAAGCTCGGCGGTCAAGCTTTCGAGAAACTCGAATTCCTTTCCCTTGTCTAACTCTGTCATAAGCGTTCAATCGTATGTGTTGCAGGCGCCAGCCGAAAGGCAAGGCGCCGATAGTCGGAAATTATAACCTTCTGGCAAGTATTGGGGCCTTATTAAGGTCCATATAAGGTCCATAAACGTGCCATAAACAGCCCTCAGGACAACGCCAAACAGGTTTCACTTTAAAATACGGAAGCAAGACGAACGGGATTTGTGGGCCGTCTTGAAAAGCCGTAAAGTCGGCCCAAACTGTGATCGTACGCCTTTTGAGGCGCATTTAGGAGCAATAGCATGCTGAAGAAATCTCTGATTTTCCCGTCCTTGCTGGCCTTGGCGCTCAGCGCCGCGGCGCCGGCCATGGCTGCCGGTGACGCCAGCATCCACGAGGTGTACCAGGCCGCCGAAGCCGGAAGAATGGACGAAGCCCAGGCTATGATGGAAAAGGTGCTGAAAGATCATCCGAATAGCGCCAAGGCGCATTATGTCGAGGCTGATCTATTGGGGAAACAAGGGCACTTCGGCGAGGCCAAGGAAGAGTTGAACACCGCCGAACGGCTCGACCCCAGCCTGAAGTTCGCCACGCCGCAAGCCATTCATGAACTGGAAGCGCGCATCGCTCCGCATCCAGTGTTGCTGCAGCCGCAGGCTCAGCCACAAGCTTACCAGTCCTATCAGCGTCCGGTGATGCGCACCAGCAGCAATGACGGCGGCTGGGGCATGACCTTGTTGATCGTGTTCGGCCTGATCGCTCTGTTCTTCATTATCGGCCGTGCACTCAGCCGCCGCAACACGGTGGTTTATCCCGGCTATGGCCCCGGTATGCAGCCTATGCAGCCTGGCGCCCAAGCCTATGGCCCCGGATATGCTCCCGGCTACGGTCCGGGCTATGGTCCGGGCTATGGCGCCGGCGGCGGCCTGGGTTCCGGCATTGTCGGCGGCCTGGCGACCGGCGCCGCCCTCGGCGCCGGCATGGTTGCCGGCGAAGAGCTCATGCATCACTTCACCGACGGCGACCGCCGCAACGTGGTGTACGAAAATCCGCCGGGCAATGCCGGTTACACGCCAGCCGACTATACGCCGGACGATATGGGCGGCAACGATTTCGGCGTCAACGACAGCTCGTCGTGGGATGACGGCGGTGGCGGGGGCGGCGGCAGCGACGACTGGTAAGCGCCGCGCATTTGTCCCGCAAAGAAAAACGGCCTGCAATGCAGGCCGTTTTTTTATGATCTGCGAGCTTACGCAGTCCCGCCTACCGTCACCCCTTCGATCCGCATGGTCGGCTGCCCCACGCCAACCGGCACGCTCTGCCCTTCCTTGCCGCATACTCCTATACCCGGATCGAGCCGCATGTCATTGCCTATCATGGACACGCGGTGCAAGACTTCGGGTCCGTTGCCGATCAGAGTCGCCCCCTTGACCGGGTAGGTGGCCTTGCCGTTTTCTATCATGTAAGCCTCGCTGGCCGAAAACACGAACTTGCCGCTGGTAATATCCACCTGCCCGCCGCCGAAGTTCACCGCATACAAGCCGTTCTTGACCGAGGCGAGGATTTCCGCCGGGTCCTTGTCGCCGCCCAGCATATAGGTATTGGTCATGCGCGGCATGGGCAAATGGGCAAACGACTCGCGGCGCGCGTTGCCGGTCACCGGCATCTTCATCAGGCGCGCATTCATGGTGTCCTGGATATAGCCCTTCAGGATGCCGTCTTCGATCAGCGTCGTGCACTGGGTGGCATTGCCTTCATCGTCGATGTTGAGCGAACCGCGCCGGTCGGACAAGGTACCGTCATCGACCACAGTCACGCCCTTGGCGGCCACTGCTTGGCCGATGCGTCCCGAGAACGTGCTCGAACCCTTGCGGTTGAAATCGCCTTCCAGGCCATGCCCGACCGCTTCATGCAGCAGGATACCGGGCCAGCCCGGACCAAGCACCACCGTCATCGGGCCGGCCGGTGCAGGACGTGCATCGAGATTGACCAGCGCCGATTCGACCGCTTCGTTAGCGAAGCGCTCGAGCACGGCGTCGGTGAAATAGGCGTAATCGTAGCGGCCGCCGCCGCCGCTCGAGCCGACTTCGCGCCGGCCGTTCTGTTCTGCAATCACGGTGACCGATACTCGCACCAGCGGCCGGATGTCGGCCGCAATGACGCCGTCGCTGCGCACCACCAGCACCACATCGTACTCGCCGGCCAGGCCCGCCATCACCTGCACCACGCGCGGGTCCTTGGCGCGCGCGATGCGTTCCACGCGCTCCAGCAGCTTGACCTTGGCCGTGGCATCGAGCGATCCAAGCGGGTCGCGCGGCAGGTACAGGGAACGTCCGCCGGCAGCTTCGATATGCGCGGGCAATTTGATCTTGCCGGCGCCCTGACGCGCGATGGTGCGCGTGGCTGCAGCCGCCTCGAGCAAGGCACGCTCGGAAATTTCGTCGGAATACGAGAACGCCGTCTTGTCGCCGGAAACGGCACGCACGCCGACGCCTTGATCGATGGAAAAGCTGCCCGTCTTGACGATGCCCTCTTCCAGGCTCCAGCCTTCGCTCTTGGTAAACTGGAAGTAGAGGTCGGCATAGTCAACCTTGTGCGTAAACATCGATCCCAGGGCCCGCAGCAATTTGCCTTCGTCGAGCCCGAAGGGCGTCAGCAATACCGAACGGGCGATATCCAGCGATTGGAAATTCGGCTCAAATGGTTTCATGACAATGTCCCGGCGATTGATTTTGTATGAGATTGTAGAGCATGTTCGGCCAGGCAAGCGTCTGCCGTGCCGCTTTGCCCATCCGCGTCGACGGATTTACAGTTTGCGATGCCGCAACGCAGGCAAGCTCTCGCGCACCCTGTGCAAATGGCTGGTCTCGACGGAACCGCTCACCACCCCTTCGCCGTCGGCCAGTACCGCCAGCACTTCGCCCCAGGGATCGATCAGCATGCTATGCCCCCAGGTACGGCGGCCGTTCGGATGCTGGCCGCCCTGGGCCGCCGCCAGCACATAACACTGGTTTTCGACTGCGCGCGCACGCAACAGCAACTCCCAATGCGCCTTGCCCGTGGTATAGGTGAACGCCGCCGGCACCATCATCAGCGCGCATGTCCCCATGGCGCGGTACAGTTCGGGAAAACGCAGGTCATAGCATACCGACAGGCCTACCTTGCCGAATGGCGCCTCGAAGGTCCGCACTTGGTCGCCCGGCACGATGGTGCGCGCTTCGTCGTAGGATTCGCTGCCCTTGGCGAAACTGAACAGGTGCATTTTGTCGTAGCGTGCCAAGCGCTTGCCGCTGGGGTCGTAGACCAGGGTGGTGTTCAAGACCTTGCCGGCGGCGGACGCTGCCAGCGGCAAGGTGCCGCCGACCAGCCAGATGCCATGCTCGCACGCGAACTCAGCCATCGCGGACTGAATGGGTCCGGCATCGAGCTGCTCGGCCAGGCCGACTTTGTCGCTTTCATGCATGCCCATCACCGGCCAATACTCCGGCAGCAGCACGATTTGCGCGCCGCCCTCGGCAGCTTGAGCCACAAGGCGACGCGCCGTGGCAATGTTTTCCTCCGGAACCGGCGTGGAAACCATTTGTACGGCGGCGACTGTGGTGATGGATTCGGGCATGGTAAGTGGTCGTCAAATGGAAGTCGGCAGGCGCTGGCCGATATTACGATTGCGGCGCCGTCGCGGAATTCGGTGCAGCGGTGGATCCAGGCGCCGGCGCAGCCTGAGGACTATTATCCTCCTTGTGTCCAAGCTTGGTGACTTTCGGATTGCTCCAGGAGCCGGTTACCTGCAGTTCCTGGGTCAGCGCCTTGTTCAAGGGGTTGCGCAGCAACAGCTGCGCCAGGAAGGAACCGAGGCCGATTACGGGATTCACCGCCAACCCATACACGACGGTAGCGGCACCCGCATCGAGCTTGGGGACGACCACCACATGCAGGTCTTGCGTCTCCTTGTCGATGTCGGCGCTTCCTCTCATCAGCACAGCGGCGTCGACGCCCTGCATTTTCAAATTGTCGGTCGTGATGACGCCCTTGGCAATATTGGCGTTCATCGTGACGGTATCGAAGGCGAAGCCTTCCGAGAAAACGTCGCGGAAGTCCAAGGTCAAACGACGCGGCAACGACTGCAGGCTCAACACGCCGAGCAACTTCATCACCCCGGGGTCGCGCTGCAGAAATTGTCCGGACGCCATGTCCAGGTGCATCTGGCCCGACAGGCTCGGCGAATCGATGGCGTAGGGTGCGCCCTTCCATTTGACGTCGCCATCCATTTTTCCCTTGCCGCCACGCAGGATGTCGGCAAAGCCCAGACGGCCGAGCAAGCGGCCGGCATCGGCGACGTCCAAGGTATAAGTCAGGCTAGTCTGGCTGTCGCCCTCCTTGGTCACCCATTTCCCGCTCGCCTTCAACTCGGCGTCGGGATTGCTCACCAGGAGTTTGTTGATGCGCCATTCGTTGCTGCCGGCCGCATGCACATTGTTGGCAACCAGTTCCAGATGTCCAAGGCGCTTGCCCAGCAATTCGAAATTGTCAGCCACGATGTCAAGCGCAGGGATATCGCTCGACGTGCTCTTTCCTTGCAACAGCTCGGTCACTTCCGTTGCCGCGGCTTGCGGAACGACCAGCGAAGACAGACGCGCCGTCGCCTTGGCCTTGCCTTGGCCGGCATTGGCGCTATAGGTGATGTAGCCCGAGGTCTGCGCCGAATCGACGTTGGCCTGCCATACATCTTTTTGCAAGGTCGCACCGAGCACCACGTTGTCGAGCTTGCGCCCGAACACATACAGTTCGGTGGCATGCGCAGCCAGGAGATCGGGTGAAACAAAGTCGGCGACGCCCGATTCGCTTGCTCCCTCCTTCTTGTCCGCTTGCGGCAAGGAGGCGATCAGGTCGAGCCAGGCATCGACATTGAGGGACTTGAGGTTCACGTTCAGCAGCAATCCGCTGGCAGGCTGGGCGGGCGGCATATTGACGCCGATGGCGCCGCGCGCCAGGCGCCAACCGGCATTGCGCTCTGCGTTCATCTTCTCGCGCTCGTAACGCGCGGCAATGCCGGCGCCGAGGCTCAGTTTGACTTCTTCTCTCGAGATAGCCGGATCATTAGACGCCAGGCCGTTCATTTCCAGTCTGGCCGGCATGACCTCGTTGGCCTCCTTGTGCAGAGGCAGCGGCAGATCGAGCGCCAAGCCCTGCAGGTTCGACTCCACCAGCACATCCGCGTGCTTCTTCCGCAGATTGACCGCGACGCTGTAGCGGGTTGCGCCGGCTATGCGTTGCGCCAGGCGCTGGCCGGCACTCCCGGCGAATTTGCGCACGCCGTCGGCGGTCAACATGCCGTCCGCCCTCACTGCCACCGTATTCACCGATCCGCCGCCGCCCACCGCCACCGGTCCGCCCAGGAAATTGGCGTGAATCCCGCCCAGGCTCAAGCCTCTTTCGGAAAACTCCAGATTGCCGTTCAAGGAAGACAGAGGCGGAAATCCGTTGAACAGGACGAGTTCGTCGCCGGCGAAGCTCAATTTGCCTTGCACCTTGGTGTCGATCACATGCGACAGCGGCAATTGCAGCTTCAGCACCAGTTTGGCATTTCCGCCGGCCTTGGATTCACTGGTGAACCCGCCTATCATCTCCTCCACAGGGCTGTCCTGGGTGTAGGCGACGAACTCTTGCAAAAGCCCGTTAGCCGTGCCGTCTATATCGAGCGTACTCTTGGGCGAATTCAAATCCTCGTCGACCGCTTTGACGTTGCTCAATGCGACGCCATGGGTCTTGGCCTTGTCGGCATGGATTTCCATGCGCGTGCGGTCGAAGGCAATCGTGCCCTGAATATCTTCCAGCAAGGGCCATAGCGGCGCCGCGCCAACCTTTACGTCCGGCACGTAATTCATGCTGCCATTGACAATCTTTCCGTTGACGGTGAATTCTCCCTTCGGTTTGCCGCCGGCGACATCGGGATTGAAAGGAAAGTCATTCAAGTCGCCCTTCAGCGTCACGGTCGCGTCCGCTATGCTGCCGCCGACCAGCGCGCCGGTCAGCCATTTGCGCAAATCCTCGGGGGTTTGCTGCGGCAGGAAGCGGCCGACCTTGGTCACATCGAGGCCGTCGACGTGTATCACGAAGTCGACCACTCCCCGAGAACTTCCGGCCGGTTGATTGAGCGGCATGACATGTGTGCCCGCCAGCGAAGCGCTCAGCCCCTCTTGCGCAAAGTGCAGGTTGTTGATGTGCAGCGCCACCTTGTCCTTGTCGGGGAAGACCCAATTGGCTTGCATGCTCAATTTATCGAAGGGCATGAGTGCGTCGGCGAAAACACCAGGCAGGGCAAGCTGCAGATTTTCCGAATCCAGATCGATGCTGCCGCCCTTGTCGCTCATCGCGACCCGCCCGCTCAGATTCTCGAAACCGGGGATGAAGGGAACTGCGGCCTGCGCCGGCAGCTTTCCGGCGCGCGGGCGCGCCGGCTGGGCCTCTTGTCCCTTCAGCGCCAGGCCGGCAAACTGCCCCTTGATATCGTAGGACGAGACAGCCGGGTAGTCACCTTGCCACTGCGACGAAAAATCCCGTAATTGCCCGCGCGGCGCCATGTCGTTCAACAATTTGCCCACGCCCGGACTCAAAGGCAGACGTTCGGCAAAGCTCGCCATGGTCTGCAAATCGAGCAAGGTCGCATTGATGCTGGTCTTGGCAGGCGTGCCATCTCTTGCCGGCTGGTAGCTCTCGGTAACCGTCGTCGGCGGCAACACCATGCCGTCGCGTGTGCGCATCGAGAAATTGGTCAGGCCGATGGCATGCCCCTTGCTGCCGAAGGTTGGCCCTGTCTCTTCCGCTTGGACTGCTATCTCTTCGCGCACCGAAATCCTGCCCATGGCCTGCTCCAGGTCCAGCAACGGCAAGTCCTTGCGCAAGCGGATTGCCGTGTCGGCGAGAGAAAGATCGGCCGTCAGATCGGCGGCTTTGGCATGATCGAAATCCAGCCAGGCGCGCATCGCTCCATGTCCGCGCTGCACTTCCACCGGATAATCGATATACGCGCCCCAGGCGGCAAACTCTGCGTTGCGCAAATCGAGGTACAGGATTCCCTTCCAACGCGTGGCGTCGGCAATCTTAGGCGCAAAAGCCGGATGGTCGAACTCGGCGCGCAAATCGATGGGGGTCGCCAGTGCGGCAGGCGGCGTTGCCTTGAAGTTAAGCAGATGATGCCGCCATTGATTGCGCAAAATCAGATTGACATCGTCGAGCGCCAGCTCCGGAGCACCGCGCTTGACGTCGTTCCAGCGCAGTTTGCCGGCATGGATCACGATCTCGTGCTGGGACAGCACCCAGTCGGCCACCTTGGTGTCGCCGGTTTCCTGGGTCGGCACCGGAATGCCGGCCACGAAAAGGCTGCCGTCCGCTTCGCGCCGCACGTCCAGGTCGGGCCTGTCGATCTCGAGCTTTTGCAGACGCAAAGTGCCGTAAAACGGCGACATCCAGGAAAGCGTGGCCGACACTTGCGGCAGGATCAGTGCCTGGCGTCCCGCCTTGTCACGGATGACGAGGTCGCCCAGCGTGACGCTCGGCCGCAACCCTGCCCACGACGCATGCAAAGTACCGATCGTCACCGGTTGGCCGATCACATGCGTCACCAGGTGTTCGATATCGGTCTTGTAGTAGTAGATGTTCGGTAAGACCGCATAGCGCAGGGCCAGCAAGAGCAGGCAAGCCAGGAAATAAAGCGCCACGGCAATCCGGACCGTTGCACCCAATACGTGATGACTCACGATATTGAGGGCGGTATAGGCGTCCTGCAGCTTGTGCCAGCACAAGATCAGGCGCGTGGTCGGCGGGTCGCTGAGGTGGTCAGTGGGCATCGGAAAGTGGAAGAGTCAGCGTAGAATGGCACGAACAAAACGCCACAGGCCGCCACTGGCATGCATGGCCGGTACGCCAATAACCGAGATAAATCTTCGTGCCCAATTCTACCCTGTCCCCGCTGATCGCTTCGCGTTTTTTTAAACGATGGGTCGAGGCCGACCCGGTACGCGCCGGGACGGTCGCCACCCTGTCCAAATTATCATTGAGTCCCGCGATTTTCGCTCAAATTTTACAAAAAGACACAGAAAACGCCGTCGAAAACGGGAACCAATTAGCGGCAGCCATGCGGCGCCTGCGCAACTTGGTGGTGACCACCCTGATCACCCGCGATCTGGAAGGATCCGCCGACCTGGCTGAAGTGGTGGAAACCATGACTGCCCTGGCCGATTTCGCCATACGCACCCATCTGAACGCACTGCAGCGCGAACTGGTGACGCTATACGGAACGCCGGTCGGTGCCGAGTCGGGCGCGCCGCAGGAATTGATCGTGCTGGGCATGGGCAAGCTTGGCGGGCGCGAACTCAACGTCTCTTCCGACATAGACTTGATTTTCGTCTATGCCGAAGACGGCGAAACCAGGGTTGACGCACCAGAGCAGCGCCAGCTGTCGAACCACGAATTTTTTACCCGCCTCGGCAAGAAATTGATTGCTGCACTGTCGGAGCTGACCGAAGACGGCTTCACTTTCCGCGTTGACATGGCGCTGCGCCCGAACGGCGCCTCGGGGCCGCTGGTGGCCAGTTTCGGCATGCTGGAAGAATACTTTTTGGTGCAGGGACGCGAGTGGGAGCGCTATGCCTGGATCAAGGCGCGCGCCGTTACCGGGACCGCAGGCGACCTGGCCAACCTGGAAAGCCTGGTCGCTCCGTTCGTCTATCGGCGCTATCTCGATTTCGGCGCCATCGATGCCATCCGCAACATGCATGCGCAAATCCGTGCCGAGGTCACACGGCAGGAGGCGCGCCACCCCGAGCGCAGCAACAACGTCAAGCTTGGCCGCGGCGGCATCCGCGAAATCGAATTCCTGACCCAGGTATTCCAGTTGATACGCGGCGGGCGCGACCCGAAACTGCGTGAGCGCTCTACCCGCACCACCTTGCGCATCCTGGCCGACAAGCAGTTGCTGAGCCCGAACATCGTCGGCAAGCTCTTGCAGGCCTACACCTTCCTGCGCGACGTCGAGCACCGGCTCCAATATATCGAAGACGCGCAAACCCACGCGATTCCAGCCAATGCCGCCGACCGTCTGACGGTTGCGAAGATGATGGGATTTGCCGACGCCGAGGAACTGTTGACCGAACTCGACGTGCAGCGCCTGTTCGTCGCCGAACAATTCGACGCCATGTTCCGCGACAAGCGAAACGCTACGGCAGCGCCATCGACCGCCGCGAACGCTGCGTCCGACCATGCGCCGTTATCGGACCAGAGCAGCCGCGACGCCATCGCCGCACGGTTGAGTTCGCTGGGCTTCGATGACGCCGAAGGATCGGCGTATCGCCTGCACAGCACGCTTCAATCGCCACGCCTGCAAGCGATGCAGGAAGCCAGCCGCAACCGCTTGCTGGCACTGCTCAACGCCGCATTGCCCATCATCGCCGGCAAACCGGATGGCCGTTCTGCCACACTGGGTCGCCTGCTCGATTTTTTTGAAACGATTGCCCGCCGCGCCGCCTATCTGGCGCTGTTGACCGAGTATCCGCACACGCTCGAACGCGTGATCCGCATGATGCATGCCAGCGATTGGGCTGCCAAATACCTGACGCGCCATCCCTTGCTGCTGGACGAACTGCTCGACGACGCCAACCTCAACGCCGATCCCGATTGGCAGGCGTTCGCGCAAGACTGCCAGCGTCAGCTCGACGCCGCCGCCGGCGATACGGAAAGGCAGATGGACGTACTGCGCGAATTGCACCATGCGCAGCAATTGCGTCTCCTGGCACAGGATCTCGAAGGCAGACTCAGCGTGGAGCGCCTGGCCGACCATTTGTCGCTATTGGCTGATATTCTGGTCGACGCGACGCTGAAGGCGGTATGGAAGACCATCCCCAACCGGCATTGTGAAATACCGAAGTTTACGGTGATCGCCTACGGCAAGCTCGGCGGCAAGGAGCTCGGTTATGCCTCGGATCTTGACGTCATCTTTTTGTATGACGACGACGAGCAGGAAGCGCCGGCCCTGTACGCGAAACTGGCGCAGCGCTTCATCACCTGGATGACCAGCCACACACCGGCCGGCATCCTGTTCGATGTCGACCTTGCGCTGCGCCCGGACGGCGCCAGCGGACTCATGGTGTCGTCGCTTGCCTCTTTCGAAAAATATGAAACCACCTCGGCCTGGCTATGGGAGCATCAAGCGCTTACGCGCGCCCGCTTCTGCGCCGGCGACGCCGCCATCGGCGCCCGCTTCGAAACTATTCGCGAGAACGTTCTGCGCCAGCGGCGCGACGGCGCAGCGCTCAAGCAGGAAGTAGTCGCCATGCGGCAAAAGATGCGAGACGCCTATCCCAGCCGTTCGCCGCTGTTCGACTTGAAGCATGACGCCGGCGGCATGATCGATATCGAATTTATCGTGCAATACCTGATCTTGCAGCATGCGGCCGACCATCCGCAATTGACGGCCGACATCGGCAATATCGCACTATTGAAACTGTGCGGCGAGCTGGGGCTGATCGACTCCGCTCTGGCCGCTGGCGCAGCCGACGCCTACCGCAAGTTCCGCAAGCTGCAGCACGTGGCGCGGCTGCAGGGTGTGGAGCGGGCGCGGGCCGAACTCAGCGCTGTCGAGAGCGAGGCCGAAACTGTGCGACAACTATGGGCAACCGTACTCGGCTAAGGTAACGCTGAATAAGTCTCGCGATGACATGCGCCTCAATTTGGGATGGGATGCAAGGCGCAAACCACAGCCATAGCACTGGCTATGGCGAGGATTTGCAACGCCGCAGACCGCCCAAATTGGGGATGCGTGGCGCGCGGGGACTTGTTCAGCGTTGCCTTAACTTCCGCCGGATTCCACTAGCACTTTTGCCAAACGCTGCGCGTGCCCGCGCAGCTCCGGCACTGCAATCGCTTCCCAATGGCGGGCCTTCAACATGGGACCGACGTAGAACAGATCAGCCGCCGCCTTGCCATCGCTATCGACGACACGGTACTCGTCGTCGATATCGATCCCGAGCCTGAGCGCATCCTGCCTGATGTAGCCCTCGTCGCGCAGTTGCGCCACCAACGGCGCATCGATGCGCGTAATGTCGTAGTTCGGTCCTGTGCAATTGACGACGCTCCCGACCTTCAGCGCGCGCACGCAGCCGCTGCCGCGTTCGCGCAGGCGTATAGTCACGTTGCCGTCGGCTTCGTCGTAGCCTTGAATATAGCCGGCCACGGCTTCCGCTTGACCGGACTTCAACATCTGGCTCAAGCGCAGGTGCGCAACGGGCGCCAGGCGATGCCGATGGATGTCCCAGAAGGCGAGCACAGTGTTCAGGAAGCGGCGCTGCTCACGCGGTGGGAAACGGCGCCAGATTTCAGCCGTATGCGGACGCAGGCTGTTGAAGACATCGCGCCAGTCGCCGCCTTGCGCTACGCGTTGCTGCGCGGTGCGCCGCAGCGCGCGCAAGTATTGCCGTACGGTCGGCTCAAGGTTCTGGAAAAAGACCGGGAAGCCGCCGATCGCCGGCGACTGCGGGTGCATGCGGTGTGCCTGCGGCAGCAGGCCGCGCCGTGAAATCAGATAGATCTTGCGCGCATCGCGCTGGCTGGTGAGGCGGAACAGCACGTCTATCGCCGTATGTCCGGTGCCGATGAGGGCTACCGGTGCATCGCCTGCGATGCGGTCGAGCGCGGCGAAATTCCAGGGATTGGCGACATAGGCGCCGCTGCGGTAAAACGGCGATGGCGGAGTCGGGTCGAGCGGCGCGAAATGGCCGAAAGCGAGCACGGCGCGGTCGGCAAGCAGCGACTGTCCATCCGCAAGTTCCAGCCTGAGGGTCTGGTCCTGCTGCCGGCGCACGCTCAACACCTCACCCTGCACGCGCTCGAACTGCGCCGACTCGCCAGCGGCTTCCTCCAGCGTGTGTTCCAGGTAATCGCCGTAGATGCGGCGCGACACGAAACTGCCGGCATTGAAAGCCGGATCGATATTCTGGCAGTAGCGGACGAAGTGTCCGGCATCGTCGGCCAGCGCGCTCATATTGCCGGCCGGGACGTTGAGGACGAAATTGTCGTCCCAGGTGCGGTAGGCCAGGCCGCGGCCGTGTCGCGTATTGCGTTCGATCAGAACAACGCGCAGGTTCGGGCCCGAAGCCGCGCGCAGGAGATTGACGGCGCATAACGTGCCGCTGAATCCCGCGCCGACGATGGCGATCGTGCAAACCTGATTAGTTTTGGTCATCCGGGATATTGTAAGAAAAACGCCCCAACCAGTGGGGCGTTTTTAGTGCGGCAAGGCGACTTATTTCGCTGCCATCAAGGCCATGGTGGTATCGAGCATGCGGTTCGAGAAACCCCATTCGTTGTCGTACCACGACGAAACCTTGACCAGGCGACCGGAAACCTTGGTCAGCGTGGCGTCGAAGGTGCTGGAAGCCGGATTGTGGTTGAAGTCCACAGAAACCAGCGGATCGACGTTGTAAGCCAGGATGCCCTTCAACGAACCCTCTGCGGCTTCCTTCATGATGGCGTTGACTTCGTCGGCCGTGGTGTCGCGTGCGGCGACAAAAGACAGGTCGACGATGGACACGTTGATGGTCGGAACGCGGATGGCATAGCCGTCCAGCTTGCCGTTCAATTCCGGCAGCACCAATCCGACTGCGGCGGCGGCGCCGGTCTTGGTCGGAATCATACTCATGGTGGCCGAACGCGCGCGGCGCAGGTCTTCGTGCATGACGTCGGTCAGCACCTGGTCGTTGGTATAGGCGTGGACAGTTGTCATCAGGCCGTTCAGTACGCCGATCTTGTCGTTGAGCGGCTTGACCAGCGGGGCCAGGCAGTTGGTGGTGCACGATGCGTTGGAGATGACGGTGTCGGTCGCCTTCAGCACGTTGTGGTTGACGCCATAGACGATAGTGGCGTCGACGTCCTTGCCGCCCGGTGCCGAGATGATGACTTTCTTGGCGCCGCCCTTGAGGTGGGCCGAAGCTTTTTCCTTGGTGGTGAAGAAGCCGGTGCATTCGAGTACGACGTCCACACCCAGCTCGCCCCACGGAATTTCAGCCGGATTGCGCTGTGCGAACACCTTGATCTTGTCGCCATTGACGATCATGTAGTCGCCGTCGACCGTCACCGTGCCGGGGAACTTGCCATGTGCGGTATCGAAACGCGTCAGATGGGCGTTGGACTTGGCATCGCCGAGATCGTTGATTGCGACGATCTGAATATCGTTCTTCTTGCCGCTTTCATAGTGGGCACGAAGGACATTGCGGCCGATACGGCCATAGCCATTAATTGCAACGCGGACAGTCATGGTTTTCTCCACAAAAAATAAATCTGCACATCATCCAGGAACCTTGAAACATATCACAATTTCAAGTTTTCCCGGAGGGACGACTCAACCTATTCAACCTCAAGCAGCCAACACGCGTTTGACTGCGGCTTCGACGTTCTCGGGCGTAAAGCCAAAGTGCTTGAACAGCACGCCGGCCGGAGCCGATTCACCGAAGGTGTCGATACCGACCACGGCGCCTTCCAGGCCCACGTACTTGTACCAGAAGGCGGTCACGCCGGCTTCCACCGCCACGCGCGGCAAGCCCTTCGGCAGCACGCTGGCCTTGTAGGCAGCGTCCTGGCGATCGAACACATCGGTCGACGGCATCGATACCACGCGCACGGCCACGCCCTGCGCTTCCAGGCTGGCGGCGGCCTTGACGACCAGTTCGACTTCCGAGCCGGTAGCGATCAGCACTGCCTTGGCGTTGGGTGCATCCTTGAGCACATAACCGCCGCGGCGGATGTCGGCCACCTGAGCGACGCTACGCTCCATGTAGGGCAGGTTTTGGCGCGAGAAGATCAGCGTGGTCGGGCCGTCGCGACGCTTGACGGCGGCTTCCCAGGCGATGGCCGATTCGACCGTGTCGCACGGACGCCAGTTGTCCAGGTTCGGGATCAGGCGCAGGCTGGACACGTGTTCGATCGACTGGTGTGTCGGGCCGTCTTCGCCGAGGCCGATGGAGTCGTGCGTGAACACGAAAATCGAGCGCAGTTTCATCAGCGCGGCCATGCGCAAGGCATTGCGGCTGTAATCGGAGAAGGTCAGGAAGGTGGCGCCGAACGGGATGTAGCCGCCGTGCAGGGCGACACCGTTCATGATGGCGCTCATGCCGAATTCGCGCACGCCATAGTTGATGTGGTTGCCCGGTTGGCCGGCGCGCACGGCCACGCATTCCTTCCAGTTGGTCAGGTTGGAGCCGGTCAGGTCGGCCGAACCGCCCAGGAATTCCGGCAGAACCGGGGCCAGCGCCTGGATCGAGTTTTGGCTGGCCTTGCGCGTGGCGATGGTTTCTTTCTTGTCGAGACAGGCGGCGACGTAGGCGTCCACCGTGGCATTGAAATTGCCGGGCAGCTCGCCCTTCATGCGGCGCTGCAGTTCGGCGGCCAGTTCCGGGTGGGCCGCACGGTAGGCCGCGAAGCGCTGGTTCCAGTCATCTTCGGTCGCCTTGCCTGCGGCCTTGGCGTCCCAGTCCGCATACACGTCGGCCGGGATGACGAAGGGCGCGTCGGTCCAACCGAGCGCTTCGCGCGTGGCTGCCACTTCCTTTTCGCCGAGTGCGGCGCCATGCACCTTGTCGCCGCCGGCCAGATTCGGCGAACCCTTGCCGATCACGGTCTTGCAGCAGATCAGGGTCGGGCGCTTGGACTGTTTGGCTTGCTGGATGGCGGCGTCAACTGCATCGACGTTATGACCGTCGACGCTGCGGATGACGTTCCAGCCGTAGGCTTCAAAACGCTTGGGCGTATCGTCGCGGAACCAGCCGTCCACGTGGCCGTCGATGGAGATGCCATTGTCGTCGTACAGTACGATCAGCTTGGCCAGTTCCAGCGTGCCGGCCAGCGAGCAGGCTTCGTGCGAAATGCCTTCCATCAGGCAGCCGTCGCCGACAAAGGCATAGGTGTAATGGCCGACGATGTCGTGACCGGGGCGATTGAATTCCGCCGCCAGCAGACTTTCTGCCAGCGCCATGCCAACCGCATTGCTCACACCCTGGCCGAGCGGGCCGGTGGTGGTTTCCACGCCCGGCGTGACGTGCACTTCGGGGTGGCCTGCTGTCTTCGAGTGCAATTGGCGGAAATTCCTGATTTCGTCCATCGACAGGTCGTAACCGGTCAGGTGCAGCAGCGCATAGTGCAGCATCGAGCCATGGCCGTTCGACAACAGGAAACGGTCGCGATCAATCCACTGCGGATTGGCGGGATTGTGACGATAGTGGCGCGTCCACAATGCCAGCGCAATTTCCGCCATGCCCATCGGCATGCCCGGGTGGCCGGAATTGGCTTTTTGCACGGCATCCATCGCCAACGCGCGGATCGCATTGGCCATCTTGTTCGTCGAAATAGTTGCAGTCATGGTCGTGAAGATAGGAAGGAAAATCGGGGAATCGGTCAAGGCCGAAAAGCCGCATATTTTACCAGAGTGAGGCGGTGCTTCCACGGGCACTTTTGCCCGACAAATTCAGTTTTGACAACACTTTTGCATTGTTTAGATTCTCACCCTGCATCAAAAGACACGGAGGCCGTCCTCTTGTCTACCTGGGAGAACACGCTGGAACAAGGAAGCGTCTCTCGTGAGAGGGCTCAATACGTCACTATGCCTGGTTGGCCAGTATGCACTCCGCAAGATAGTCAGAGGATCGCTCGCGCTTTTCCTTGCTCCATCCTGCTCCCCCAGGTAGCCAAGAGGACAGATACGCCAGCGCTTTGAACCAACTCATCCTGTGGGCGACTTAGCCCGGTGTGGCGGGATTTTGTCAAACACGGCAAAATTATTCTTTCGCTCTCGCATTCAATAAGAACAAATCCATGCCTCGCTTCCACTGCGCCCAAGCGCTCGCCATCGGCGCCACCATAGACTTGCCCGATCACGTCGCCCGCCATGTCCAGGTACTGCGCCTGGCTGTCGGTGACTACGTCACCCTGTTCAACGGTGAAGGGGGTGAGTACACGGCGACGCTGAGCACCATAGAAAAAAGACGGGCCACGGCGGAAATCAAGACTTTTTCCGCACGCGAAGCCGAATTGCCCTATGCCGTGACCCTGGCGCAGGCATTGCCGGAAGCGTCGAAAATGGATGAAATCATTCAGAAAGCGGTGGAGCTGGGCGCCACCGCCATTCAGCCGCTGGCTGCGCAACGCTGTGTCGTACGCCTTTCAGCCGAGCGAGCAAGCAAGAAGATTTCCCATTGGCAAGGAATCATCGTTTCGGCAGCCGAGCAAAGCGGCCGCAACCGCTTGCCCAGCCTGGCCGATCCTGCCGAATTCAACAGTTGGGCTGCTCAGCGTGACTTGCACCGCCGCATTCTGCTGTCGCCGCGGGCCGAACAATCGCTCTCGGACTGGGCACGCCACCATCCGCCGCAAGCCATTACGCTTGCGATCGGTCCCGAGGGCGGTTTCACCGAAAAAGAGGAAACGCTGGCGCAGGAGCATGGCGCGCTCATACTCTCGATAGGTGTGCGTGTTCTCCGCACCGAAACTGCCGGCATGGCGGCACTGGCCGCGATCAATGCGATATGGGGTGAAATGTAAATTTCTTAACGTGCAGGCTTTCAATTTGGAAAAGTGACTCCCATTTTGGATGTGTCACTATTCAGTAAAACGTTGAAAGCACGAAGCCTCATGCACAACTTGTCCAAGTTAAATTGGCTGCGCGGCCTGCGCACGCTGTTTCGCCGCAACAAACCGAATATTCCCGCCGAGCTTTGGCAATCCTGCGTCAATCGGCTGCCATTCCTGCGCAATCTGCCTGTCGCCGACCTGGCGCGCCTGAAAAACCTGTCTGAACAATTACTTGCCACAAAGACCATTACAGGAGCGGCAGGCCTCGAAATCACCGACGAAATCGCCGTCATGATCGTGGCGCAGGCCGCGTTACTGGTGCTGAATCTCACGCTCGACCTCTATGAAGACATGCCCGGCATCGTGGTCTACCCGTCGGCCTTCCTGGTCAAGCAAAAGCAGATGGACGGCGCCGGTGTGATGCATGAATGGGGCGAAGCCTTGGCCGGACAGGCCATCGATGCCGGCGGCGCGGTGGTGCTGTCGTGGGAAGACGTAATGGGCAGCACCGACTTCTGGTCACGCCGCAACGTCGTCATCCATGAATTTGCACACAAGATTGACATGCAGCGCGGCCGCGCGAACGGTTGCCCGCGTTTCCTGGCCGGTTACCATGAAGGCTTGCAAGTGGAAACCTGGCAGCGGGTTTTTGCGGCGGCATACAACGACTTCCGCCGCCGCGTCCTGTCCCTTGAACGCCCTCTGCCAGACCACCCCGCACTGGCCGAGGAAACGCTGCGCCAGTTGCACGAAGCCGGTCGCCGCCCGCTGCCCATGGATACCTATGCGGCCAAAAACCCCGCGGAATTCTTTGCCGTGGCGTCGGAAGTGTTTTTCGTCGCTCCCTCCGGCTTGGCGATCGACTATCCAGACGTCTATCGCCTGCTGGCGCGCTACTACCGCCAGGAGCCGATCGCTGCGCCCACGGAAACACCGAATTCGATGCGAATGCATCTATAATGCAAAGTTTTCCGGTTGTTTTGTCAACTTTTGCCGAATGAAGGTTTTTCGCGGACTTCCCAATGCCGAATCGCGCGCGCCATGCGCGCTGACTATCGGCAATTTCGACGGCGTGCATCGCGGCCACAAGGCGCTGCTGGGACGCGTGCGCGAGGCCGCCACACGGCTGGAATTGGATGCGGCCGTGATGACCTTCGAACCGCATCCGCGCGAATTCTTCGCGCAGGTGGCAGGCGACCTGTCGAAAGCGCCGACCCGCATCGCCAACTTGCGCGACAAGCTGCAATCGCTGTCCGATTACGGCGTCGACCGCGTCATCGTCGAGCACTTCAACGCCCATTTCAGCTCGCAGTCGCCGCAAGAATTCGTCGAACGCGTGCTGGTGCAGGGCTTGCACGTCAAATGGCTGATGGTCGGCGAAGACTTCCGCTACGGCGCCAAGCGCGCCGGCGACATCAACACACTGATCGCCGCCGGCAAGCAATACGGTTTCCAGGTTGAAGCGCTGCCGACCGTGACCAATGAAGGCGTGCGCATTTCCTCGTCGGCGGTGCGCGAAGCCTTGCGCTTGGGCGACTTCGTGCACGCGCGGCAATTGCTGGGCCATCCTTATACGATCTCCGGCCACGTCGTGCACGGCCAGAAACTCGGCCGCACGCTCGGCTTCCCGACCTTGAACCTGCGCGTGGCGCACCGCCGCCCGGCTCTGTCCGGCATCTTCGTGGTGCGCGTGCATGGCATAGAATCGCACCCCCTCTCCGCCGTCGCCAGTTTGGGTGTGCGGCCGACGGTGGAAGATCAGGGTCGCGTACTCTTGGAAACACACTTGCTCGACTACGATCGCCAATGCTATGGCAAGCTGATCAAGGTAGAGTTCCTGAAGAAGCTGCGCGACGAAGAAAAGTTTTCCGGCCTGGCCGAGCTGACCGACGCCATCGCCGGCGACACGGCGCAGGCGCGCCGCTATTTCGAAGAGAGCGACAGCTCGGCGGTTTCCGCCACCGACCGAATTTGACGACCGGATGCAACACTCCATCCGTTCGATCAACCGTATTCACAAATAAAGAGCAACCATGTCCGACAAGTCCGATAAGCCAGCAGATAAGCCTGCAAAGCAAGCCAGCAAACACCAGGTCAACATGACGGAAACGCCGTTCCCGATGCGCGGCGACCTCGCCAAACGCGAACCGCAATGGATCAAGGATTGGCAGCAGAAAAAGCTGTACCAGCGCATCCGCGCAGCCTCGAAAGGACGCAAGAAATACGTCCTGCACGATGGCCCGCCTTACGCCAACGGCGACATCCATATCGGCCATGCGGTCAATAAGATCCTCAAGGACATCGTGGTCAAGACGCGCCAATTGGACGGTTACGACGCGCACTATGTACCGGGTTGGGATTGCCATGGCATGCCGATCGAAATCCAGATGGAAAAGCTGTACGGCAAGAACCTGCCGACCGCGGAAGTCTTGAGCAAATCGCGCGCCTATGCCGGCGAACAGATCGAACGGCAGATGAAAGACTTCATCCGCCTCGGCGTGCTCGGCGAATGGGACAATCCGTACAAGACCATGGCCTTCGGCAACGAAGCCGACGAAATCCGCGCGCTCGGCAAGCTGCTGGAAAAGGGCTACGTGTATCGCGGCCTGAAGCCGGTCAACTGGTGCTTCAACTGCGAATCGGCATTGGCCGAAGCCGAAGTCGAATACCAGGATAAGCGCGACCCGGCCATCGACGTCGGCTTCCCGTTTGCCGAACCGGACAAGCTGGCACACGCCTTCGGCCTGCCGCACCTGCCGGTCGAAAAAGGCTATTGCGTCATCTGGACCACTACGCCCTGGACCATTCCCGCCAACCAGGCGCTCAACGTCCACCCCGAGTTCGACTATGCGCTGGTGCGCACGGAACTCAATGGTGAACCGCTGCTGCTGTTGCTGGCGGCCGACCTGGTCGAATCTTGCCTGCAGCGCTACGGCTTGAACGGCCAAACCGTCGCCACCTGCAAGGGCGCCGCGCTGGCCATGATCAATTTCAAGCATCCGCTGACCTCCGCCGATCCCGGCTACGACCGCTATTCGCCTATCCACCTGGGCGAATACGTCACGCTCGATACGGGTACCGGCATCGTCCACTCGTCGCCGGCTTACGGCATCGACGACTTCCTTTCCTGCAAGGCGCACGGCATGCGTGACGAAGAAGTGCTCAAGCCAGTCATGGGCGACGGCAAGTACGCGTCCTGGCTGCCGCTGTTCGCTGGCATGACGATCTGGGAAGCATCCAAGCCCATCTGCGCCAAGCTCGACGAAGTCGGCTCGCTGTTCAAGCTGGTGATGTTCGACCACAGCTATATGCACTGCTGGCGCCACAAGACGCCCATCATCTACCGCGCCACATCGCAATGGTTCGCCGGCATGGACGTGGTACCGAAAGACAATGTCTCGACACTGCGCCAGACTGCCTTGCGCGCCATCGAGGAAACCGCCTTCTTCCCGAGTTGGGGCAAGGCGCGCCTGCACGGCATGATCGCCAACCGTCCGGATTGGACGCTGTCGCGCCAGCGCCAATGGGGCGTGCCGATGGCCTTCTTCCTGCACAAGGAAACCGGTGAACTGCACCCGCGCACACCGGAATTGCTGGAAGCGGTCGCCAAGCGTGTCGAACAGCACGGAATCGAAGCCTGGCATGCGCTCGACACCAAGGAATTTCTCAGCGCGTTCGGCGACGAAGCCGAACTCTACGTCAAGAACAAGGACACGCTCGACGTCTGGTTCGATTCCGGCACCACGCACCAGACCGTGTTGCGCGGCTCGCATAGCGAACAGTCGCATTTCCAGGCCGACCTCTACCTCGAAGGTTCGGACCAGCACCGCGGCTGGTTCCACTCCTCGCTGCTGACTTCGTCCATGTTGAACGGCTGCGCGCCCTACAAGGCCTTGCTCACGCACGGCTTCGTGGTCGACGGCGACGGCAAAAAGATGTCGAAGTCGATCGGCAACACGGTGGCGCCGCAAGAGATTGTCGATACACTGGGCGCCGATATCCTGCGCTTGTGGGTGGCGTCGACCGACTATTCGGGCGAGCTGTCGATCTCCGATGAAATTCTCAAGCGCGTGACGGAAAGCTATCGCCGCATCCGCAACACGCTGCGCTTTCTGCTGGCGAATACGTCCGACTTCGATCCCAAGGCCGACGCGATTGCGCTGACCGAGTTGTCGGAAATCGACCGCTACGCGATCGCGCGCATGCATCAGTTACAAACCGAGATCCTCGATCACTACAAGGTGTTCGAGTTCCACCCGGTGGTAGCCAAGCTGCAGATGTATTGTTCGGAGGATCTGGGTGGCTTCTATCTCGATATTCTCAAGGACCGCCTGTACACCTGCGGCACCAAGTCGAGCGCACGCCGCTCGGCACAGACAGCCATCTGGCATATCACGCAGGCACTGCTGCGCGTGATGGCGCCTATCCTGTCGTTCACTGCCGAGGAGGCGTGGTCCTTCTTTGCCAGCAAGGAAGAATACGCGGCTGGCGGCGAAACGATCTTTACGCAGACTTATTATGCGCTGCCGGCCGTGGAACAAGCCGAGGCGCTGCTCGATAAGTGGAGCTTGGTGCGTGCGGTGCGCGCGGACGTGCTCAAGCAGCTCGAAGAAGTGCGTGTAGCCGGCAGTATCGGTTCTTCGCTGCAGGCCGAGGTCGACATCTATGCCGGCGGACGTTTGCACGACGTGCTGAACAGCCTGGGCGACGATTTGAAGTTTGCGCTGATCGTCTCGCGCTGCACGCTGCACGATTTGGCCGATGCACATGTCAAGCAGCGTTTCGATACGGCTCAGCTTGCGGTCAAGCTCGACGCTTTCAAACTCGACGGTCAGGAATTGCCAGGCGGCTTCGGCCTCGCGGTGACGCCGTCTGCACACGAAAAATGCGAGCGCTGCTGGCACTATCGCGCCGACGTCGGCCACGATGCTGCGCACCCGGGCATTTGCGGACGTTGCGTCAGCAACCAGTTTGGCGAAGGTGAGGCACGGCAGTTTGCGTAATCAGCACCATCCCGTCGTTCCCGCGCAGGCGGGAACCCAGGTAGAAGTTATGAATCGTAGTAATTAACAGCAACCTGGATTCCCGCGGGGCGGCCACCCGCCTACGCGGGAATGACGGAGATAAATCTTGCGCTGTTCACGCCAAATGATTACTTAGGGCGCTACTCCTTCTGAAAATCTAACGACAAAACATTTCCGAATGCAAGCAAAAAATCCCCCCAAGAGCCGCCCCATGAACCAAGCCGGCAGCCCCAGCCTGACACCCTGGCTAGGCATCGCCACCATCGTCATCCTGCTCGACCAGTTATCGAAGGTCACCATTAGCAAACTGTTTGCCGAGGGCGAAAGCTATCGCCTCACGTCGTTCTTTGACCTCACCCTGTGGTACAACCCCGGCGCAGCCTTCAGCCTGCTGGCCACGCAACCGGGCTGGCAGCGTTACCTGTTCACCGGACTGGGTTTGGCTGCTGCCGCTTTCATCGTCTACCTGTTACGCCGCCATGCCGGCCAGCGCCTGTTCTGCAGCGCGCTTTCGCTGATCCTCGGTGGTGCGCTCGGCAACGTGATCGACCGTCTGCTCTATGGCAAAGTGACCGATTTTCTGCTGTTCCATTGGGGGAATTGGAGTTTTCCGGCCTTCAATCTGGCCGACAGCGCCATTACGCTGGGCGCGGCGCTGTTCGTGCTGGACGAACTGCTGCGCGTCAATAAAAAATAGCCGAACTGCTACACTGCAGCTATCCGTATAGAGAGATCGGAGTCGCGATGGAACTTGCCGGCAAAAGTATCGTCCTGGGACTGACCGGAGGCATTGCCTGTTACAAGGCTGCCGAGTTGGCGCGCGGGTTGGTCAAGCAAGGCGCCTCGGTACAGGTTGTCATGACCCAGGCCGCCATGCATTTCATCACACCCGTGACCATGCAGGCGCTGACCGGCAAGCCCGTGCATTTCGACCAGTGGGATGCGCGCATCCCCAACAACATGCCGCACATCGACTTGACGCGCGACGCCGACGCCATTGTGGTCGCGCCCTGCTCGGCCGACTTTATTTCCAAACTCGTACATGGCGGCTGTGACGATCTGTTGTCCACCCTGTGCCTGGCCCGTCCATCCACGCTGCCGCTGCTGGTGGCGCCGGCCATGAACGTCGAGATGTGGGAGAATCCCGCCACTGTGCGCAACGTGCGGCAGCTGGAGCAGGACGGCATCGCTGTTCTCGGTCCCGACGTTGGCGACCAGGCTTGCGGCGAAACCGGCATGGGGCGCATGCTGGAACCGGAAGATCTCGTCGAGGAAATTTGCGCGGCCTTCCAACCCAAGCTGTTGCGCGGCAAGCGTGTGCTGGTGACGGCCGGGCCGACTTTCGAACCCATCGATCCAGTACGCGGCATCACCAACCTCTCGTCCGGCAAGATGGGCTATGCAATTGCACGCGCCGCGCGCGCAGCCGGCGCCGAAGTCATGCTGGTGTCAGGCCCGACGGCGCTGACCACGCCGGCCGGCGTGCAACGCATCAATGTCCAGACTGCCGAACAGATGTATGACGTCGTCATGTCGCATATCGATACTCAGGACGTCTTCGTTGCGGTGGCGGCCGTGGCCGATTGGCGTGTGGCCAATCTGAGCGAACAAAAGATCAAGAAGACTGCCGACGACGCTTTCCCCAAACTGGAATTTGCACTGAACCCCGACATCCTGGCTGAGGTCGCCGCCCTGCCGAACAAGCCTTATTGCGTCGGCTTTGCCGCCGAATCGGAAAACCTGTTGCAAAACGGTGCTGCCAAGCGTCAGAAGAAGGGTGTGCCGCTCCTGGTCGGCAATATCGGCCACCATACCTTCGGCAAGGACCAGAATGAACTGGTGCTGTTCGACGAAAAAGGCCATACGCAACTGCCGCTGGCCGACAAGCAGCAACTGGCGCACCAACTGGTCGCGGAAATCGCCAAGCGTCTCGCTTAGCAAGCTGATTCCTTTTTTTTCACAATGCCGGTTCGCCGGCATTTTTCTTACCCGGCAACATGAAACAAATCGACGTCAAAATTCTCGATCCTCGCATGCACGACCAGCTGCCGGCCTATGCTACGGGCGGCAGTGCCGGCCTGGACCTGCGCGCCTGCCTGGATGCACCGCTGACCCTCGCGCCCGGTGAAACGCAGTTGATCCCGACCGGCCTGGCGATCCATATCGGCGATCCGGCTTATGCCGCCATGATCCTGCCGCGCAGCGGTTTGGGCCACAAGCACGGCATCGTGCTTGGCAATCTGGTCGGCCTGATCGATTCGGATTACCAGGGCCAATTGATGATTTCTACCTGGAACCGCGGTCAGACGGAATTCACCCTGAACCCGATGGAACGTTTGGCGCAATTGGTGATCGTACCGGTGTTGCAAGTCGCTTTTAACGTGGTGGCAGAGTTTGACGCCAGTGAACGCGGGGTCGGCGGCTTCGGCAGCACTGGCAAACATTGATCGCTATTGGACACATGCGGCCTTCTCTTCCGTTTTCGGCAACTCGGCGGCATGCAAAGTCACTTGCCGTTGTACTGTGCATGGTTGCGTTGGGTGCCTGCCAGACGCCGGCCCCACCGCCCAGCCAACCTGCCGTCAGCGGCACACCGCTCCGCTTGACGCCCACGCTGCCACCCCCTCCTTCTGCGGCCGAACTGGCACAGCGCGCTGCCCTGCGCGAACTGGTCGCCTACCAGGACAGGCTGTATCGCGTGGCGGCGCCGCTCCTGCTCGATAACGCTCCGCTCTGCAAGCGACACGCACGCAACCTGCTGGGCTTCACGGCCAAAAACAAATATTCGTATTCGAGCGAATTCGTCGAAAGCGCGCAAAAGGTGCTCGGTCTGGGCGATCAACTGCAAATCGTCGGCATCATGGCGGGCAGCGGCGCAGCGGCGGCCGGCATTCGCTCAGGCGACAAGCTGTTGGCCGTGGAAGGCTGGACCCTGCCGCAAGGCCAGGATGCGGAACACGAGGCCGGTTTGACGCTGCTGTCGGCGCTGGTCAAAAAAACCGCCATCAACCTCAAGATTAGCCGCGCTCGCAGCGATTTGACCGTCAACGTGCCGCTGACGCAAGCCTGTGCCTTCGTGGTCGAACTCGGCAACACCGACGACGTCGCTGCCTATGCCGACGGCCATCGCATCATGCTGACGCGCGGCATGCTCGACTTCACGCCGTCGGATGACGAATTGGGCATCCTGCTTGCAACCGAAATGGCGCATAACGTCCTTGGTGATGTAGCCCGACAGCACATGAGCGCCGCCGTTGCCGCTGCGATCGACAATTTCACACGCATCCATCCCGAAGCGGACAAATCGCGCGACGACATCAAACCCATTCCCCTGGAAGCGAATATCGCCGCCGATCGGCTGGGTTTGTACATGGCCGTCCGCGCCGGTTACAATCCGGGCCGCGCCGGACCGTTTTGGTCCCGACTGGCCGAACGTTATCCCGCAAGCCAAGCGGGGTCCTATACTGCTTATCACCCGCTCGGCCCATCGCGCCTTTCTGCAATCGACAAGACGCTTGCGGAAATCAAGGGCAAGCAACGCGACGGCAAGCCCTTGACGCCGACCGGCGTTGTGCCGACGGGGGCGCCGCAGCCGGGGGCGCCGAGCTCGGTTATGCCGCGATAACAGAAACGACTGTTCGAACGATAGTCGCAACAGGCTGCATTCCTAAAAAAACATGAAAATGGGAGAAGGCGATGCTCAACGAAATCGAAGCTGGCGGCGATCTGGCCACGGCAACGCTGGCTGCCGCGGCCATCGAGGGTAACAGCGGTCGAGGCGCCATGGATGCGCATCAGGAAAAGGCCTGCCTCAACTGCGGCGCCGCCCTGGTCGGAAACTATTGCCATGTCTGCGGCCAGTCCGGCCACCTGCATCGCTCGCTGCTGCATCTGGTCGAAGAGCTGTTGCACGGTCTGTTCCATTTCGAAGCCAAGGGTTGGCGCACCCTGCCGCAACTCGTGGCCTTTCCCGGCCGCTTGACGCGCAGCTATATCGACGGCAAGCGCACGCGCTATGTTTCGCCGCTGGCCTTGTTCCTGTTCATGGTGTTCTTGATGTTCTTCGTGGCTTCCTTCAGCGAAACGCCAAGGTTGAGCGCCGATGCGGCAGAGCGCCAACAAATCCATGCCGAAATGCTGCGCGATATCGAGGAATCCAAGCAGCAGGTGGCCGCAGCGGAACAGGCGCTTGCAGCGGCCATGCAAAACGGCAAAAACCTCGATGAAGCCAAGACCGAACTGGCCAGTGCGCGCAACGGTCAGCGCGTGCTGGAATTGGCCTTGCTCGGCACCGACAAGCTGGTATCGACCGCCGACGACGCCAAGACCGATACGAAATCCGACGACCTCATGCGGAGCTTGTCGAAACTGCCGGTCGCGACAGGCAATTCCGTTTTCGACAAGGCTTTGCGCCACGCCCTGGAAAATCCGGAGCTGACGCTGTACAAGCTGAAGAATTCAGCCTACAAGCTGTCGTTCATGCTGATCCCGATTTCCCTGCCCTTCCTGTGGCTGATGTTCCTCGGCAAGAAAGGCATCGGCATGTACGACCACGCCGTGTTTTCCTTGTACTCGCTGTCGTTCATGTCGCTGTTGTTCATCGCGGTGCTGCTATGTGCCTACGCCGGCCTGTCTGCGCCGATCGCACCGTTGATCTTGTGCGTGCCGCCGCTGCACATGTTCCTGCAATTGCGCGGAACCTATGGATTGAGCGTGCCTTCTGCGCTGTGGCGCACCGCCACGCTGCTTGTGGTCGCTGGCACGGTATTCCTGTTATTCCTGCTGCTCATTGTGGCCGTGACCATGCACTGAACACGGATGCAAGAAGAAAAAGAAACTACCTTTGGAACAAAGGAATCAAGACAACTGCCCAGGTCGCGGTCGCCAAGGCCAACGACAGGAACACCGCGGCGCTGCCGAGATCCTTGGCGTTCTTGGATAAAGGATTGCGCTCGAGCGACACACGATCGACCACGGCTTCGACGGCCGAATTGATCAGCTCGACGATCAGCACCAGCACGAAGACGCCGATCAGCATCAGTTTTTCCGTTGCCGTTACCGGCAGCATCAAGGCGATGATGGTTGCCAGCACCAGCAGCACCAGTTCCTGACGGAACGCGTGCTCCAGGCGCCATGCCGTCTTGAAGCCTTCCATCGAATACAGGAAAGCCGAGAAGATACGCTGCAGCCCGCTCTTGCTCTTGAATTCGCTGACCGGTGCGTGATGCACGCCCTTCATGTCATTGTTCATACCGTCCATTGCCTATTTGCCTTCCTGTTGATGTCGGCGACGATGTTGCCTATACAGTTCGCGAAAGGTTTTGCCGGATGGAGCGGACATCTCGCGTGTATCGGTCCAGCCGCCGCCGAATGGTAATCTGGAAATCGTTTTTTTGCTGCCGCCCATCCATCTCAGGACGCGGGCGCCCAAGCCGCTAGCCAAGGCATACAAGGCAGGCCGCGTGGCAAAGTAGGCCCAAAGCGAGAAGCCGAAATACTCGGCTTCGGGGCGCATCTTCCCTTCAAACTGTTTTTCCCGCAATTTGCGCAACAGATCGGGCAGCGGAATCTTGACTGGGCAAACCACGTGGCATTCGCCGCACAGCGTCGATGCCTGCGGCAAGTCGAGCGCGTCCCGTACACCGGCATAGGACGGTGTCAACACGCTGCCCATCGGTCCCGGATACACCCAACCGTAGGCATGGCCGCCTATCTTTTGATAGACCGGGCAATGGTTCATGCAGGCGCCGCACTTGATACAGCGCAGCATGTCCTGGAATTCCCCGCCGATCAGGCTGCTGCGGCCGCCGTCGACCAGCACGAAATACATATGTTCCGGTCCATCCTGCTCGTCAGGCGCACGCGGCCCGGTCAGCAGCGAGAAATAATTCGAAATCGATTGCCCGGTAGCCGAACGCGGCAACAGCCGCATGACGGTGGCGAGGTCTTCCAGTGTCGGCAAGACTTTCTCAATGCCTGTCACCACCACGTGCACCTTGGGCGGTACGATAGTGCACATGCCTTCGTTGCCCTCGTTGGTGACAATGGCAACCGAGCCGGTTTCGGCCACAATGAAATTACCGCCGGTGATGCCCATATCTGCCGCCAGAAATTGCGGGCGCAGGACTTCGCGCGCTTCGTGGGCAAGCTGCTCGATGTCGCTCAGGCGCGGCTTGCCGTGCACGCGTGCAAACAATTCCGAAATTTCTTCCTTGTCCTTGTGCACGACCGGGGCAATGATGTGTGAAGGCGGCTCGTTGTCGTTGATCTGCAGGATGTATTCGCCGAGATCGGTTTCCACCACGTGCACGCCGGCCGCTTCCAGCGCGGCATTGAGCGCCATTTCTTCCGACACCATCGACTTCGACTTGATGGCCTTGCGCACTTCATGCCGCTGCGCGATCTGCACCACCAGTTGCGCGGCATCCTGGGCGCTTTGCGCGTACAGCACCGTCGCGCCGCGCCTGTTTGCTTCCTGCTCGAAGGTTTCCAGCCAAACGTCGAGATTCTCGATGGCGCGCATGCGCCGCTCCTTGGCGGCTTCGCGCGTGGCCTCGAAATCGTCGAGTTCGGTAATTGCTGCGGCACGCCCGGTGACGAATTTCGTCGCCAGCTTCTTCAGGTTCTGCTGCAGGCGCCGATCGGCCAGTTTCTCCCCGGCGCGTGCCTTGAAATGCATGGCCTGGACTTGCATCAGCCTTCTCCAGCCAATACCTGCGCCACGTGCAGCACGCGGGTCTTGTCGTCGCCGGTGCGCCGCAGGCGTCCCTCGATATGCAGCATGCACCCGAGATCGCCCAGCACCACCGCCTGCGCTCCCGAAGCATGAATATTCGTGCATTTTTCGTCGGCAATAGCCGCCGAGATTTCGCCATATTTGACCGCAAACGTGCCGCCGAAGCCGCAACAATTGCGGCAGTCTTTCATCTCGGTCAACCGCACACCGGGCATTTGCCGCAGGAGCGCGCGCGGCTGTTGCTGCACACCGAGCTCGCGCAGGCCGGAACAGGAATCGTGATAGGTGACCGTGCCTTGGAAGCCGCCCGCACCTGCGTTCGGCGACTGCCGGAATTTGACTACCGTATGCAGAAAATCGGTGAGTTCGTAGACGCGCTGCGCCAGGCTTTCCATGCGCGCGCGCCATTGCGGATCGTCGCTCAATAGATCCAGGTAGTGGGCGCGCACCATGCCGCCGCACGACCCCGAAGGAATCACCACGTAATCGAAAGACTCGAACTCACGCACGAATTTTTCCGCGAGTTCGCGCGCGACGTGCCGGTCGCCTGAATTGTAGGCAGGCTGGCCACAACAAGTCTGGCTTTCGGGCACTACGACCTCGCACCTGGACGCTTCCAGCAGCTTGAGCGCGGCAAAGCCAATCTCCGGGCGCATCAAATCGACCAGACAGGTATAGAACAAGCCCACTCGAAAGCCATTTTGCATCGTTTTTCCTGTTTTTCCACGGCCTCGCCTTCCGGAGAGGCGCACGGACCGCAATTGGTCAGGGGCAAACGCTCATTATCGTCGAGTTAACTCTCTAAAACATGACATCTTGACGACAAAATGCTTTAAAGAAGCTTTTTGAATTTTTCACATTATGGTATAACTCGAATATTGCATCGCACCAACCACATTATGAAAAAAGAGAACGTTGCAGAGGCTGACAAGACTTCGATCCAGGTGATCGAACGCATGACTTCCTTGCTGGACGCATTGGCCCGCTATCCGGATCCCGTGAGCCTCAAGGAACTGGCCAACGCCACCGCTCTGCATCCTTCCACGGCACATCGCATCCTGAACGACATGGTGTTGAAGCGTCTGGTCGATCGTGCCGAGCCCGGCACCTACCGTCTCGGCATGCGTCTGCTTGAATTGGGCAATATCGTCAAAAGCCGCCTGAACGTGCGCGAGGCCGCGCTCGAATTCATGCGTACGCTACACCGCAAGACGCATCAAACCATCAACCTGTCGGTGCGTCAAAGCGACGAGATCGTCTATATCGACCGCGCTTTCTCCGAGCGCTCGGGCATGCAGGTGGTGCGCGCCATCGGCGGACGCGCGCCGCTGCACCTGACCTCGACCGGCAAGCTGTTCCTGTCGGTGGATGACCCCAAGGCCGTACGCTCCTATGCCACCCGTACCGGCCTTTCCGGCCACAACAAGAATTCCATCACCGACCTGAGCAAGCTCGAACGCGAACTGAGCCTGGTGCGCGCGCGCGGCTACGCGCGCGACAATGAAGAGCTGGAACTGGGCGTGCGCTGCATGGCCGCCGGCATACGCGACGATTCCGGAAAGCTGATCGCCGGCTTGTCGATTTCCGCGCCGGCCGACCGCTTGCAGGAAGAATGGCTGGAAGATTTGATCAGCACGGCGAACCAGATTTCCGAGGTGCTGGGCTACGTGCCGCAATAAGCCCAAGTGCCAGCCTGACTGCCACTGATTGCCCAGCGACAAATAAAAAAGGCGAACCGCGGTTCGCCTTTTTCTTGTCCTATCTTGCCGTCAGCTTTGACGCACCACGCCAAAATGATTGGCGGCGGTCGGCTTGTCGGTTTCCAGCCATTTGCGGATGCGGCCGGCATCGGCCATGCCCGAGTACTTGCCCTTGGCGTCGAGGAAGACCATGACCACGGCGCGCCCTTCTATCATCGCGCGCATCAACAGGCAATGGCCGGCTTCGATGATGTAGCCGGTTTTTTGCAGCATGATGTCCCAGGTCGGATTCGAGACCAAGTGATTGGTATTCGCATATTGCAGCGGACGGCCGCCGGCTTCCACCATGTATTTCGTGTCGGTCGAGTATTGGCACAACAGCGGCTCTTTCGAAGCCGCCGCCACCAGCCTGGCCAGATCGCGCGCGCTGGCTACGTTCTGGCTCGACAGACCCGTCGGTTCGACGTAATGGGTGTCGTTCATGCCTAGCTCATGCGCCTTGGCGTTCATTGCAGCCACGGCGGCTTGCAGGCCGCCGGGATAATTGCGGCCAAGAGCATGGGCAGCACGATTTTCCGAACTCATCAGCGCGATGTGCAGCATGTTGCCGCGCGTCATGCGCACACCGGGGCGCAGCCGCGAAGAACTGTTCTTTTCGTGATCGACGTCTTCTTCTGTGATTTCGAGAATCTCGTTCATGTCCTGCTTGGCTTCCACCACCACCAGCGCAGTCATCATCTTGGTGATGGACGCGATCGGCAACGCCACCTCGGAGTTCTTGTCGAACAAGACCTGCGAGCTCGACTGGTCCAGAACCAGGGCCACATTGGATTGCAACGACAGGGCGTCACGGGTGTGATTCAGGCCTTCCATGTCGCCGACGCTGGAAGGCGCATAGGCAGCACGCACGACGGCGGCACGCTGGCGCGGCGCATACGCAACCTTGTGGGCCGGAGCTGCGTGATGGCGCACTACCACCCGATGGCGATGAACCGTGGCCTTGGGCGCGTCGGCCGACGAACCATCCTCAGCATAGGCATGCGCCATGCCGACCAGCACCACGAAGAAGGAACAACATAAGCTCAGTACAGACTTGACCATCTGCGACCCCCAAAACCTTGCAGGCGATTAATTATTCCGGAGTGTAACAAAAAATCGAAAAATCGCAAGAGAATTAAGCAGTTAGCGAAATCAATTAAACAATTCTCTAATCGACAATTGACCGGACGACAGCGAATTTCCGTACACTCAACAAGCTTTTCGCCAAGCAAAAGGCATTTTGCCAAGCTCTAGCTATCAGACACCAGTTTCATCGACAAATTTTGCGATTCCTGTAACCGGCTCACGTTCAGTCACCAGCGTGTTCTCGACCTTGTCCGGATCCGCATAACCCAGTGCCATGCCGCATACCACCTGCTCGTTGGTCGGGATGTGCAACACCTCCGAAATAATCTTGTGGAAAGGCGTGAATGCGGCTTGCGGGCAGGTGTCGAGTCCGCGCCCGCGCGCCGCGACCATGACATTTTGCAAAAACATGCCGTAGTCCAGCCAGGAACCCTTTGCCATGATGCGGTCGATCGTGAAAATAAAGCCGACCGGGGCGTCGAAGAAGCGGTAATTGCGCCCATGCTGGGCATGCATGCCGGCCTTGTCCTCGCGCTTCAAGCCAAGCAAGCCGTACAAATCCCATCCAACCTTGCGGCGCCGTTCGATGTAAGGCGAAATCCATTCACGCGGATAGTAGTCGTACTCCTCGGTATGGGCACGAAACTGCTCGGGATCGGCATACGCCTCGAGAATGGCATGCGACAGCTTTTCCTTGGCCGCGCCGGTCAGCACATACACCTTCCACGGCTGGGTATTGGTGCCCGAAGGCGCGCGTGAAGCAACCTGCAGGATCGCTTCAATGTCTTCGCGCGCCACCGGCTGCGGCAGGAAGGCGCGTATCGAGCGCCGCGACGAGATCGCAGCATCGACAATTTTCTGTTCGGGGGTTTCTATCATGATCAACGCGGAACAAGGGTCTGAATAGTCTCAAGGACGGCACGCATGTCCGCCGGGATGGCAGCAGGCTTGCGTGTGATGCGGTCGACATAGACGTGGACAAAATGGCCTTGAGCCGAGGCGGTGTCTTCATCCTGCCGGAAAATGCCGACTTCGTAGCGCACACTGGAATTGCCCAATTTCGCCACACTCACACCGGCAACGATTTGTTCGGGAAAAGAAATCGGGGAAAAGTAATTGCACTGCGTCTCGATCACCAATCCGATCACCGCGCTGCGCTCGATATCGAGCACGCCTTGCGCGACCAGGAATTGATTGACCGCCGTGTCGAACCAGCTGTAGTACACGACATTATTTACATGACCGTATGGATCATTGTCCATCCAGCGCGTGCCTATGGGCAGGAAATGGCGGAAGTCGTCGCGCCGTTTCGGTTCGATTCTCATATGGTGTTCGATGATACCAATCTTTCCTAACTATCCGACTCTGATTAACTTCGAACCGTCCACAATCGCACGCAAGTCCTGGTTGTTGTCTCGCAAGCTCTGGTTGCTGTCTCGCAAATCCCGATTATTGTTGCGCAGCGCTTCCACTTCTTGCTTCAACGACTCGGTTATTTGCCGATTTTCGCTAGCAAAAAGTTCCAACGCCTCGACACGCAGGCTTTCAAGATCCATGCCGAACTGATGAACGGCAGTCGACAACAATGCGATTTGGTCGGGGCGATAGTTCTTCCCACTGTTGCTATGGCCAAGTAGCGCAATGCCTTCCACTCGACCGCGCACGGTCATGGGAAAGGCCAGTTCGCAAGGCAAGATAGGACGTTCAAAAAGATCGACGACCTTATGACTGTGGCGCAACTCGATAGCGACATCGTGGTTGACATCAATGCTAGCCGGCGCGTCGGCCAATGTGGAATAAGTCTGCTGGTAGCTACCGCTAGAGTCGAGTGCATAGATGGCTACACCTGTTGTATCGCAGAACTCTGTTACAGCATGCACGAACTTGACACGTAGTGCCTCGGTTTCCGAAATATGCGCGGCCATGTCGAGGAAATGGCGCAATTTCCCCGCTGCCTTGTACCAATGATGAAAGAAAGTGTGGTCAACCCTGTGACTGACCCAATGTTGAATGCGGTGGAAGGAAAGGATGACGCCTAATGCAACGAGCGCGTCGAATACCGCGTTCTTTTCGCGGCCCTCGAAATCCAGCAACTTGTCGACGCCCCATTCCGTGATACTGAACAACACCAATAGCAGGGTACTAATGATAGTGACCGCCAAAGCCCGGTTGACGGCGAAACCAAAATCGAACAGGCGGTAACGCAGCATGGCATAACCAAAACCTGCCAATGCCAGAACTTGCACAACGTCGGCAAAAAAAACAGCCGAGAAAAGAGGAAGAGGCCAACCCAGCTTCTTGTCTAATTCAAAAAGAAAATAGATCGCATACATGGAACCCATGCAAACAATTATCCAGGCCAACCGCTGTCGCACAACGCCCCGACTATGCCACCATGAAAATACCAGCGCACCAAGCGCGAATACTACCGAAACACAAACCAGAGCTACGTAATATAAACTCCAGAACTTCCACACGGTAGGAGTCAACAAGTCTGGAAGAATGTTGAGTGCGTATAAATAATCGCCCACGGGAATAATGGCAAAACAGGCCACGTAAATACCAAAAGCATACTGAACCAACTTATGTCGCCAGACCGGCTGTTCATCAGGATATATAAGTGCAAAAAACGTAAACACCGCATATGCGCCCGCATCGATGATTGGATCCACGAATTGGCTGTAGAAGTCAGCAATTTCATCAACCGGTAGGGTGCCAATGTATGTTCCCGAGGAACATAGCAAAGCTAGCGCCAGCATTCGCATGGCGAAACTCTCGCCCCGGCGCAAGCCTATCGACACTGCTATCACCAATGTGAACAATGCAACTGCGATGGAACTAAAAATACTCACTTCTGCAATAGCCGCATGTGCCAGAATCCCTTTTTCCGGAATTGGCTGAAC
This sequence comes from Burkholderiaceae bacterium, assembly GCA_019232795.1. Lineage (GTDB taxonomy): Bacteria > Pseudomonadota > Gammaproteobacteria > Burkholderiales > Burkholderiaceae_D > PKWO01. The sequence continues at coordinate 127,774 of JAFANH010000006.1, forward strand.
CGTAAAGTGTCGAACCTGCCTCCCTGAATACA
>JAFANH010000061.1 GCA_019232795.1 Burkholderiaceae bacterium
CGTTTGGTTTCGCCATAACACTAATTTGAAGCAATGCATCGCACTATTTAAATGAATTGAATCGCACTAACCAGACGCAATGTACTACACTAAAATGGCGTAATCAACATTGCTGACCGGCATAATCCAGCGGTTACCTATTCCCCCGGCGACGCTTGTTTCAGCCTCAGATGCTATAAATTCTCGATGAAAGTATCGTTTTTTATCGAAAAGTTATGATTTTTCGGAAAAAGTTAAAAGAATTCGATGTTCAATGGCACTAAACCACCCCGCTGCTTCTAGTCTTTAGGGACGCAAATCAAAGACATTTGCTTCACTATAGGCTATTGTTTATTAAGTCATTTCTCGAAAAATTCTAACTTTCCAATGGCGGCTTATCAACATTTCGAACGTCGAATGACCGGCAAACTACTTCCTTAATACGGTTGGGCACCTTTTCCGGCTGGAGTTTCACCGATTAGTCCATTAGGCAATTGTTTTTGCGCAAAATCGTTGGCGATTTCCCAAGGGCAGCGAACAGCGGAGTAAAGTAGGAAGCTCTCTCCCAGCTTGCAAGTGGCAATGTATTCGAACCCGACACAATGGCGACGCATTCGTAAGCGGGTGCTTGTGCTAGGCGAATCCATCCGTTCTGTTGCGAGAAAGGAGGGCATGAGCAGAAACACGCTTCGAAAAATCCTCGCGTCCGACGCACCGCGTCGATACGGCAATCGAGACGTTCAGAAAAAAAACGTAGTCCGCTCCCCATCACCGAAGCCATGTCGCGCCGAAACTTTGCGGCTGCAGTGGATGGAATGGCTGTACGACCTGGAACGAAGAAAATCCCCAAGCGATTTAATGGAAGCTGCACTCCCAGGTAAAAATCAGCTCCAGCGCAAGAAAATCCTCTGTGTGATTGCTCGTAGGGATGGCTTTCCAGTAAGTGCAATTACTGAGCACCTTTGCATGTCCAGAAACACGGTCAAAAAATGCTTGCTCTTGTTCTCCACGGGCGGGCTAGATGCTTTGTTGAGCAGAAAGGAACGACCTCGCAAGGCCAACGATGAATCGTTCAGAAAGATGCTATTCGGTCTGTTGCATGAACCACCCTCGCTGTCAGGATTCAATCGCACCACTTGGCGCATGGATGACCTGCAATTGGCGCTTGCCGCCAAAGGATGTCCGGCATGCGATAGCGTCATTCGCGAAGCGATTCGCGCGGCGGGCTTCCGATGGAAATCGGCCAAGGTAGTACTCACCAGCACAGACCCTCAATACAGGGAAAAGCTGGACCATCTCCAGAACGTGCTCTCTCACCTCGGCGAAGACGAACGCTTCTTCTCGGTCGACGAGTTCGGCCCGTTCGCGGTCAAAGCCAAACCTGGGCGCGTCCTTGCCGGTCCCGGCGAAAACCCAAGTGTTCCGCAATGGCAGATGTCGAAAGGTTGGCTGATAGCGACCGCCGCCCTTGAGCTCTCACGTAACAGATTGACGCACTTCTATTCCCGGGCGAAAAACACCACTGAAATGATAAGGATGGCAAAGGCACTCCTTGAGGAATATCGTGATGCGCGGACCCTTTACCTGTCTTGGGATGCTGCCTCATGGCACGTGTCCAAAGAACTGCTGGCCTTTATCGAAAAGCACAATGGCACTGCGGATGGCAGGCCACGCATTGAACTTGTGCCGCTGCCCGCGTCGGCACAGTTCCTCAACGTCATCGAATCGGTATTTAGCGGCATGGCGCGAGCCATTATCCACAACAGCGACTATTCATCAGTCAAAGCGGCGAGCGAGGCTATCGACCGCTATTTCGAAGAACGAAACAGATATTTCGCCGAGCACCCGAGACGGGCAGGTAAAAAAATCTGGGGCAACGAGCGGACGGAAACAGTCTTTGACCACACAAACAATTGCAAAGACCCCGCCTACCGCTAACCCAACTTCGCCGTCCCAAGGAAGACAGACACTTGCAAGTCCATTCCAATGCACACCGTATCAATTTAGCGTGTCGCCACCTACAAACATGTTTATACATCAATATTCCCCGCCTGCAGCGCATTCAACTCAATAAACGCCCGACGCGGTTCCACATCGTCGCCCATTAGCGTCGTAAAGATCTGATCAGCCGCAATCGCATCTTCGATCTGCACCTTCAGCAAACGGCGCACGGTCGGGTCCATGGTGGTTTCCCATAGCTGTTCGGGGTTCATTTCGCCCAAGCCCTTGTAGCGCTGCTTGTAGACGCCGCGTTCGGCTTCTTCGCGCAGCCAGGTCATGGCTTGGTGGAAGTCGGCGATGCCGAGTTCCTTGGCTTTGTCGCCGGCGCCGCGGCGCACCAGGGCGCCGGCGCCGATCAGGCCCTTGAACGTGGCGGCGGCTGCGGCCAGGACGGCGTAGTCGGGGCCGTTGACGAAGTCGGCGTCGATGACGCTGACCTTGACGTTGCCGTGATGGATGCGGTTGATGCGCAGCATGTGCTTGTCGGACAGTTCATCGGACTTCACTTCCACCGTCACGGCCGGGTCGTTGATGGCGGCGGCCAGTGCGGCGGCCGATTGCTCGGCGTCGGCGGTGCTGTTCAGTTTGAGCGTGACGCCGGTCATGATGGCCGACAGGGCGGCGGCATCGATGGCGCGCGTCAGGCGCATGATGATGGCGTTGGCGGTGTTGTATTGGCGCACCAGTTCCGACAGCGCATCGCCGCTGATGGCTTCGGCGCCGGTTTGCGGGATCAGCGCGGCGTCGTTCAGCGCGATCTGCATCATGTAGCCGGCTTCTTCCAGGTCGTCTTTCAGGTAACGCTCGTCGCGGCCGTGCTTGACCTTGTACAGCGGCGGCTGGGCGATGTAGACGTGACCGCGTTCCACCAGTAGCGGCATCTGGCGGTACAGCAGCGTCAGCAGCAGCGTGCGGATGTGGGCGCCGTCGACGTCGGCGTCGGTCATGATGATGATGCGGTGGTAACGCAGCTTGTCGATGTTGAATTCGTCGGCGCCGATGCTGGTGCCCAGCGTGGCGATCAGCGTGGTGATCTGCTCGGACGACAGCATCTTTTCAAAGCGTGCTTTTTCGACGTTCAGCACCTTGCCGCGCAGCGGCAGAATGGCTTGGAACTTGCGGTCGCGGCCTTGCTTGGCCGAGCCGCCTGCCGAGTCACCCTCGACGATGTAGAGTTCGCACAGGGCCGGGTCTTTTTCTTGGCAGTCGGCCAGCTTGGCCGACAGGCCCAGGCCGTCCATCACGCCTTTGCGGCGCGTCAGTTCGCGTGCCTTGCGTGCCGCTTCGCGCGCACGTGCGGCCTCAACGATTTTGCCGCAGATAATCTTGGCGTCGTTCGGCTTTTCCATCAGGAAGTCGGTCAGCGTCTTGGCGACGATTTCTTCGACCGGGCCGCGCACTTCGGAAGACACCAGCTTGTCCTTGGTCTGCGAGCTGAACTTCGGTTCCGGCACTTTCACGGACAACACGCAGGTCAGGCCTTCGCGCATGTCGTCGCCGCTGATTTCAACTTTGGCTTTCTTGGCCAGGTCGTTTTCTTCGATGTACTTGTTGATGACGCGCGTCATGGCGGCGCGCAAGCCGGTCAGGTGGGTGCCGCCGTCGCGCTGCGGGATGTTGTTGGTGAAGCACAGCACCTGTTCGTTGTAGGCGTCGTTCCATTGCATGGAAACGTCGACGCTGATGGTGGTGCCCTGGTCCGAAGGGCGCTCGCCGGTGGCCTGGAAAATGGTCGGGTGCAGCACGCTCTTGTTCTTGTTGATGTATTCAACGAAGCCGCGTGTGCCGCCTTCGAAGGCGAAGTCTTCTTCCTTGCCGGTGCGCTGGTCGGTCAGCTTGATGTGCACGCCGTTGTTCAGGAACGAGAGTTCGCGGATGCGCTTGGCCAGGATTTCATAATGAAATTCGACGTGGGTGAAGATTTCTTCGTCGGCCCAGAAGTGCACGTCGGTGCCGCGCTTGTCGGTTTCGCCGACAACCTTGATCGGTGAAGTGGCGACGCCGTCGATCATTTCAATTTCGCGGTTCTGCGCTATGCCCTTGGCAAATGTCATTTCATGCACTTTGCCGTCGCGGCGCACGGTGAGCTTTAATAGCTTGGAAAGTGCATTGACGCAAGAGACGCCGACGCCGTGCAGGCCGCCCGAGACCTTGTACGAGTTCTGGTCGAACTTGCCGCCGGCGTGCAGTTCGGTCATGACGATTTCTGCCGCGCTGCGCTTGGGGTCGTGCTTGTCGTCCCACTTGAGGCCGGTCGGGATGCCGCGGCCGTTGTCGGTGACGGAAATCGAGTTGTCGGAGTGGATGGTGACGTGGATTTCCGAGCAGTGGCCGGCCAGCGCTTCGTCGATCGAGTTGTCCAGCACTTCGAATACCAGGTGATGCAGGCCGGTGCCGTCGGAAGTATCGCCGATGTACATGCCGGGGCGCTTGCGCACGGCTTCCAGGCCTTCCAGGATCTGGATCGAGGCGGCGCCGTAGGCGTCTTTTTTCGGAGCTTCCATCGGGGTGATCGGGGTCTGGTTGGGGTTTTCCATCGGGTTCGCGGACATGGACTGCTTTCTCTGAAAACGGTGCTGCTGTAAAAATCGGTAATTCTTAAATGTGGCAAAGGGGCCTAGGGCCCCGTTGTCTTTAAGCCCCTCTCCCGCTTGCGGGAGAGGGGTTGGGGAGAGGGAGTGTGCGGATCAACTGCGCATTTTTGACGAAAGCGGATCGCGACTACCCTCTCCCCTGCCCCTCCCCCGCTCGCGGGGGAGGGGTAGTGATCAAATACGCATCGGCATCACCACATACTTGAAGTCGGCATTGTCGGGCACCGTGATCAAGGCCGAGGAGTTGGCGTCGCCCAGGGCGATGTTGATGCTGTCGCACTTGAGGTTGTTCAACACGTCGAGCAGATAGGTGACGTTGAAGCCGATGTCGATGCTGTCGCCGCCGTAGTCGATTTCGAATTCTTCGACCGCTTCTTCCTGTTCGGCATTGGTGGAGCTGATCTTCATGCTGCCCGGCGCTACCACGCAGCGCACGCCCTTGAACTTGTCGGAAGTCATGATGGCGGCGCGTTGCAGCGAGCGCAGGAACTGGTCGCGGCCGATCGTGAAGTTGTTCTTGTAGCCCTTGGGGACCACGCGCGTGTAGTCGGGGAACTTGCCTTCCACCAGCTTGGAGATCAGTTCGATGTCGGCGAACTTGAGCTTGATCTGGTTGTTGGCGATCTGGATGTCGACCGGTTCGTCGGTGTCGCCCAGCAGGCGCTGCAATTCCATGATGGTCTTGCGCGGGATGATCACTTCCTGGCGCTGGAATTCCTGATCGGTGGCGATCTGGCAGAACGCCAGGCGGTGGCCGTCGGTGGCCACGGCGATGATGTGCTTGCCGTCCACCACCAGCAGCAGGCCGTTCAGGTAGTAACGGATGTCTTGCTGGGCCATGGCGAAGTGCACCATGTCGAACAGATGCTTGAGCGTCTTTTGCGGCAGCGCGACCTTGGCGTTGAAATGATCGGCTTCGGCCACGGTGGGGAATTCTTCGGCGGCCAGCGTCTGCAGCGCGAAGCGCGACTTGCCGGACTGTACCGTCATGCGCTTGTTGGCCAGCGTGAGCGTGACTTCGTTCGATTCGGGCAGGGCGCGCAGGATGTCGAGCAGCTTGCGCGCAGCCACGGTGGTGGCGGCGACTTCGCCGCCGCTGCCGACCTCGGCGTGCGTGGTGATCTGCACTTCGATGTCGGTAGACAGGAAAGAGACTTTGTCGCCGTCCTTGCGGATGAGGATATTGGCCAGAATCGGCAAGGTGTGCCGACGCTCGACAATACCGCTCACAATTTGCAGTGGCCGGAGAAGACTATCTCTGTGGGCTTTGACCAATTGCATAGTGTTCCTTATCGATAAATTAAACTGCTATCTATTACTTGCGGTCTAGCTACAAATTCGGCGATGTACGTTTTGGCTTTCTGCATCCGATCCCCTTTCCTGATCTGAAGCGAAGCAAACTGGAAATATTGGACAAAGCGGTAACGCTGACATCGATGCAATATGCCGTCCCGATTGCATCGAGCATGGCTGCATGAGTCGTTGCTAAGTCATCGTATTAATGATGCGTTTTTTCCATCCTCTATTTTGACAGAAAACGGCCCTCAAAGGCGGCCCGGACGCCGCTTTGGCGCGGCACGGCGAGCGGCTTGGGTGGGTCGGAAAATGATGTCAAAAATACAAACAAAGTGCTTGCATCTTCATCAATCATTTTGGGCCTTATGCACTGCTTGTCCCAACGTTTTCCACACGCTTATCAACCAAGTTATCCACAGGCTGATAGGCAGCTGGGTGCGGCCCTGTTCAGCCTTTCAGGGTCTGCTCCAGAACGTGCAGTTCGTGGTTGATTTCCGGACTCTTGCTGCGGTCGGCGGCAATCTTGCGCACCGCATGCAGCACGGTGGTATGGTCGCGGCCGCCGAACAGTTCGCCGATTTCGGGCAGGCTTTTCTGGGTCAATTCCTTGGCGAGGTACATCGCGATCTGGCGCGGCCGGGCGATATTGGCCGGCCGCTTCTTCGAATACATGTCGGCGACCTTGATGCTGAAGAAATCGGCCACGGTCTTTTGAATGTTCTCCACGGAAATCTGCCGGTTTTGCACGGTCAGCAAATCCTTGAGCGCATCCTTGACCACGTCGATGGTGATGTCCTTGTTGTGGAAACGCGAGTAAGCGAGGATCTTGCGCAGCGCCCCTTCGAGTTCGCGCACGTTGGAACGCAGGTGTTTGGCGACGAAAAACGCCACATCGTCGGAGAAGCTGACGCCTTCCTGGTTGGCCTTTTTTAGCAAAATGGCAACCCGCATTTCCAGCTCGGGCGGCTCGACGGCGACCGTGAGGCCAGAGTCGAAACGCGAAATCAGGCGGTCATCCATGCCGCTGATTTCCTTGGGATAGGTGTCGCTGGTGATGATGATTTGTTTCTTTGCTGCAATCAACGCCTCGAAGGCGTAGAAGAATTCTTCCTGGGTGCGGCTCTTGCCGCCGAAGAATTGGATATCGTCGATCAGCAGCAGATCGAGCGAATGGTAGTAGCGCTTGAAGTCGTCAAAACCCTTGCGTTGGTAAGCGGTCACTACGTCGCGAACGTACTGTTCTGCGTGGATATAGCGGATCTTGACCGACGGATTTTCTGCCAGCACCTGGTTGCCGATGGCGTGGATCAGGTGGGTTTTGCCGAGGCCCACGCCGCCATACAAGAACAGCGGGTTGTAGGAAACGCCGGGGTTGTTGGCAACCTGGATGGCGGCGGCGCGCGCCAACTGGTTGGCCTTGCCGGTCACGAAACTGTCGAAGGTCAGGGCCGAATTGACACGGCTCTGGTCGTGGCGCGGGGTCGGGTCGGTGATGACAGCCGGCGCTTCCACCAGCCGTTCCGGCGCGGCCAACTGGCCGCCGTCTTCGTCGATGCTTATTAAGGATGCCGAACTTGCCGGGGCGGAGGCACTGGGGCGTCTGCCGTTAACGCGCGGGTCGAGCACGAACAAGACTTCCACGTTGGACTGCCAATGCTGGGCGGCCAGCGCGCTGATGCGGCTGGAAAACTGGGCTTTGACCCAGTCCAGTTTGAAGCGGTTGGGCGCCGCAATGCGCAGGCGGCCGTCCTCGTAGTCAAGCGGCGTCAGCGGCTTGATCCAGGCACTAAATTGCTGCGGAGTCAGTTCCTGCTCCAGCTGCGCGGAGCAGGTCTGCCAGAAATTTTCCATGAATCTTATGTATTAAGGAGTGGGAGAATAGGGTCCGGCTCGCTGTTCTTCAAGGTTGTTCGGCGCGAGGGGACCGTCCACAGGTTGCGGCTATTCTACCCGCGCCCGGCCAAGTTATCCACAGGTCGGAGCTATATTTTTAAGATAAAAAATAAATTTTCCGGCTTGCCAAAATCGCGATTTTCTGCCAGTCGCGAGTCGCCGGAATTTCTGTCAAGCGGGGCGCCTGGGGCGGCGTCGAAACTTGGCAATTTATTACTGAATTGCGGCACGAGGACAAAGGCAAATTTTGTCTGTTTTGCGACGCCGGCCCGGATCGGAAATAAGGGGAAGTCCGGGGCTGAAAATGAAGGCGCGCGCGACGCAGCGGCATGGCCACGATAGCAAGATGACAGCAAGAGCGGCTGCCCGACGTGCCGCATGCGGCGTAGCCCGGCTATTTTCCTTGCCCAAGCACGCTAAATGATTGACAAACAAGGGGAAAATGCTGTCTAATTCAAGGTTCTCCCCGCGTTGAGCAGGTTTTGTTGTCGCCTAAGCGCATCAGCATCAGCGTATGCCGCATGTGTGGCGTGTGTCTAAGCGCGGGGCCGCCCTTCCGGCAACATGGCGTCGGGCGTGACGATCCGATTTATTTCCAAGCTGATTTAGAAGCTTAATTAAGCGAGACCATAATGAAACGTACTTACCAACCTTCCGTTGTCCGCCGCAAGCGCACTCATGGCTTCCGCGCCCGTATGGCAACCCGTGGCGGCCGTGCCGTGCTGAACGCACGCCGCGCCAAGGGCCGCAAGCGCCTGGCAGTGGTTTAAGCCTGGCGTCTTTGCCTGGCTGACTGCCTGCTGCTGGCGTGACCGGCGATCGCACAGAAGCGCATTCGTTTCAATTTGCGCGCGATCGGCGAATTGTAAAAACGGATGAGTTTTCATCCGTTTTTCGTTTGCGCCCGGCGCAGCGGACTGCACACTTTGTGTTGTACACCCGCACCAATCATTTAGCGCACGCGCGTCTCGGCGTAGTCGCGGCCAAGCGTTTTGCGCCGCGCGCGGTGACCCGCAACACCATCAAACGGATTTCCCGCGAACTGTTCCGCCAGGCCGCGTTGCCTGCGCTCGACTGTATCGTGAGGCTGAGCAAGCCCCTCAACGGCAAGAACGACCCGGCCACCGGCGCTGCCTTGCGTGCCGCTGTGCGCGCCGAGCTGCAGCGCCTGTTCCAATTGCCCGCGGTGACAAAATGAAATCCCTGCTGGTTGGACTGGTGCGGCTTTACCAGTGGGGCATCAGTCCCATGATGGGGCCGACTTGCCGTTTTTATCCCACCTGCTCGAACTACGCCGTGGAAGCCTTGCACACGCATGGTGCCTTGAAAGGCTTCTGGCTGGCGCTGGTGCGCGTGAGCAAATGCCACCCGTGGAATGGCGGCGGCTTTGATCCGGTGCCTCCTGTGGCATCTACCGACCTGTCCCAATCTCATCTGCATGCGCCCGGCTGTGGCTGCAAGCATTCCTGAATTCTCTGATTAAGCGTGCTCCTATGAATATGGATATCAAACGTCTCGTACTCGGGTTTGTATTCTTGTTTTCGGTACTGACCCTGTGGAACAAATGGGCCGTGTACAACGGCAAGGCGCCGCTGTTCGCGCCGCAACCGCCGGCCAGCGCCAGCGCTGTTGCCAATGCGGGAGGCGTGCCGCCCGCACCGACCGTGGCCGCTGCGGGCACGCCTGCCGCTTCTGCCACCTCTGCGACCGCGCCGGCAGAAACGCCTGTACACAGCGAACCGGTAACAGTTACGACCGACGTCTTCAAGGCCGTGTTCGATACCGAAGGCGCGCAGCTTAAGCACCTGGAACTGTTGCAGCACCAGGACGCCAAGGACCCGAGCAAGAACGTGGTGATCTTCGACGACACCCCCAAGCTCACCTATCTGGCCCAAACCGGTTTGACCGGCGACCTGTATCCCAACCACCGCTCGGGCTATACCGTGCGTCCGGGACCGCGTTCGCTCGACAATGGCGACCAGCTGCAAGTGGTGTTCGATTCGGAAAAAGGCGGCGTCAAGCTGAGCAAGATCTTCACGTTCAAGCGCGGCAGCTATAGCGTAGACGTCAAGCATGAAGTGACCAACAATACCGCTGCGCCGATTACGCCGACGCTGTACATGCAATTGGTGCGCGATGGCACGCCGCCCGAGCGCGTTTCGCGCTTTGCGCCGAGCACTTTCAATGGCCCGGCCGTGTATACCGATGCCGACAAGTTCCAGAAGCTGACTTTCGAGAAGATCGAAAAGGGCACGGCCGACCACGCCAACCACGCCGACAACGGCTGGGTGGCCTTGATCCAGCACTTCTTCGTCTCGGCTTTCATTCCGCAGGAAAAGACGCCGCGCGATATTTTTGCGCGCAAGGTGGACAACAACCTGTACGCGATCGGCACCACGCAGACGCTGCCGGTGCTGGCGCCCGGCGCGACCGAAGCGACCGACGCCACACTGTACAGCGGCCCGCAGGAAACCGCGGTGCTGGAAAAGGTTGCGCCCGGTTTCGACCTGGTCAAGGATTACGGCTTCTTCACCCTGGTGGCCAAGCCTATCTTCTGGATGATGGCGCAGATCCACAACATGCTCGGCAACTGGGGCTGGACCATCATAGTCTTCACGGTGCTGATGAAGATCGTGTTCTTCCCGCTGTCGGCATCGAGCTTCCGCTCCATGGCCAAGATGAAGGTGGTGGGGCCGAAGATGCAAGCGATCCGCGAGCGCTACAAGAGCGACCCGCAAAAGATGAACCAGGCCATGATGGAGCTGTACAAGGAAGAAAAGGTCAACCCGCTCGGCGGCTGCCTGCCGGTGCTGGTGCAGATGCCGGTGTTCATCGCGCTGTATTCGGTGCTGCAAGCCAGCGTGGAAACGCGCAACGCGCCCTGGGTAGGCTGGATCCACGACTTGTCGACGCCTGACCCGCTGTATATCCTGCCGGCCCTCCTGGCGGTGATGATGTTCATCCAGACCAAGCTCAACCCGGCCCCGCCCGACCCCGTGCAAGCCAAGGTGATGATGGTGATGCCGCTGGTGTTCTCGGCGATGTTCTTCCTGTTCCCGTCGGGCGTGGTGCTGTACTACGTGATCAACACGGTGCTGACGATTGCGCAGCAGTGGATCATCAATAACAAGCTGGCGCCGAAGGCGGCGTAGTCAGAAATAGGATGTAATAAAAAACCCGCGCTTGTCGCGGGTTTTTTTATGGATCGGGGATGATATTCGGTGTCGTAAGCGACTAGCTAACTTACCCCTCCGTCGTCCCCGCGCAGGCGGGGACCCATACTGAGGAGGCTCGGGCGAACTCACCATGGGCCCCCGCCTACGCGAGGGCGACGGGGAAATTTGGGGACAATTTTCTTGCTATGCCCGCATGCGAGCGACGTCTCTAGTAGGTAGGCTGGGATGTAATCCCAGCTTCCCCAACGCGGACATTTTGCTGGGATTCCATCCCAGCGGGGCGGCCAACCGCCTACTCTCTACCCTAATGTGCGGCTTCCAGTTTGCCACCACGATTGATCTGCAACACCAACACCGCACAAGCCACGCACACGCCTCCCATCAACATAGACGAAGCAGTGTAAGTGCCCAGGCTGGCGCGTAGTGTGCCGGACAGGAAGTTGGCGAATGCGGCGCCCAGCTGGTGGCCGGCGGCGATCCAGCCGAATACCACCGGCGCCGCCATGCGGCCGAACACGTCGTTGGCCAGGCGCACCGTGGGCGGCACGGTGGCAATCCAGTCCAGGCCGTAGAACAAGGCGAACACCGGCAGGCCGAAATAGCCGAGCCCGAAGGCCTGCGGCAGGAACAGCAGGGCCAGGCCGCGCAAGCCGTAGTACCAAAACAGCAGGATGCGCGAATCGTAGCGGTCGGTGAGCCAGCCGGACATGGTGGTGCCGAGCAGGTCCAGCATGCCCATCGCCGCCAGGATGCCGGCGCCGCTGACGGCGCTGAGTCCGTAGTCGCCGCACATGGCGATGAATTGGGTGCCGATATAGCCGTTGGTGCTCATGCCGCACACGAAGAAGCTGGCGAACAGCAGCCAGAAGTCGCGCTTGGCCATGGCGCGCGTCAAGGCGTAGATGGCGACCATGAACAGGTTTTGCTTGCCATTGGACTCTTCCGCTTGTGGTGCCGGACCCGTGGCGCCGTAACTGCACAGGCCCAGCGCCTGCGGCGTTTCCGGCAGCAGCAGCGCGACCACGGGAATGGCCAGCGCGGCGATGGCGGCCACCATCCAGGCCACCGAACGCCAGCCCTGATGGGCGGTCATGGATGCCATCAGCGGCAGAAACACCATCTGGCCGGTGGCCGAGCTGGCGGTCAACAGACCCATGGCCAGGCCGCGCCGGGTTTCGAACCAGCGGCCGACCACGGTGGCGGCCAGCGTGGTGGCGGCAACGCCGCTGCCGCAGCCGACCACCATTCCCCAGGTCGCGACCAGTTGCCAGGGTTGCTGCATCAGGGTGGAGAGTGCGGTACCGGCGGACAGCAGCAACAGTCCCCCCATGACCACGGGGCGGATGCCGAAGCGTTGCATGGCGGCGGCGGAAAACGGGCCGATCAAGCCATACAGGGCGATGTTGACCGAGATGGCGAAGGAAATGGTCGAGCGGCTCCAGCCGAATTCCTGCTCCAGGGGCACGATCAGCACCGCCGGCGTGGCGCGGATGCCGGCCGCGGTCAGCAAGACCAGGAAGATCAGGGCGACGACGATCCAGGCGTAATGGAAGCGTGATGCGGAACGAGTGGCGAGATGTTTGGCGAAGGCGGTCATGGCGTAAGGTTCGAGTGAACCGGCAGCATAACAAGCTTCCCGCGGGCTTGCTGGCGGCACTTCAAGGCGACTTGCGTGACTGAAGTGCGGCATTCACGCCACAAACCGTTATTGCGCGAGAACAATGCTGCGATAATGAATGCGCGGTTTTGAGTTTGAGCGTTCCTTTTTTTTATCTGGATTTATGCTTTTCGATTCGTTTCCCATTGCAGCCATCGCTACCGCGCCAGGGCGCGGCGGCATCGGCGTGGTGCGCCTGTCCGGCAAGAATATCGCCAGCCTGATTCCTCTCGTTTGCCGCCTGCCCGCAACGACCACTACGCCACAGCCGCGCCATGCGACCTACACCGCTTTCGTCAACGCCGACGGCAGCGCGATCGACCAGGGTCTGGCGATTTTTTTCCAGGGACCGCATTCCTACACTGGGGAAGACGTGCTCGAGCTGCAAGGCCACGGCGGGCCGGTGGTGCTGCAAATGCTGCTGGCGCGCTGCCTGGAGGCGGGTAAGGAAATCGGCTTGCGGCTGGCGCAGCCGGGCGAGTTTACGCACCGCGCCTTCCTCAACGACAAGCTCGACCTGGCGCAGGCCGAGGCGGTGGCCGACTTGATCGAAGCTTCGACCGAGGCGGCGGCTAAGTCGGCTTCGCAGTCGTTGTCGGGCCAGTTTTCCAAAGTGATCCACGAATTGGTTGAACAAGTGGTGCATTTGCGCATGCTGGTGGAGGCGACGCTTGATTTTCCCGAAGAGGAAATCGATTTCCTGCAGAAATCCGATGCGCGCGGCCAACTCACGCGCATCCGCAACAGCCTGGAGCTGGTGTTCAACCAGGCGGCCCAGGGCGCCATGCTGCGCGACGGTTTGAACATCGTGCTGGCGGGCCAGCCCAACGTCGGCAAGTCATCGCTGCTGAACGCCTTGGCCGGCGCCGATATCGCGATCGTGACGCCGATTGCCGGCACCACGCGCGACAAGGTGAGCGAAACCATACAGATCGAAGGCGTGCCGGTCAACGTGATCGATACGGCCGGCATCCGCGAAGAGGAAGATGCGAACGACGAGGTCGAGCGCATCGGCATCGCCCGCACCTGGGCGGCCGTGAAAACCGCAGACGTCATCATGCACGTGCTCGATGCGGCGCGCGGACCGACCGTTGCCGACGAACACGTTCTGGCGCGTTTCCCGGAAGGCGTGCCGGTGGTGCGCGTGTGGAACAAGATCGATCTTTCGGGCCACCGGCCCAACATCGAACAGCTGGAAGACGCCACCCACATCTATCTGTCTGCGCTCGATCACGTCGGCATCGATTTGCTGCGCGCCGAGTTGCTGCGCCTGGCCGGCTGGCAGCAGACCGGCGAGTCGCTCTATCTGGCGCGCGAGCGCCACCTGATCGCGCTCAAGGCGGCGCACCAGCATTTGGAAAACGCCGCCGAGCTGGCTGCCAGGGAGGATCAGGCGCTGGACTTGTTTGCCGAAGAATTGCGCTTGACGCAAGAGCGCCTGAACAGCATTACCGGAGAATTCACCTCGGACGATTTGCTTGGCGTGATCTTCAGCCGCTTCTGTATCGGGAAATAGCCGGTGTTCCAAACGTTCGATATGGGGATTTTCCTGCGTGTGTGACCGGCATTTTTATAGAATAGCCGTACCGATGATAGCCGCACGATCGCGCGCCGGCTTTCAGGAAATAGTGGAGAGATAGGCATGAAAGACATGAAAGGCATCATGTCCGTGATGGCTGGTTTGTTCGTGGCGATATGGCTGTGCGGCTGCTCGACCGAGAGGGAAGTGCATACGGCCGACGGTTCCATGGTCTACGCCATCGATTGCTATGCGCAGGGTGTGCAAGCCTGTACGGAAAAGGCCGGCGAAATCTGCGGCGCGCTCGGCTATCACTTCGTGAAGCCGGACGGTACGCGCGTGTCGGCTGAATCGGTACTGAAGCCGCCGCCGGCGCCGGAAACCAAATCCAAACCCGCTCCCCCCTCGGACCCCAAGTCCGCTTCCGTGACGCGCTCGTCCGGCGACACCGGCAAGCCGGCGGCCGCAAGCGATGCGAATAGCGACTCGCCGTTTGCCGGCTTCAAGCTCGACCGCAAGCTGTACATCGTATGCCGCGCATGAAGTGATGCGGCCCTTGCGCTGAATTTTTTCTCATATGAAATATTCAGCCCAGCCTCACTAGCCTCGATTTAGCCTCAATTGCCGGGTGAGCAGCCCGGTTCCCTGCCTGTTCGCCCCCGGCCGCGCGCCGTTTCCGGGAAAAGGAGACGAATTCCGTTCGCTCCGTTCCGGCATTTTCACCGTCCACTCCAGCATTTGTGCAGTCCGTCGCAATCGCATGGCGCTATCCTGCGCGTTTTCCTACAGTGAGCATACCGAAACACAACCGCAACACAACCGCAACACCACCACTGAAAGGAAGAATCATGAACACCATTCGCACAATCGAAAGCGCAACCTTGGTTTCCATCGGTGTATTTTGCGCATCCGCCATGATCAACATTGCCTTGCATACCAACGGCTTTTTGGCTGGCGAAACACTGCAAGCCGTTCCGGCCGAGCAGATTCAAACCATTACCGTGAGCGCAAAGCGTTTGTCGGCAGCCGAGAAAGCGCAAGCCTTGCGTGAGCAAAATGCGCTGACCGACACCTTGGCGGTCGAGCATAGCGGCAGGGTCGGCGTGTTGCACGCCGGCTGATACCGTCCTGCCATACCCCAGGCAATACGGCCTGTACCCCGGAATGCGCAGTCTGTCGCATGTTCGTGGCGTCGGCGGCCGGAGCGGCTTAAAGTGAAATGCAAGACTGTGGCCGGGCAAAAATGCCCAGGCACAAGAAGTACAAGACAGGAATGAAGCAGGTCAGCAGGTTGATGGCGGCGTAAAAAAATGGTGCCGACAAGGAGGAAGGATATGAACAGGTTTGAATATTTGGATGCATTGCGCAATGCCTTGCGGGCGGCGCCGAACGGCATGCCGGAAGCGATGGTCGCCGCTATCGTGGCCGATTGCGAGCGCCGCTTCGCCGAGCGCAGCACGGCCGACCAGACGGAAGAAGAGATCATGGCCGGCATGGGCGATCCGCAGCAGTTGGCTGCGCAGAAGGTGGCCGAAATGCGCGCCGCGCTCCAGCCCAATGCGTCGCTGCAAAAGAAGGGTGCGCCCAACCTGTTTCGCATGTTTTTTTCGGTGATCGGCTTGTCGGTATTTAACCTGTTCATGCTGATTCCCGGTGTGGTGTATGCCTCGCTGTTGTTTGCCGCCTTTGTGACGTCCTTGGCTTTTTACGGCAGCGGCATCGTGGTCACGGCGGCGAGCCTGGCCGGCGTCGGCGGCCAGAGCACTCAAACCGTCATGCACGACCGGGTGCATGCGAGCGGGACGATCAATTCGGATGACGGCAAGACATCGATAGCCATCGGTGACGCCGGCCTTCATATAAAAAGCGCTGCACCCGCGTCGGCAACGGCGGATGCAAAGACGATGGCAGCTCCGGCCAAGGCTGCGGCCAAGGGCGACGCCGTTGCGGCGACGACCAGCGATCGACATGACGCCGGCCGAAATGCAGATCACCAGGACTCGGCTTCCCTGAGTGTGCGTGATGACAACGGCGCGCGCATAGACATCGACGACGCCGGAGTCAGCATTCGCAGCGATGATGACGACTTTCCGCGCGTCGTGATCCTCGGCTCCGACTTGCTTGGCCTGTCGCGCGTCACCTTGGCCGTCATCGGCATCTGCCTGGTGATGGGTGGCACCGTTCTGTTCCTGCTCTGCCTGGCGGTCGGCAGATTCACCTGGATCGGTCTGAGCCGCCTCGCACAGATGGAATTTGCCGTATTGAAGGGCGCTTGAAGCTGTTTGATCACCCCCCAATTAATAATTTTTTTCAAGTAGGAGATGAAGATGAAAGTTCTGATGAGAGTCGGCGCGGGGATGTTGATGCTGGCCGTGGCATTGATCGGCGTGTCGTTCGGCGTGCTGCGCGCAGAAGGTGTCGGTGAATATGATATCGGCGATTACAACAACGGCAAGCATGCTCTGGCCAGCGAGACGCGCAAGGTGGATGCCGGCGTCTCGACCATCGACCTTGACGGCCCGGTTGACCTGGTGCTGAAACAAGGTTCAACGCCTAGCCTCGTGGTGCGCGCGGAACAAAACATGTTGGCGCGCGTGAAGACCGTGCAGAACGGCAGCAGTTTGCGTATCGACGCCGAGGGGCACGTATTTCATTTCAACCGCCCGATGCGCGTGGAGCTGACTCTGCCGTCGCTGCAGCAACTATCCATGCACGGCAGCGGCGACAGCCGTGTCAGCGGCTTCAGCGGCGACAAGCTGACGCTGGCCTTGCATGGTTCCGGCGACATTCGTTTCGACGGTCAATACCAGCATGTGAATGCCGGCCTGTTCGGCAGCGGCGATCTCGACTTGAAACTCCTCAATGCCGGCGACGTCGCGCTCGATCTGCAAGGCTCGGGAGATATTTCCACCAGCGGGCAAAGCAAGTCCCTGACGGCCCGTGTCACGGGATCCGGCGACCTCGATGCGGAAAAATTGCTGGCCGACGCCGTCAAGATAGACGTGCTCGGTTCGGGCGACTCCAGTGTCTATGCAAAGCAGTCGATTGCCGTCGATCTGACCGGCAGCGGCGACATCGACGTGCACGGCAACCCGGCGCAGCGCCAAATCAATAAGCTGGGTTCGGGCGACATAAGCTGGGAAAACTAAAACCTGCTTATGATCTTACTGCGCGGCCCCCAGTCGGCGCAGTTGAAAGTCTCCTTTGGGCGCAGTCAGCGTGTTTGAAACACGCCGGCTGCGCGATTTTTTTCCACCTTGTCCCAGCCGAATATCTGCCCGTTCATGGCGACGTAGACGCCGGCCGGCAGGGTCTGCGCCACGCCGCAGGCGAAGCCGAAATTGAACAGCGCATCCGAATTCGCAATCTCGTAGGGAATCATGGCGCCGGTCAGCACGATGGTTTTGCCCAGCTTGGCCTGGCCGAGCACGGCTGCCGTTTCGCGCATGGTGTCGGTGCCGTGGATGATGACGATGGCCGGCTCCGCGGCCTTGCTGCAGGCGTCGAGCACACGCTGGCGGTCGTGGTCTTGCATGTCGAGCGAATCGAGCAGGGGCAACTCCTGCAGAGTCGCCGGGACCGTGATGCGCGCGCGCTTGATCACGTCCTGCAAATGGCTGGCGCCGAAGCCGAGCGCGCCGGCGATTTCATCATAGTGCTTGTCGAAGGTGCCGCCGGTGGCGACGATGCGCAAAGTCATGGGATGCCTGTGAGGGATGGAAAGGCGGCAAGCGCCGTAAACCGGAAATTATAGTGAAAATCTGCGTTGCGCACGTCGTGGCAGCACGAGGATTTTTTTATTTTTGACTTGCTCTGGTCAAGCCGGAAAAGCTTGCTATTCTAGGTAGAACGTCGTTTGTATTCGAACTTGCCAAGTATGAAACCTGTCGCGCCCGGCACCGTCATTTTCCACCGCTATCGCGGCTATGGCGTGATCACGGCCGTGAATTTGCTGACGGGCTGGATTTCGGCGCGCTTCGGCAGCGAATCGCGCACGCTGGACTTGAACCTGTCGACCGATGAGATCCAGCATGCCGACGGCGAACCCATTCTGTTCCGCCTGCAACCGCCCGACCGCATGCCGCATGCGCGCCTGATGGCCATGGTGCGCGAATTGCATCGCGCCGGCTACCAGAAGCTTTACCTGTACAGCTGGCCCAAGCCATCCGGCCTGCATTGGCGCTGGCATTTGTTCACCGGGCAGCGCAACTGGATGCAGCGCCCCTGGCGTGAGGGCTGGTACGGGACAGGCGCCGACTACAACTTCAACCCGGTGCTGGGCTGGGGCGACGCGCCGACCGCGACCCCGGCCGAATTGGCGAGCTGCCTGGCGCAATTCGATCCGACCGGCATGGCGCAGGCGCTGGGGCGAGACGAGGATCATGCCGAGTGGTTTGCGGCGGCCTGCGATGCCTTGCTGCCGAACTATGCGTTCAGCCTGGGGTGGGAGCATAGCGGAGGCAATCTTGCGCAGCCCGACAGCGTGCCGGTCATTGCCGTGCGGCGCAATCTGCCCGATTACGCCGGAGCGCCGATTGCCTGGCCGCCGGGTTGGAAGCAGTTGTGGCGTACCGGTTCGGGACGGACCAGGCGCGCTGATACGGTGCTGGAGCCCTGAGCCGGATTGATTTGGGTTTGATCTCGGGTTTGATCTCGGGTTTGATCTGTTAACCGGCGCCCAGCTCACTCAAGGCTGCGCTGGCTTCGCGGTTCCCTTGCGCCGCCGACTTCCTGTACCAGGTCGTGGCGAGCGCGACATCCTTGGCGGTGCCCCAGCCATTGGCGTACATGCGCCCGAGATTGTATTGTGCCGCGGCATTGCCGGCGTTGGCCGCGGGGTCGAGCCATTTCAACGCCTTCGGATAATCGCGATCGATCCCCAGGCCGTTGAGGTAGCAGCGCCCGACATTCGCCTGCCCAAACACATTGCCATGCGTGGCAGCCTTGTAGTACCAGGCTGCCGCGATCTTCAAGTCTTTGCCGATACCGTAGCCGTTTTCATACATCACGCCCAGATTGTTCTCGGCAGTGGCGTTTCCTGCCGCCACCGCTTTGTTGTACCACTTGACGGCTTCGACATAATCGCGCGCGACAGACCAGCCGCTTGCATAGAAAAAGCCGACTTTCATCTCGGCGTTGGAGTGATTTTGCGCTGCCGCTTTCACATACCAATGGAATGCGGCGGGAAGGTCCTTGCCGACACCGCGGCCTTCTTCATAAAGCAAGCCCAGGCTATATTGGCCTGGCGCATATCCGGATTCCGCCGCGGTGTTATACCACTTCAACGCCTCGGCATAGTTTTTCTCGACACCCCAGCCATAGCTATAGCAGTTGGTCAAATATATTTGCGCGTCGGGATTGCCGCCTGCGGCCCCCTTTTTGTACCACTTGATGGCCTCCTGGGGGTCTCTCGAGACGCCTTCGCCCCTCTCATACATGAGTCCCAATGCGGCCTGCGCAGGGGCGTATCCCAGCTCCGCGGCCTTGCCGTAGAGCTGCAGGGCTTTGAAGTATTCCTTGCTCTGATAGTTCAGTCCGGCTTGCCTGTACATTTCCGCGAGCGCCGCGTCGGCCTCGTATTTCGGTATTCCCTTGGGCGTGGCTTGCGAACCGGCATCTTCCGTATCGCCGCCCTTGACGGCAAGAATGAAGACAACCGCATGTTCCGCGTCGGCCGCAGCCTCGGTAAAGGGTTTGACCTTGTTCCCGGTCTGCTTGGGAAGTTTGTCGAGCAAACCCGGCACGGTCGAGGCGAGTTCGAGCAGGTAATTCGACTTGACAGCGTAATTGACGTTTTCCGGAAGCGAGCCATCGGTTCGCAGCGTCGCGTTTGCCAAAAGATGGCTTGATGTAAGGCCGATGACGTGGCCGCTTTTATCAATCAGCGGTCCGCCCGAATTTCCCGGTTGGATGGGCACCGATATCTGGAAATGATTGGGTTCACCTTCTATGCCGGACAAACTGCTGATGATGCCCTCGGTGATCTTGGCCTCATCGCCCTGCAATTCCGGGCGCGGAAAACCGACGGTAAAGGCGGATTCACCCTTGAGTACGCCGATGGACGGACGAATCGGCAGCGCAGGAAAGCCGGTGAGCGAAGGCTTGACGTCGCGCAGAGACGCCTTTTCATTGACTTCGGTAATTTTCAGGATGGCGACGTCGTTGGCGACATCCCGGCGGACAACGGTAACCTTGTAGACGTTTTCATGAAAATCGCGAATCGCAATTTCCGATGTGTTGTCGACGACGTGATTGTTGGTGGCGATGTAGCCGTCCGCAGTGATGAAAAAGCCGGTTCCGCTGACCATGTTTTCGGCGAACGCACTCGTGCAGGATACGAATGCCATCAACAATACGGAAAGAATCGGCTTCATCATTGTGTGCACCCGGCAATGTCGAAATGCAAAGTATAGCCAGATTCGATTTCGCGACAAACAACATTTCTCAGGATTGCAACACTTCGGGATTTGCAATTCCGCTGGGACGGCCCTGTGAAAAATTGATGATGTTCTCGAACGCGCTACGGAAGTACAGTTCGTAGCTGTTCTGCTCGACGTAGCCCAGATGCGGCGTCGCCAGCACGTTATCCATGCGCAGCAGCGGCGAATCGGACGCCAGCGGCTCGTTGTCGAAGACGTCGAGTGCGGCAAAGCCCGGCCGGCCTTGTTCGAGCGCGGCCTGCAGTGCGCCGGGCGCGATCAGTTCGGCACGGCTGGTATTGACCAGCAGCGCGCTGGTCTTCATGCGCGCCAGGTCTTCCGCGGTGACGATGGCGCGCGTATTGTCGTGCAGGCGCAGATGCAGCGACAGCACGTCAGCGTCGGCGAACAAGGCTTCCTTCGATGCCGCCAGGGCGTAGCCGTCTTGCGCGGCCATGGCTCGGCTCGCGTCTCGTCCCCAGACTACGACATGCATGCCAAAAGCCTTGCCGTAGCCGGCCACCAGGCGGCCTATCTTGCCGTAACCCCAGATGCCGAGCGTTTTGCCTTTCAGCGTGCTGCCCAAGGTGTTGTGCGAGGCATGGAAAGAGGCGGTTTGCCAATGGCCGTTGCGCAAGTGCCCCGCGTATTGCGGAATCTTGCGCATGGCTGCCATCACCAGCGCCCAGGTCAATTCGGCCGGCGCAGTCGGGTCGCCGTGGCCTTCGGCTACCGCGATGCCGGCGGCGGTTGCGGCAGCCAGGTCGACGTTGGCGCCCAGCCTGCCGGTCTGCGCGATCAGCTTGAGTCTGGGCAGCTTGGCCATCAGGGCGGCGGTCAACAGCGTGCGTTCGCGGATCAACACCAGGGCGTCGAACTCGGCCAGGCGGATGGCGAGCTGGCCAAGGCCGCGCGCCGAATTCGTGAATACCTTGACCTCGCAGCCATCGAGCAAACGAAAGCAAGCCAGCTGGCGGACGCTGTCCTGATAGTCGTCGAGGATGGCGATTTTCTTGATCTTATCCACGGTGGTTGATGTGATTTTGCAGAATTTGACAGGACGTTTCGGGAATTTGCCTGATATTTCGTAGGGAAATAACAGATTGGTCAGAGATTAAAATACCTTACTACAAAACTCGGCTTAATTTACTACAAATTTTGGTCCAAATGGCTCAGAATAGAGCTTTGCGGAAAAGTCATGTGCACTTGCCCAGCAGGTGAACGATGAAAAGACCAAGTCACCAAGCCGATTTTACCTTCCCGGGTTTTGCGTGCAGCGTGCGGCAGATTTTTGCGGCCCCGCGCTCCGTTATGGCGCATGACGATTCCGCCTCGCATGGCCTTATATGCCGCATGTGCCGCGCCGTCGATCCAGCGACGCGCCGCCGGCGCCAGGCCATCGAGCCAGGATTCTTTTATTGCATCGGAGGTAGTATCCATGAACCAGCCCGTGATGGGTGGCGTCCCTACTGTGAACGCTCCAAGTTACGTCAAGCATCAGAAACTGATTAACTGGGTCGCGGAAGTCGCGGCCTTGACCAAGCCCGAGCGCATTCACTGGTGCGACGGCTCGCAGGAAGAGTACGACAAGCTGTGCGCGCTCATGGTCGCCGCCGGTACGATGAAAAAGCTGAATCCGGCCAAGCGCCCGAATAGCTACCTCGCCTGCTCCGATCCGTCCGATGTCGCGCGCGTTGAAGACCGCACCTTCATCTGTTCGGAAAAGCAGGAAGACGCCGGCCCCACCAACAACTGGATGGCGCCGGCGCAAATGCGCGCCACGCTGCATGATCTGTTCGACGGCTGCATGCGCGGCCGCACGCTGTACGTGATGCCGTTCTCGATGGGACCGCTGGGTTCGCCCATCGCGCATATCGGCGTCGAGTTGTCCGACTCGCCTTATGTCGCCGTCAATATGCGCATCATGACGCGCATGGGCAAGGCCGTGTATGAGGTGCTTGGCAGTGACGGCGAGTTCGTGCCCTGCGTGCATTCGGTCGGCGCCCCGCTGGCTGCCGGCCAGCAGGATGTCGCGTGGCCGTGTAACGCGACCAAGTACATCGTCCACTATCCGGAAACACGTGAGATCTGGTCCTTCGGCTCGGGTTACGGCGGCAACGCCTTGCTCGGCAAGAAGTGCTTCGCGCTGCGCATTGCTTCCACCATGGGACGCGCACAGGGCTGGCTGGCCGAACACATGCTGATCCTTGGCGTCGAATCGCCGCAAGGCGAGAAGCATTACGTGGCGGCGGCTTTTCCGTCTGCTTGCGGCAAGACCAATTTCGCCATGCTGATCCCGCCCAAGGCTTTCGAGGGCTGGAAAATCACCACCATCGGAGACGACATTGCCTGGATCAAGCCGGGTGCCGACGGCCGCCTGTATGCGATCAATCCGGAAGCCGGCTATTTCGGCGTGGCGCCGGGCACCAACCAGAAGACCAACTTCAATTGCATGGCGACGCTGGCCGACAACACCATCTTCACCAATGTCGCCATGACCGATGACGGCGACGTGTGGTGGGAGGGTTTGAGCAAGGAAGCGCCGGCTCACCTGATCGACTGGCAGGGCAAGGATTGGACCCCCGAGATTGCCCGCGAAACCGGACGCAAGGCCGCGCATCCGAACGCACGCTTTACCGTGTCCGCCACGCAGAACCCGGTGGCCGACGCCGCTTGGAACGATCCGGCCGGCGTACCTATCTCGGCCTTCATCTTCGGCGGCCGCCGTTCGACCACGATCCCGCTCGTGACCGAGGCGCGCGACTGGGTCGAAGGCGTCTACATGGCCGCTACCATGGGTTCCGAAACCACGGCGGCGGCGGTCGGCCAGATGGGCGTGGTGCGGCGCGACCCGTTCGCCATGCTGCCCTTCGTCGGCTACAACATGAGCGACTATTTCCAGCATTGGCTGGACATGGGTGAAAAGATTCGTGCGGCCGGCGCCAAGCTGCCGCATATCTTCTGCGTCAACTGGTTCCGCACCGGCGCCGACGGCAAATTCGTCTGGCCCGGCTTCGGCGACAACATGCGTGTGTTGAAGTGGATGCTCGATCGCATCGCCGGCAAGGCAGGTGGCGTCGAGCACGTGTTCGGCACCTCGCCGCGCTACGGCGACCTGAGCTGGGACGGTCTGGAGTTTTCGCAGCAGCAATTCGAAGACATCACCTCGGTCGACAAGTCGGCGTGGCAGGCGGAATTCGGCCTGCACCGCGAATTGTTCGACAAGCTCGCCTACCACTTGCCGCAGGCATTGGCGGAAACCAAGCAGCGTTTGGAAGGCCGCCTAAATGCCTGAATCAATGCTTGAATCAATGCTTGATAAGGCCTGAAGCTGGCGCTCTCGGCCGGCAAAACGAAAGCGCACCCGAGTCACCGGGTGCGCTTTTTGTTTGGGCTTTCGTGTTAATTTATCCGCTCAACCTGGCTGCGCCGGATAGGAGAAGCAATGGAGGGAAGCGCGTGAGCGCCTTGATCATAGGCTTGATCGCGGGTGCGATCGGGATGGGATATTTCGTCTACGGCAAGCGGCGGCAGAAATTCGCGCCCATGCTGGCCGGTGTCCTGCTCGGGGTGTATCCCTTCTTTACCGAGAACCCGATATTGCTGCTGCTGATCGGCGCTGCGCTGATGGCGGCGCCATTCCTGGTGGATTTCTAATCGGCATAGAAACTCCAACAAAGTGAGGTTGGCTAGGCGCCGCGACGCAGACAGTACAACTGGTTTAGCAGGGATTTAGAGCAGCAAGCTGCTCTCCTGCGAAACAGTCAGCGCTTGCAAGCGCTGACGCGCCCTGCAAGGGCGGCAAGGATGCGGATGGCCGCCCCCGGCAACAACGCCAGGCTCGCTTTGATGGAGTTTCTTCTCAGTCGCGCGTAGCCAGCATGCGTAATTCTGCCGCCTGGTTTGGTTCGTAGCGGTCGAATTCCCGAGCCAGGCTGTTCAACATCAACACGCGGTGCAGCGTTTGACGCCCGCGGCGCTGTTCCAGCGTCAGGCGCGGGCTGAATACCAATTGCACGGCGCGCACGACGCCGAGCAGCAGCGGTTTGAATACGGTACCGAGCGCAACCAGCAGGCCGGCGCCGAATAGCGGGCGGGCGACGGCCAACGCCGGGCCGGCAAGGGCCAAGGGGTAAGTGGTCAACATGGACATGGCGAGCTCCTTCTACAACAGCTTCAAATAAAACAGAATTGCTGCATTGCAGTATAGTTGCCCACAAGTTATATTTGAAATTTTCATTCATGATGTCCATCATAGACATTGTGAATATCAATGCCAAAATTGTCGGGAATGCAGGCTTGGTCATCAAAAGATTTGCGTTTTTGCATGATTTAAATGAAATAAGCTGCAGTAAGCAGCAAATTTTGGCAAATTAAACAACGTTCACGCTTTTCAGCGAGCGCCGACCATGAGCTTTTTGACCCTGGACTTAAATCTGCTGCGCGTCTTTGATACCGTCATGACCGAGCAAAACCTGACGCGTGCGGCAGACCGGCTGGCGATGACGCAGCCGGCCGTCTCGAACGCCTTGAAGCGCTTGCGCGATGCCTTGGGCGATGATTTGCTGGTGCGCACTGCGCACGGCGTCAAGCCGACTCCGCGCGCCGAGGAATTATGGCCGGCGGTGCGGCGTGCCTTGGCGGAGCTGGAAGCGGCGGTAACGCCGACCGAGTTTGCGATTTCGCGCGTACAGGCGACTTTCCGCATGGCCATGGCCGACGCCACGGCTGTGCTGTGGCTGCCTGCGCTGGTGCGCTCGATCGAGAACGAGGCGCCGGGCGTCAATATCCGCATGGTGCCGCTCACCACACGCGAACCGCGCCCCATGCTGTTGCGCGGCGATATCGACCTCGCGGTCGGTTTCTTCCCCGGCGTGGTGGCGCAGTTGCAGGGCGGACCGTATACGCCGATCCGCCACGAACGCCTGTATTCGGGACAGTATGTGTGCGTGATGCGCAAGAATCATCCGCTGGCGAGCCAGGAATTGACGCTCGACGCTTATTGCGCGGCCAATCATTTGCTGGTCAGTTTTTCCGGGCGCGCGCACGGCCTGACCGATGAAGCCCTGGCACAGCTGGGGCGGGAACGGCGCATCATGCTGACCGTGAATCAATTCTTCACGGCCGGGCGCATAGTCGCCAACTCCAACCTGATCACGGTGTTGCCGCGCCAGTTGATTGCCTCGACCGGTATGGCCGGCTCGCTGGTCTGGAAAGAGCTGCCGTACAAGCTGCCGGCCGTCAACGGCGACATGCTTTGGCATGAGCGTGATGCGCGCAGCCCGGCGCACCGCTGGCTGCGCGATCATTTGAAGAGGACGATAGGCGACGGCGCTTTTGCGCCCAACCGGAATATTGCGCAGATGTAGCGGCTGCGCACCTGCAGCGTTCCCTCTCTCCCGCAGGCGGGAGAGAGGGGTGATCAGCCGCTTCGCGGATTATCTTATGGGCAGGCGCGTTGTGTTCTTCACTTCTTCCATCACCGCGTAGGTGTGGGTTTCGCGCACGCCTTTCAATTGCAGCAGGGTCTTGCCGAGGAATTCGCGGTAGGCGTTCATGTCCTTGACGCGCGCCTTGACCAGGTAGTCGAAGCCGCCGGCCACCATGTGGCATTCGAGCACTTCGGGAATCGCCTGCACGTTGCGCTTGAAGGCGTCGAACACCTCGGGCGTGGTACGGTCGAGCACCACTTCGATGAAGACCAGCAGCGAGACGTCGAGCAATTGCGGGTTCAATTGCGCCGTGTAATGCAGGATGTAGCCGGCTTCCTGCAGCTTGCGCACACGTTCGAGGCAAGCGGCGGGCGACAGGTTGACGCGCGAAGCCAATTCGACGTTGCTGATACGGCCGTCGTTTTGCAGCTCGGATAAGATTCTTTTGCTGATTTTGTCGAGCATTGAGATCTCAATAATGGGATAAATTTTATTTGGCGTAATTTTCGCATCAAATACAAAATTTTGACAGCCAAGGGCAATACCGGAATTAATCCCGAAGAATCCCTCTTACAATGCAATCGAATTCAGTGGGGGCCTTATCCGGCCCTCAACTCTTCCCAAGAGGGCGGCCTATAAAGCCTGCTCCAGCTTGTCCACCTTGCCAGTTTTGCCGATAACCATGTCCGTTAACACCAATTCATCCGCCGGTTCCGCCGCCGCGCAAGCCTTTCAACCTTTTGTCGCCTTGCAGGCGGAAATCCTGGCGCCCGCCACCACGCTGCGCGCCGCCGTCACCGCCGCCTATCGGCGTGATGAACAGCAGGCAGTGCAATGGCTGTTGACGCAGGTCACGGCTGGCGCAGCTTCGCAGCAAGCCACGCAAAGCTTGGCGCGCGAACTGGTGCAGGCGGTGCGCGTCAAGCGTACGCGCGCCTCGGGCGTCGACGCGCTGATGCACGAGTTCTCGCTGTCGTCGGAAGAAGGCGTGGCGCTGATGTGTCTGGCCGAAGCGCTATTGCGGATTCCCGACCACCAGACCGCGGACCGCCTGATCGCCGACAAGATCAGCAAGGGCGACTGGCGTCGTCATCTCGGCGAATCGCCGTCCCTGTTCGTCAATGCCGCCACCTGGGGCCTGCTGATCACTGGCAAGCTGGTGTCGTCGAGCAGTGAGCAAGGCTTGGGCGCGGCCATGACCAAGCTGATCGCCAAAGGCGGCGAGCCGCTGATCCGCAAAGGCATAGACCTGGCCATGCGCATGCTGGGTAACCAGTTCGTGACCGGCCAGACGATAGACGAGGCGCTGGAGAACAGCCGCGACAACGAAGCGCGCGGCTACCGCTATTCCTACGACATGCTGGGCGAAGCGGCCTTGACTGCGCATGACGCCGCGCAATACTACAAGGCCTACGAAACGGCGATCCACGCGATCGGCCGTGCATCGGACGGGCGCGGCATCAAGGACGGCCCCGGCATTTCGGTCAAGCTGTCCGCCTTGCATCCGCGCTACGCACGCGCCCAGCGCGCGCGCGTGATGGACGAATTGCTGCCCCGCCTGAAGAAACTGCTGCTGCTGGCCAAGCAGTACAACATCGGCCTCAACATCGACGCCGAGGAGGCCGACCGCCTGGAGCTCTCGCTTGATATGCTGGAAGCGCTGGCCTTCGACCGCGACCTCGACGGCTTCGAAGGCATAGGCTTCGTGGTGCAGGCTTACCAGAAGCGCTGTCCCTTCGTACTCGACTACGTGATCGACCTGGCGCGCCGCAGCGGCCGCAAGCTGATGATCCGCCTGGTCAAGGGTGCTTATTGGGATGCCGAGATCAAGCGCGCCCAGGTCGATGGACTGCCCTCCTACCCGGTGTACACGCGCAAGACCTATACCGACTTGTCTTACCTGGCGTGCGCGCAGAAATTGCTGGCTGCCACCGATGTGATCTACCCGCAATTCGCCACCCACAACGCCCACACGCTGGCATCGGTGTATACCTGGGCCAAGGAAAGCGGCGTCACCGATTACGAATTCCAGTGTCTGCACGGCATGGGTGAAACGCTGTACGACCAGGTGGTAGGCAAGGACGCCTTGAACAAGCCTTGCCGCATTTATGCCCCGGTTGGTTCGCACCAGACCTTGTTGGCCTACCTGGTGCGCCGCCTGCTGGAAAACGGCGCAAACTCGTCTTTCGTCAACCAGATCGTCGACGAAGAAATCGCCATCGATTCCTTGATTGCCGATCCGGTGGAGGCCGCCGCAAAGCTGAGCGGCGAACCGCATCCCAGCATTCCCCTGCCCGGCGACTTGTACGGCTACGAGCGCAAGAATTCGGCCGGCGTCGATTTCAGCAACGAAGACGTGCTGCGGTCGCTGGACGCGGCCTTTCAGCGCAGTGCGAGCGAGCAATGGCAAGCTGCGCCGCTCCTGCAAGGCGAGGCCGGCGGCGGACAGGCGCAGACCATCACCAATCCGGCCGACCGGCGCGACGTGGTCGGCCACGTGCTGGAAGCCAGCGGCGCCGACGTCGAAACGGCGCTGGCCGTGGCTGCCAATTATGCGATGGATTGGCAGGCGCGCGCACCGGCCGAGCGTGCCGCGCTGCTGGTCAAGGCCGCTGCGTTATTCGAACAACATCAGGCCGAGTTGATGGGACTGGCGATACGCGAAGCCGGTAAGTCCTTGCCGAACGCGATTGCCGAAGTGCGCGAAGCGATCGACTTCCTCCGTTATTACGCGGCGCAAGTCAACGGCAATCCGAATACGCTGGCGCTCGGCCCCGCGGTTTGCATCAGTCCCTGGAATTTCCCGCTGGCGATCTTTATCGGCGAAGTCAGTGCCGCACTGGCGGCCGGCAACGTGGTGCTGGCCAAGCCGGCCGAGCAGACGCCATTGATAGCCTACCGCGCCGTGCAGCTGTTGCATGAAGCCGGCATCCCGCGCGCGGCCCTGCAATATCTTCCTGGCCGTGGCGACGTGGTCGGCGCGCGCCTGGTTGGCGATGCGCGCGTGCGCGGCGTTATTTTCACCGGTTCGACCGAAGTCGCGCAATTGATCAACCGCACGCTGGCGCTGCGCACTGCGCACGAAGCCTGCGATATCCCGCTGATTGCCGAGACTGGCGGGCAAAACGCCATGATCGTCGATTCCAGCGCCCTGCCCGAGCAAGTGGTGCAAGACGTGCTCAATTCGGCCTTCGACAGCGCCGGCCAACGCTGCTCGGCCCTGCGCGTGCTGTGCCTGCAGAACGACATTGCCGACAAGACCCTGGCCATGCTCAAGGGCGCCATGCAGGAATTGCGTGTCGGCAGCCCGGACCGGCTGGCGACCGACATCGGCCCGGTGATCGACGCCGAGGCGCAGGCCAATCTGCTGGCCCACATCGCGCGCTTCAAGCCCGAGGCCAAGACTTTCTACCAATTGCCCCTGTCCGAACAGCATACATACGGCACCTTCGTGCCGCCCACGCTGATCGAAATCGATTCCTTGTCGCAGTTGACCCGCGAAGTGTTCGGCCCGGTGCTGCATGTGGTGCGCTACGCGCGCGAGGAGTTGCCGCAGCTGATAGACGCCATCAACGCCACCGGCTATGGCCTGACCATGGGCATTCATTCGCGCATCGATGAAACCATTGATTTCATTACCGCGCGCGCCCATGTCGGCAATATCTACGTGAACCGCAACATCGTCGGCGCCGTGGTCGGCGTGCAGCCCTTCGGTGGCGAAGGCAAGTCCGGCACCGGCCCCAAGGCCGGCGGCCCGCTCTACCTGAGCCGCTTGCAGCGCAACCCGCACATCAAGCTTGGCATGCATACCATCCATCACCCGGTACATCACACGGCTGCGGCGAGCGAGCCGAGCGGGACGCTGGGAGCCTTGCTGGCCTGGGCCAAGACCCACGGTCATGAAAACATTTCGATGATGGGCGAACGCTACCTGCACACGTCCCTGAACGGCACCACGCTGGTGTTGCCGGGACCGACCGGAGAACGCAACGAATTGTCGTTTGCGCCGCGGGGCGTAGTGTTGTGCGCGGCCCAGCGCGTCGACGTGCTGTTGAATCAATTGACGGCAGTGCTGGCGACGCACAACGTCCCGGCCTTGACTGCGGCCACGGCGGCGCTGATTCCGGAAGGCTTGCCGGCTGCGGTGCGGGCCGCCATCCGCGTGATCGACAGCGTGGAAAATGCCCACCTCGATCTGGCTTTGGCCGAAAGTGCCCTGCTGGAGACGCTGCGCCTGCAGCTATCGATGCGCGAGGGGGCGATCGTCAATATAATCGACACGCAGGCGGAGACGGCGATCCCGCTGTGGCGCTTGATGGCCGAGCGCGCGCTGTGTGTGAATACGACCGCTGCCGGCGGCAACGCCAGCCTCATGACCTTGGGTAATGGGTAACGGATAAGCAGGAATGAGGGACGCATGCCAACACTGGGCTTCGACCACTACAATCTACGTGCACCGCGTGCGCTGCTCGACGAGTTGTGCCGCTTTTATAACGAGGTGCTCGGTTTGGAGCTAGGCACACGCCCGCCGTTTTCCAGTTTCGGCTATTGGTTGTATGCCGGTGGCCGGCCTGTCCTGCACTTGAGCGAAGCGCGGCCGGATGAACAGCGCCCGGCCGGCGTCGCCAGCACCTTTGATCATGCAGCATTCGCTTGCAGCGACCGCGCAGGCTTTGAACAAGTGCTGAGCGCGCGCGGCATTGATTACCACAGGCACGCGTGCCGCAAACCGGCCAGGTGCAGCTGTTTTTCCGCGACCCGGCCGGCAATGGCGTCGAATTGAATTTCGCAGATGAAGTTACGGTGTTGAGTTAGTTTTTTAACCTATCGATGGGACTTACATGAATTCCAATAACAAGCCTTCCATGCATATTCTTCCCAAATTGATTGCCGCGCTGCTGGCGTCGGCCGCCGTTCAAACCGCCTTTGCCAAAATACCCGATCCGGTCGACCAGCCCTATCTGGGGACGATCGAACTCAAGGTCGACGCCACCAATGTCGACCAAAAGATTTTCCAGGTGCATGAGCACATTCCGGTCAAGGGCGGCAAGCTGACCCTGTTGTACCCGCAATGGCTGCCCGGTACGCATTCGCCGACCGGCCCGCTGGCCCAATTGGCCGGCCTGGAATTGCATGCCAACGGCAAACGGCTGGAATGGAAGCGCGATACGGTTGACGTGTTTGCCTTCCACGTCGAAGTGCCGGCCGATGCGAAATTCGTCGACGCCGATTTCCAATTCGTTTCGCCTATCGAAACCAGCCAGGGCCGCATTACGGCCACCACCGAAATCGTCGGTGTGCAATGGAATACCGTGCTGCTGTATCCGGCCGGCTATTACGGGCGCGACGTGATCTTCAAGCCCAGCGTGGTGTTGCCACGGGACTGGAAGTTCGGCACGGCGCTGGAATTGAGCGAACAGAGCGGCACGGAATCACATTTCAAGCCGGTCAATCTGGACGAGCTGATCGATTCGCCCATGTTCGCCGGCAAATACTACAAGCGCATCGACCTCGATCCGGGCGCCAAGGTGCCGGTGTTCCTGAACGTGGTCGCCGACCGTGCCGAAAACCTGGAAACCAAGCCGGAACAGATCGAACTGCATCGCGCATTGGTGCAGCAGGCTTACAAGCTGTACGGTTCGCATCACTACGACCACTACGACTTCCTGCTGGCGATGAGCGACGAGTTCTCCGGTATCGGCCTCGAGCATCACCAGTCGAGCGAAAACGGCGTCAAACCCGGCTATTTCACCGACTGGGAAAAGAGCTATGTGTCGCGCGGCCTGTTGCCGCATGAATTCACGCATTCCTGGGACGGCAAGTTCCGCCGCCCGGCCGACCTGTGGACGCCGAACTACAACGTGCCCATGCAGGATTCCCTGCTGTGGGTGTACGAGGGCCAGACCCAGTACTGGGGCACGGTGCTGTCTTCGCGTTCGGGTTTGATGACACTGGCCCAGGTGCGCGACTCGATCGCCGCCACCGCCGCCGTGTACGACACGCGCATCGGCCGCAGCTGGCGCGCGATGCAGGACACCACCAACGACCCCATCATCAACCGCCGCCGTCCGCTGGGCTGGATGTCGTGGCAGCGCTCCGAAGACTATTACTCGGAAGGTGAACTGATCTGGCTCGATGCCGACACCAAGATCCGCGAACTGTCCGGCGACAAGCGTTCGCTGAACGACTTCGCGCGCAGCTTCTTCGGCGTCGAAGACGGCCGCCATGTGCCGCTGACCTATACCTTCGAGGACGTCGTCAAGGCCTTGAACGCGGTGCAGCCCTATGACTGGGCGACTTTCCTGCGCACGCGCCTGGATGGCCACGGCCCCGGTGCGCCGCTGGACGGATTGACGCGTGCCGGCTGGAAGCTGGTCTACACCGATCAGCCTACCGACTACTTCAAGAGCTCGGAAGAGTTCCGCAAAGTTAACGATTTTTCCTACTCGCTCGGCTTTACGGTCGACAAGGAAAACAAGCTGACGTCCGTGGCTTGGGATGGCGTCGCCTTCAAGGCCGGCCTCACCGAAGGCGCCACACTGCTGGCGGTTGATGGCCGTGCCTACAAGCCGGAACTGCTGAAGGCGGCAATCAAGGAAGCCAAGAGCGGCAAGCAGAGCATCGAGCTGATCCTGAAAAAGGACGACCGTTATCGCACCGTGCATCTCGACTATCATGAAGGCTTGAAGTATCCGCGCCTGGAGCGCATCGAGGGCACGCCAGACCGCCTGCAGGCGATCCTGGAACCGATGAAATAAATTGAGCTGAAATGCAGTAAACTGAAAACGGGAGCGAGCTCCCGTTTTTTTTCGAGAGGACCTCATGCCGAACGAAAAGCAATACTGGTTTCCCGCGAAGCGCTATGGCTGGGGCTGGGGTTTGCCGCAGACCTGGCAGGACTGGGCGGTGCTGGGCGCGTTTCTCGGCCTGGTGGCGGTCGGACGCTTTATTGTGCAGCCCGAGCTTGGACCACGGTCCTTATTTTTCTACATGCTGCTGATCGGCGCTGCGCTGATTGCGGTGATCTGGCTCAAAGGCGAGCCGCCGCGCTGGCGCTGGGGCGAGAAATAAATTGCGCACCATGAAGATCGACACCGGTGCCTTCATCGTCGTCGAAGGCGAGCGGGTCGATCTTGCCAAACGCCCGACGCGAGTCCAGCCTTTCTATCGCTCCAGGGAACATTACCAGGAGCTGCTGCATGAGCACGTGGCGCGGCTGAGCGCGCAGCAGCAATTGCTGTATGCTTCGAATCGGCATGCGGTGCTGTTGATCTTCCAGGCGATGGATGCGGCTGGCAAGGACGGTGTGATCCGCCATGTGATGTCGGGCGTCAATCCGCAGGGCTGTCAGGTATACAGCTACAAGCATCCTAGTCCGGTCGAGTTGCAGCACGACTTCCTGTGGCGCACCGCGCGTGACTTGCCGGAGCGCGGCAGGATCGGCATCTTCAATCGCTCCTACTACGAGGAAGTGTTGATCGTGCGCGTGCATCCCGAAATTCTGCAAGGTGAAGGGCTGGCGCGCAAGCCGGGCGCCGGCATATGGCGGGAGCGCTATCGTTCCATCAATGGCCTTGAGCGGCATCTGCATGAAAACGGCACGCGCGTCGTGAAATTCTTTCTGCACTTGTCGAAGGAAGAGCAGCGCAAGCGCTTCCTCGAGCGCATCGACCATCCGGAAAAGAACTGGAAATTCAGCCAGGCCGATCTCGCCGAGCGCAAATTCTGGAAACAGTACATGAGCGCCTACGCGCATTGCCTGGAGGCGACCAGCGCCGGTCATGCTCCGTGGTACGTGGTGCCTGCGGACGACAAGGAAAACGCGCGCCTGATCGTGTCGCAGATCGTACTCGATACTCTTGAGCAGTTGAAAATGCGTTACCCGGTGCCGAGCGCGGCGCGCCGGCGCGAACTGCAGGCGATACGCGCACAGCTGGTTAAATGAGAGGCGGATCGGCCTTGCTGCCCGGCCCTGGCCGGGAAGTCATGATTTTCTTGCCGGCAGCGGCGTAGCTTCGAGGCGTTTCAGCAAATGCCGCAACTTGCGCGTCCGGCTGTCCGGGTCGGCCCTGAGATGGCCGCGCGCGAAGCTGATGCTGGCCTGCAACTCTGGCCGCGCGGCGGCGAGCTCCTGCAGCAGGCGGTCAGCCACCTCGGCATCGTTGCCCTGGCCCAGCTCGTCCTGCAATGCGACCAGAGTCTTCCAATAAGCGTGGGCCGATTTTGCCGGCTTTGCTGCGTACAGCGAATGAAAGAATTCGGCATCGTAGCGCGCCGCTTTGGTCGCCAGGCGCAGCTTGTGGCAGCCTCGGCCGTCGTCGATGTCCAGCTTTTTGCTGCGCGCCAGCACCCTGCGTTGCGAACGCTTCAGGCATTTTTGGGCGAAGCGCGTAATTGGTGCGTAGAGAATATCGTCCCGGACTCTGGCGCGGTAATCTTCCACCCGCCAGACCGAACTTTCCAGCCAGGCGGAGCAGCCTAAGATCAGGGCGGTAAAGCGCGCCGACCGGATTTCCGCGCTCAAGTGGTGATGCATCGCGCGCGCGATGTCGAGCGTGGCGCGTTGCAGGCGGTAGAGGTCGGATCCCTTGCCGGAAGCCCTGGCCAGCGGCGCCAGCGTGACGCGCGCCAATACATCCCAGTCGCGCGCCGGTCCCAGATGCAAAGACAGCCAGTCCAGCTGCTCCTGCAACGGCGGTGGAACCGGAATGACGGAATGAAACAGATCGAGCGCGCTTTGCAGGCGGCGCAAGCCTATCCGCATCTGGTGCAAGCCTTCTTGATCCTCACCGCGGCAGACCGCCGCCTGGTTGCCTTCGATTTGCGCCAGGCAGGCAGAGAAAATAGCGCGGTAGGCATCCTCGACAGTCATGTCGGCTTGCAATTGCAATACCGCGGCATTCAGTGCCTTGGGTGCTTGTTTCGCGTGGCGCAAGGCGTAGCCGCGCTCGGCCTTGCTCAGGCTGCCGAGCTGCAGCGGAATGGTCTCCAGCAAGCGCAAGGCGCATTCGAATAATGCATAGGTCGAACCCGCCTTCAATTCCAGTTCTATTTCGCTGATGGCATCCTGGCGGCGGCCGTGCTTGACAGCGCCGCGATCGAGCGCCAGTTCGACCACGTGACCGCCGGGAAGATGCAAGTTCCAGGCAGTGCGCGTAAATTCGGTAGTGAATACCGGCTGCAAGTCGGCGTCGCGCAGGAATTTGCCCCAGTACGTTTGCTTGCCGACCAGATCGCGCAGGGCATCGAGTTCGAGAGCAGCGCCGGCCACCGGCGCTTCCCATTCGTTACGGCGCGTCAGCGCAGCGTGCTGTTCGCCGCCCGACTTGAAGGTTTGCAGCCAGCCGCGGCTGGTACGCCGTACGCGCAAGGCGGCATGCAAATCCTTGAGCGCGAAATCTCCGGTGTCGTAGTAAGTGCTGAGCAAGTCTTCGCGCTGCGGTTTGCCGACGCCATAATTTTTCAGCAGCGGATGGCGTTGCAGCTTGTCCGCATCGGCTGCAGTGATCTGCAGCTTCAATTCGATTTCGCGGTGCTTGGTGTCGGATTGTTCGGGCGACAGAGAGGATGAAGGCGGTGGGCGGCGCGGCATGTCCTTGCTTCCGATAAATTCCGTGATGTGAAGATATGCGGATAAAGGTACACGAATTTGCAGTCCGCATTGCGAAGGCATGCGCAAAACGGCGAATCGATGCTACATTTTCAGTGCTACATTTTGCCTTGCATAAAGATAACAAGGAGATTGCATGTCCCTGCCCTTCAAAAATCTTTGCATTGCCCTCGGTCTCGCTTTCGCCGGATGGTGTCAGGCCGCGCCCACGCTGATCGAAAATGTGCACGGCTATACCCTGGCCGGCGACGACCTCAAGCGCTTCGACGGCCTGGTATTCGAGCAGGGCAAGGTGGTCGATGCCGGCGACGCCGCCATGCTGCATCAGCGTTTTCCCGCTGCCCAAGTGATAGACGGTCATGGCAAGACCCTGCTGCCGGGCTTGATCGACGCCCACGGCCACGTGTTCAGCCTCGGTTTCGACACCATGGCGATCGACCTGGTCGGCAGCAGGAATGTGAAGCAGGCGCAAGACATCGTGCGTGCCTATGCCAAGGCCAATCCCAAGCGTGTCTGGCTGCTCGGCGCCGGCTGGAACCAGGAAATCTGGAAGCTGGGCCGCTTTCCTACGGCGGCCGAGCTTGACGCCGCCATCCCCAATCGCCCTGCCGTACTGGAGCGTGTGGACGGCCACGCCGTCTGGCTCAACAGCAAGGCCTTGCAGGCGGCCGGCATCACGAAGGATACCAAGGACCCGTCGGGTGGGCGCATAGAACGCGATGCCAACGGCGACCCGAGTGGTGTGCTGATCGACAATGCGATGAACTTGGTGTACAAGGTCGTGCCCGAACCGAGTGAGACCGAACGGCGCGCGGCCCTGAAAGTGGCATTGGCGCATATGAATTCGGTCGGTTTGACGTCGGTCGGCGACGCCGGCTGCAGCGCCGCCGAAATCGCGATATACAGGCAATTCGCCGATCAGGACTTATTGAGCGTGCGCATCTACGCCATGATCGCCGACACCGGCAGCGACTTTCAGGCCCTGTCCGGGAATGGACCGCTGATTGGCTACCACGACGATCGCTTGAGCGTACGCGCCGTCAAGCTGTTTGCCGACGGTGCGCTCGGCAGCCGCGGCGCAGCCATGCTGGCGCCATACTCGGATCAAGCGGATCAGCGCGGCCTGCTGTTCATGCCCGAAACCGTCATGCAGGGCAAGATAGAGACTGCACTCAAAGCCGGTTACCAGGTCAATATCCATGCCATCGGCGATGCCGCCAACCATGAAGTGCTCGATGCCTTCGAAGCGGCTTACAGGAACGTCGGCGGGCGTGAACAGCGCAACCGTATCGAACATGCGCAAGTGATTGCATTGAGCGACATTCCGCGCCTCAAGCAGTTGGACCTGGTCGCGTCGATGCAACCTACCCACGCGACCAGCGACATGAACATGGCCGAAAACCGCATCGGCAAGGAACGCTTGAAAGGCGCCTACGCCTGGCGCACTTTGCTCAGCCAGGGTACGCGTATCGCCGGTGGTTCCGATTTCCCGGTCGAGTCCGACAATCCCTTCTACGGCTTGTACTCTGCCGTAACGCGCACTGACCATGCCGGCCAGCCGGTCGGCGGTTGGCATCCCGAGCAAGCCATGACCTTGCACGAAGCCTTCCGTGCCTTCACCATGGACGCGGCTTATGCCCAGCATCAGGAAAACAGCATAGGTTCGCTCGAAGCGGGCAAGTGGGCCGACTTTATCCTGATCGACCGCGACCTGTTCGGCATCGCGCCGGCCGACATCTGGAAGATCAAGGTCGAGCAGACCTGGGTGGCCGGCAAGCGGGTGCATTGACGTGTTCTTTTTTCGGAGCGGGCCGGGACGGGCGCGATGAAGCGCGGCATTGCTTCTCCTGCACGGGTGGCGACGCTGGCCGGGTTGGCGATCTGGATCATCCACGCGGCGCTGCTGGCGCATGCCTTTCCGCTTTCCGAATTGTTCACGTCGCGGCCGCTCCTCTATATCGACTCGCCGTTTCACCAATACCAGATGGGAGTGGCGCAGGATTTGTGGGCGAGCGGCCGGCTGGTCGGTTATGACCCATGGTTTGCCGCCGGCCATATCGGCGGCGTCAATTACAATGCCAGCGCCAAGTTGCCCGCCTTGCTGGCAATCCTGCTGCCATTCGGCGCTGCGATGACGTATAAGCTGTTTGTGTTGGCGGCGGGCCTCGCGGCGCCGGGTTTCGTCATCATGGCGGTGCGCGTATTGGAAATGGACGCGCTGGCCGGCGTCGCCGCGACCTTGCTGGGAACCTTGGCGTGGTGGATATCGGCCCTGCATTGGTACCAT
Source organism: Burkholderiaceae bacterium (assembly GCA_019232795.1). Lineage (GTDB taxonomy): Bacteria > Pseudomonadota > Gammaproteobacteria > Burkholderiales > Burkholderiaceae_D > PKWO01. The sequence goes on from JAFANH010000061.1 coordinate 37,864, forward strand.
ACGGCAGGTATGGTGGCCTATGTGGCGGCCAGCTTTGCCGCCCTTCCCTATGTCGCGCTGACCTTGCGTACCGTGACCGAGCCGCCTTGCGCGCGCCGCTTTCTGTGGCTCGGCTTGTGGGGCGCTTTGGGTCTGCCGCTCCACCCCTTGTTCCCGCTGCCGGTCTTGTTCGTCATGCCCATGCTGGTGCTGGCCCACTGGCGAGACGTGCACTGGCGTTCGCTGCTATGGGTCCTAGCGACGGTGCCCGCGTTAAGTCTGGCGCCGAACCTGTTCTGGATATGGCCGTCGGTTCATTATGCCGGTTGGGCGGATGGCGGCATGTCGCCCTATCAGAAGGTGGTCGACATCGGTATCGTGTTCGCGGAAGCGACGGGCCGCATCGAAGGTGCCGCTCGCGGAGCCCACCTCTACTCCATGCTTTGGTTCTGTACCGTATGGGCACTGGCCGTGCGTTCCGCGCGACAATGGCGCCTTGGCGTTGGCATGGCCGGCGGCGCCCTGGTCCTGATCGTTTTCGCCGCCGTCGGCGCCGCCTGGCCCGTATTTGCCACCTTGCAGCCGAATCGCCTGTCATCAGCCGGTTACCTGCTGCTGGTGGTGCCGGCCGGGCTTGGCATAGCGGCGATGGCCGAGATGGTGCGCGGGCGGGGCGCGGGTACACCGCTTCGCTACATGGCTTGCGCGAGCTTGGCCCTGGCGGCGGCGGCATCGCTTTTTTTCGGAAGGGAACTGGCAAACGAAGTTTCGGCGCGCGATACGCCGCACTACGGCAGACCGGCGCCCGAAGTGCGTGCCGCGGGCGAGACCACGACCTGGCTGGCCGAATGGATCGGCCGCAATACCAGCCCCGACGCACGCATATTGTTTGAAACCTCGCTTGGCCGCACACACGATGGGGCACACATTGCCGGCTATCTGGCACGCACCACCGGACGGGAATTCATCGGCGGACCTTATGTGTTCATGCATTACGCCGGTTATTGGGACGGCTATTTGTTCGGCCGGCCGATCGCGCAGTTTTCGCCAAGCGAATTCAACGAGCGCCTCAAGCTGTACAACATAGGCTGGATTGTCGCCCACTCGGCCGTGTCGGAAGCCTACCTGTCCAAGATCCCCGGGCTTCACGAATTGACCCGCCACGGCGACGTGATCGTATATGGCTTGTCTTCACCAAGCGGCTATTTCCTCGAGGGCAGCGGCAAGGTGGCGTCGCGCAGCGTCGATCGCATCGAGCTGAGCGATGTCGAGGGCGCGGCGGCGACCATCAAGTATCACTACGTAAGCGGCTTGCGCACGGTGCCGGCGGTCAAGCTGGTTCCGGTCGACGAGCCGGGCGATCCGCAGCCCTTTATACGCATCATTGCGCCGCCGCGTCAGCTCGCCATCGTCTACCCTTAGCGAATAACAGTACCAACAAGGACCGCCATGCTTTTGGAATTCCGTGATGCAGAACCGACCGACATCGACATTGCCGTGCCGCTGATGTACCAGTCCGGACCGGATGCTTTCAATTATGTGTTCACCGTGCCCGGCAAGGGCGGTCCGCTCGATTTCCTGCGCTATGCCTATGCCGACGGCGCCGGCGAGTTCGGCTGGCGCAATCACGCGGTCGGCATATTGGATGGGAAGGTGGTCGCAACCGGCGGCGGCTGGAGCGGCAAGAACGGCTTGGCCTTCATGCTGGCAGGTGCGCGGCAGATTCTGGGCTTTTACGGCCTGTTCGCCGGACTCGGCGTGATCGTGCGCGGATTGCGCACCGAGGCCGTGATTCCGCCCCCGGCCAGCGATCGGCATTACCTTGGGCATCTCGGCGTGCTGCCCGAGATGCAGAGCCGCGGAATCGGCAAGGCCTTGGTCGATTATTTGCTCGATGCAGGGAAGAAGGCCGGGTTCAAGGTCGCCGCTCTCGATGTAGCGGTGACCAATGGGCGTGGGCAGGTCTTATACGAGAGGTTAGGTTTCGCAGTGACTAAGGAACGTTTTTCTTCGTTGAAGAATGCGCATGGCGTAGTTGCAAATCATCGGCATATGGAAATGGCGATTTGATTAGAGGCTTCATCAAGCTGCGGTTTCGATCTAACATCGTCGTTCCCGCGAAGGCGGGAACCCAGGCTGAAGTTAAATGCTACCTGGATTCCCGCCTTCGCGGGAATGACGAGCATGCTTCCAGGTAAAGGAGTATTGGATTCAGACTACAAACTAAATTCCAGCACCTTACGACTTATGTCTAAGGTGACGTCGCGCCGTTCTCCCAAGCCAACCATGCGATGGCTTTCCAATTGGATGACAACCGCATCGACACTCTTGCTGTCCAGCGAGTAATCGCTCAAACGTGTCTTTACGCCGACACTTTCGAAGAATTCCTGCGTCTTCGCAATCGCTGTCTCGATGCGCGCATCCTCATCGCCTTGCGTGATATCCCACACGCGCGCCGCGTATTGCAGTAATTTCTCGCGCTTGGCGTGCCGGCGCAGGCGCAGCATGGACGGCATGACGATGGCCAGCGTCTGTGCGTGATCGAGGCCGTATAGCGCCGTCAGTTCATGGCCTATCATGTGGGTGGCCCAGTCTTGCGGGACGCCGGCGCCGATCAAGCCGTTCAGGGCCAGCGTGGCGCACCACATGATATTGGCGCGGGCGTCGTAATCCTGCGGCGCGGCCAGTGCTTTCGGCCCTTCCTCGATCAGCGTGCGCAGGATGCCTTCGGCGAAGCGGTCTTGCACCGGCGCGTTGACCGGGTAAGTCATGTATTGCTCCATGACGTGGGCGTAGGCGTCGACCACGCCGTTGCCGATCTGGCGCACCGGCAGCGTGAAAGTCGTGACCGGGTCGAGAATGGAGAATTGCGGGAAAACGTGACGGCTGGAAAATGGCACTTTGGCTTTCAGCGATTTGCGTGTCACCACGCTGCCGTTGTTCATTTCCGAGCCGGTGGCCGGCAGCGTCAGCACAGTGCCGAACGGGCGCGCCTTGGTGATGTTCTTGCCGCGCTTCTCGAGAATGGCCCACGGGTCGCCTTCGAAATCGATGGCGGCGGCGACGAACTTGGTGCCGTCGATTACCGAGCCGCCGCCGACGGCGAGCAGAAAGTTGGAGTTTTCCTTGCGCGCCAGTTCGACCGCGTGCATCAGCGTTTCATAGCTCGGATTCGGCTCGATGCCGGCGAATTCCTGCACCGTACGCGCGCCGAGCGCCGTGCGCACTTCGTCAAGCACGCCGTTGCTCTTGATGCTGCCGCCGCCGTACAGGATCAGCACGCGCGCATCAGCCGGCACTTCCTTGTCGAGGTCCGCGATGCGGCCCTTGCCGAACAGGATCTTGGTGGGGTTGTGGAAGTCGAAATTCAACATGGGTTGTTCCCTTTTTGTCGGCTTATTTTGCGTTTGATGCTCGTATCAGGATGGACGATGTAACGGGCTCACTATGGATTCCCGCGTTCGCGGGAATGACGGAGCCAGGAACTGAGTATCGTGAGTTGCTATTGTCGCTGTAAATCCGCGTTCTTGCCTACGCGGTACTCGCGCTCGATGTGACCGGCCAGCTGTTGCTCGGTAAACCATACCGGCTTGGTCTGCATGGCGACGAACAGCGGCAATTGATCGGCGTAGTGCGGCGAGGCGGCGTCGAGCGTGGCGCTGCCGAACTGGTGGATGCTTTCGCTGCTGAGTCTGCCTTGCTTGTCCCATTCGACGAACATGATCAGGGTGTCGCCTGCCACGCCGTGCAGGTGGCCGTCGGCCTGCGCTTCGCCCCATACGGCGCGCAAGGTGTCGTGGGCGCCGTCTATCGCCAGATCGGCCTTGCCACGGACGATGCGATTGACTTCGCCCCACTCCGGGTCGAGGCGGTGGAAGTGCTGCTGCAGACTGTGTGCGGCATCGAGCAAGGCGGTGCGCAGCTCCGGCGCCGGTGTGCCTTCATCGTGCGCACGCACCACCGGCACGGCGGCCAGCAGGGCCAGGGCCGCGCTGCGGTTATGCATGTCGGTGCTGCGGTTCCATTGCTGTAGCTGCGCCTGCGCGGCCTGCAGTTCAGCATCGTTGTTGGCGGGAAGTGCCAGCATTTGCCTGACCACGGCGTACAGAGCGGAGTCGGCGCTGTACATGAGGTCGTACTTGTAGCGGCGGAAGCTTTCAGCCGAGATGGCGCGATCCTGGCCGAAGGTTTCTTCGAAGCGGCGCGCGCGGTTGGTCATATTGGTCTGTATGCCCATGCTCTTGGGGAAGTCCTCGGGCTTGAGGTTGTCGGCCGCTTCGCTCGCGTGGTAAGGCGTGCAATTGGAATTGAATACCAGGCCCGAGGGCGGATTCCACAATTGGGGGGCACGCTCCAGCGGCAGGTAGCCGTGCCAGATCAGGTCGCTGCGGTCGCCAGCCAGCAGCGGCAGCTTTTCGAAACCGGCAGGGCGCTGGGCAAACAGGCCGTTGTACAGGTAGCCGATATTGCCCTTCTCGTCGGCGTAAATGTAGTTGAGGCTGGGCACGGCCTGCAGCGCCATCGCCGCTTTCCATTCTTCCAGCGAGTGCGCCTTGTTGAGCCGGTAGACCTGCAGGCCGGCTCGCACCTCGTCCATGCCGGCATAGCGCAGCGCAAAGTCGCCATGGTCGGTGCGCAGCACCGGGCCGTGCGCGGAATGCCAGACGGTCTTCGGGATGGGCACCACCAGCGGACCCCATAGCTTGACCCAAAGCCAGGCGGTAGTTTTGTCGAAGTCGCGCCATTGGCCGTCGAGCCGATATTGGTTGGCGTTGTCCGGATTGACGGTGAGCTTGAACACGTCGACCAGGTCCGGTGCGTTGACGGTGTTGGCCCAGCCCAGGTGTTCGTTATGCCCGTGCAGCATGAACGGCGCGCCGGGGAAGAAGCCGCCGGCCACGTGCCAGCCCTCGCCGCTTTGCAGTACGGCCTCGTACCAGGCGACTGGGCCGGTATAGGGCTGGTGCGAATTCACCAGCAGGCGCGTTGCGCCGTCGTTGGAACGCGACGGGGCGACTGCGGCGCCGTTGGAGCCGGTCGGGGTGCGTGGCAATTCGCTCTTGCCGCTGAAGATTTGCTTGAGCGTGCGGTCGAAGCCGTAAAAGAAAGGCAGCTTGAACAGGAAGCCGGCGGCGACGTCGCGCCCGGTGTAAGGCAGCACGCCCGGCACGACCTGGTCCGGATGGCGCGCAGCGTAGAGGTTGAGGCCGTCGGCATAAGCATCCATGACGGCGCGCGCATCAGCCGGGATATCGCTGGTGTAGCGCGCATCGACGTCGTCCCAGATGTGGAGCAGATTGACGAGATAGTCGCCCGGCGCGGCGTCGGGTCCGCGCACGGCGGCCAGATGGCCGCGTACGGCAATCGCCACGTCCTGGATGGTGGCGTAGTCGTCCTCCGCATGCGCATAGGCGAAGCCGAAGGCGACGTCGGCATCGCGTGTGCCGAAGATGTGCGGCACACCCCAGCTGTCGCGCACGATGCGCGCGTCGTAGGCTTGTGCGTGCGTGATCAGTTCTTGTTGGCTAACGCGCTCGCGCTGGCGCCAGGTGTTGGCGGCAAATAGTGCTACCAGGGCCAGCACGACTACAATCAATACGCTCTTACCTACACGACGCAGCATGCGTGCTCCTTATTGGATTGGGGAAGCGCCGGCAGCGAGTACCGGCATGGCCGGATCGAACAAACCGTGGGCGGCTTGCTCAATTCGAATAAGTCAGGAAGCGATTGTAGCGTTCCAGCACCATGGGCACATAGCGCTGGGTTTCCGGGTAGGCGGGGATGCGCCTGCCGCTGCGGATGACGGCGTTTTCACCGGCGTTGTAGGCGGCGACGGCCAGGCGCACGTCGCCGTTGAACATGGCGAGCAGGTCGCGCAGGTAGCGTGCGCCGACGTCGACGTTCTGCTCGGCCGAATACAAGTCGAATTGTCCATAGCGCGCAGCCGTGGCCGGCATGACCTGCATCAGGCCGATTGCACCCTTGTTGGAGAAGGCGTGTTCGTCGAAACCAGATTCCACTTCGATCACGGCCTTGAGCAAGGCGGCGCGTATGCCGTGCGTGCTGGCGGCGCGCTGCACCAGCGGATCGAGTGCGGCGCGCCGCGCGGCCAGTTGCGCGACCGAGACCGGGCCGCCACCCGAATGCGGCCACAGCTGTTTGCCGTCGAATACGGCGATGACGTAGGAGCTCTTGTTGATCGGGTGATCGGAGAAGGTGACGCTGTTGTTGGAAGCGTCGAGCGAGCGGTAGATCTTGGTATCGGCGTGCGCCGCCGCAGCCGCGCAGAGCGCGAGGCTGATCCAAGCAAGCTTGGCGACACCGTGATCGAGTCGAAAACCTGTATGCATGAAATCTTCCCGGGAGCTGTCAACGATACGCCCGAATCGCCTTTCGCCGCAAGACATTCTTGCGACGTTAGCGGATCGTCATTTCAAAAAAATCAAGAGAGCACAGCTCGAGTTCAAAATCCCGGTGGCCGCTCGCTTGCCACGTTGGCGTGCCTTTCCAGCGCCAGGCCGACGCGCGCCAGCGTGCCCTCGTCGAACAGGCGTCCGATCAGTGTCACGCCATGGGGCACGCGCCGCGGCGGCGAGAATTTCGGTAGCGGATGGGCTGGATCCGGCGCCCAGTCGCTGCGCGCTTCCGACACCATGACCGAACCTGTGCGCAGCGTCAGCGAAGGGTGGCCGGTGTTGTTGGAGATGACCAGCATTTCGTCGCGCAGCGAAGGTACTAATAGTAGGTCGACTTCGCTGAAGATGCGCGCCATTTCCAGTGCGACCTTGCGGCGCAGGCGGTCGGCCTGAACGAAGTCGACCGCCGACAGGAAGCGCGCCTGGCGGAAGGTGTTGGGCCAGGCGTCCGGCACTTGCGCCTTGAGCTGGCCGACGCGGCCGTCGAGCGTGATCTCCTCGAAGGCGGCAGCGCCCTCGGCGAACAGGATCAGGTTGAGCGAGTCATAGGGCCAGTCGGGCAGCGCCACCGGCGTGGGAATCAGGCCCAGGGTTTTGGCGGCCTCGAGTGCGGCACGATCGACATCGGTGGCCGGGTCTTCCTTCATCCAGGCCGGGAAGTAACCGATCTTCAAACCCTTCACGGGCACTCCGGCGTCGAAATCGAGCTTGCTCGGCACGCTGGCGACGTCGCCGGCGTCGGGGCCGGAGATTGCATGCAGCACCAGCATGGCATCTTCGACCGAACGCGTCATGGGACCGAGCTTGTCGAGCGACCAGCACAGCGTCATGGCGCCGGTGCGCGCCACCCGGCCATAAGTGGGGCGCAGACCTGTGACGCCGCAGCGCATGCTGGGGCTGACGATGCTGCCGCCGGTTTCGCTGCCGATGGAGAACGCCACCAGGCCGGCAGCGGTGGCGGCGCCGGGGCCGGCGCTCGAACCGGAAGCGCCCTCGTCGAGATTCCAGGGGTTCATGGTCTGGCCGCCGAACCAGATGTCGTTCAAGGCCAGCGCACCGAGACTGAGTTTGGCGATCAGCACCGCACCCGCGGCGTTCAGGTGCGCCACCACGGCCGAATCCCTGGCCGGCACGCGGTCGCGGAACGGCTCCGCGCCCCAGGTGGTGGCGATGCCGGCGGTGTCGAGCAAGTCCTTGACGCCATAGGGTATGCCGTGCAGCGGGCCGCGGATTCGGCCGGCGGCGATTTCGCGGTCCGCTTGCCTGGCCTGCGTCAGGGCGTGCTCCTCGGTGAGCGTGATCACGCAGCGCAGCGTGGGATTGAAGCGCTTGATGCGTTCGAGGTAGATGCGCGTGAGGCGCTCGGAGCTGAGTTTTCGGCTTTCTATCCAGCGCGACAGCTTCGTGACCGGAGCGAAAGCGATGTCGTCGTCATGTGCCGGCAAGGGACCGGGATCGGCCTTGCTGCGCACAAAGTCGTGTCCCCGCTTTTGCCCTGTTCCTCCGGCAACCGCGACCGGATTCCATTGCGTGGCCGGCGCCACACCGTCTTCCAGCATTACCTTGCGCGGGCCGGTGCGGCGTTCCAGCAAGCCGGCCATCGAGGTGCGCCAGCTGTCTGCCGCCATGCTGCGTTCAGCCGGCCCCATGTTGACCTGGACCAGTTTCTCGGCTTCGGCGAAGGTGGTTGTCGACACTTCCGGTCCGACTGCCGGCAAGGTGCCGAAGGTAGGCGGGGCGCCAGGCGTCGTCGACTCTGCTTGATCCGCACCTTTTGCCACTGACGCAGCGGCGAGCAAGCCAAGTGGCGCTTTGATCAGGAACTGGCGGCGTTGGGTCATGGTCTTATCTTTTGGAAGGAGGTTGAAGCGGCTCATCTTAGCTGAAACGGCGACCAGAGATAAAGTACAGTGGAAACGCAACCGTGCGCCGCTTGCTATTCCCGTGCAATGGGTGAATGATTGCGGTGAATCGTAACGTTGCGCGTGCCTTATGGCTGGTGCTGGAGCAGCGAGTCTCTGCTGCGTACGATGCGGCCTATGGTGTGGGATTAAATATGCATCTTGCCGCGTGCGTTGAGCGCATTTGGCGATGCAATCGGGAAACATCGTGGCGGGTCACTCTGGGCTGGGCATGAAGTTGTTCGCGGATAGGCGGCAAGCGGGCGTGCGATTGGCGGAGCGCCTGCAGACCTATGCAGAACGCAGCAGCGCGATAGTCTTGGCTCTGCCGCGCGGCGGGGTACCGGTGGCTTACGAGGTGGCGCAGATGCTGGCTGTGACGCTCGACGTGCTGTTGGTGCGCAAGCTGGGTCTGCCCGGCAACGAGGAATATGCGATCGGTGCGATCGCCGGCGGTGGAACGCGTATCCTGCACCAGGACGTGATAGCGGCCTTGGGACTGGCGCCGCAAGTGATTGAGGCGATTGCGGCGCGCGAATTGCGGGAACTGGCACGGCGCGAAGCCATATATCGCGCGGGATGCGATCCCTTATGCCTGGATCAGCGCGAAGTCATCCTGGTCGACGATGGCGTCGCTACCGGAGCCAGCATGGAAGTGGCGGCGCAGGTGGTGCGCGCGGCCGGAGCGCGCAGGATAGTGATAGCAGTACCGGTTGCGCCGGTCGAGGCCGGCGGGCTGCTGGGCAGCCAGGCCGACGAGGTGGTGTGCCTGAATATGCCGGAGGCGTTTTATTCGGTCGGCCAGTGGTATGAGGATTTTGAACAAACCAGCGACCATGAGGTGATTGCCCTGCTCGAACATTTTCGGTTGGAGCGCAGCCGCAGGCCGGAACAGTGCGGCCAGGCCGGCGGGAAATCGGGTCAAGGCTGAGGCCGGTCGCGGGTCTGGACGAGCCCGGTTTGGTGCCTGGATTTGGGCTAAATTTGCGGCAAAAATGCTGCGAAGCGGAAAGGAAAAGGAAAATTTTTCAAATTGGCAGGTTTTTTGCTTCAAGTTTCTGTTGCGGCAGCCGAATAGTGTGAGATGCTTGTTTGGGCCGACTTTTGGTTGCTTGCCACTAACAATAATTATATCTGGAGGGGTTTATGACTATAGGATCATTTGCCATCGCCGACGCAGTACTGGATGGCTTGTGGTCGACGATGGGTACGCTGCCTAACCTCTTGATTTTGTTGGGAGCCATCGTCACGTCCGCACTCATCGTCAGCGTGCTGGGCCGCGTGATCCATCACATGGACGAGGATGGCAGCGATGACTTCATCCCGCGCAGCAACCGTGACCGACGCAGCGGAATCGATCTCTCCCCCCCCTATATGAGCAATACCGGCATGGTGTTTACCAATCGCCGTTCCGGATTGGACCGCCGGGCTCTGACTACAGCCGGTTGAGGCCGCATTCGCGCCGCTTTCGTACCGCCTCGTGCCGGATAGAGCCGCGCTCACCTGGTAAAAACGTGTCACATAGTGGTTAATGTAACAACTGGTAGTCTGCCGCTGTCGAATTTTTTGACAGTCAAAATTGTCGGAATTTTTGACAATGCGTATCTGTCAGCCGGTTTCGAACAAATCGGGTAACTGATTTTAAAGCGCTTTTCCGCCACCACCTGGCTCTTCCCCGGCTTTTCCAAATGCCTGGCCCGACTTCTCGGTGTCGGATTTTCGAACCCGTTTCGTCCCTGCGCCGTAGCACCGAACACGGCTTAGGCCGTGCCCCCAATTCCGGTTAGAAATTCTTATATACGATGTCGGGCGCGGGTGTGGCCGATAACGCGGTTACGGCCGCGGTTGCGCATACCAGGATAGTGAACCAGGCGGTGCGCACATAGCGGGACAGCAGCAAGGGCCGGCCGGCCGCTGCCGGCGTCAGAGCCAGACTGCGCAGGCGTTCCCAGCATTCGAACAGCACGGTGGCCGCACCAAATATTGCCGCGGTGACGGCGCCCATGCCGCTCCAGCCCAGCTTGCCGCACAGGTCGACAATTTGCGGCCAGCTTGCCCAGAAGCACACCAGGCTTAGACAGAAATAGGTAAACGTGATGCCGCGCGCGCAGGCTTGATAGAGCCAGTGCGCGGCGCGTGCGCGGTATTCCTTGCGGCCCAGGCGCTTGGTCATGAAGACCTGGTAGAGCTTGTTGCCGCTGACGCCTACCCCGAGCAGGAGGCCGTACAGGGCGAACACGAAGGTTTGTCCATGCCACAAGCCGATCAGGAAGAAGGTGACCAGGAACGCGAATACGCCTATGTAGGGATCGACCGCCGGCGAGGGGAAGCGCAACATCGTCCTTTTGACGAGCGGATTGTAAACGTAGGTCTTCAGCCAGTTGGACAGCGTCATATGCCAGCGCGCCCAGAAATCCATGAAATTCAATGCGGCGAAGGGGCGCTCGAAATTTTCCGGCAAGACGTTGCCGAAAAAGCGCGCCACGCCGATCACGATGTCTGTGTAGCCGGAGAAATTGCAATACAGATAGAGCGTGTAGCCGGAAATTACCGCCGTGCCGTTGACCGCCTTGTCGATCAGCGAGGCGTGCACTTGCAATGCAATTAGACCCTGCTTGTGCCAGGCAAACAGCAGTGCCGCCGCGACCATGACCTTGAAAGCGCCGACGGCGATGCGCTCAAGGGCGCGGCCGAAAGCAAACCAGGTCATGGGCAGGGGCGCAGAGCGGTAGGCGGCGAAGTCTTCGTAGCGCTGGATAGGTCCGGAAATCAGGGTAGTGAAGCTGAGCAGATAATTCAGATAGGCGACGGCTCCCGGACACTGCTGGACGTTGCCGCTGGCAGCGTCGATCTGCAATTGCAGGATGCGAAAGAACATGTAAGACAGTCCTATCGTCATGTAGATGTGCGGCAGCAACAGCACTCCGGGTATGAAGGCGTACTTCTTGACCCAGAAAAAATAAGCGAGCGTCAGCGCCAGTACAGCCGCCGCCAGCCTGGCATTGCCTTGTTTGACGTGCAGCAGGCGCATGCCGGCATAGCCCAGGGCAAGAAAACAGGCCATCGGCAGCAGGCCGTTCCAGCCGCCTACGGCGAAGGTCGAGAGGAAATACAGGTTGGCCGCCAGCAGCGCGAGGTCGCGTAGCGCAGGCATGCGCAGCCGCGCCGCGACTCCATGCAGGACGATGGCCGCGAGGGCAAACAACAGGAAGGAAACGGAAGTGATATTCATGGCGCGCTTGGGTCGGACCGGGGCAGATCGGCACAGCCGGCAAACACCGGCAGCTTGGCGTCGAGCAGCCCTTGCGCCATACCGTGCGCGACGACACCGTGGCCGCTCGCCGTCATATGGCCGTCCACCGGAAAGAACAGTGTCTCCGCATGGGCGACGCGGTGGAAGTTCTCATAGGTATCGACGAAAGTGATGCCGTGGCGCGCGGAGATCTCTGCAATGCGGCGGTCGATGGCCGCCGGATCGACACCCGCCGGGCGGTTGTCCATCAACGCGGCCTGGATGCGCTGCGGCGTGAAGACGATGGCGAACGGCACGCCTTCGTGATGGAAGCGGTCGGCCATTTCGCCGACCAGCAAATCGAAATCGCTCAAGCGCTTTTCCCACAAAGGGGTAAAGGGCGGGCGCAGATAATCGGCCTTGTCGCCGTGCATGAGGAATAGATCGACGTATTTCTCGCGGTTCTGGAACAGCAGGTATTGCGCGAACAGGGCGGCGCGGCTGTTCGACAGCCAGGCCGAGACGCGGGCGACCAGGCCGCTGCGGTTTGCGGTTTCCTTTGCTTGCGCCGACGGCTTCTTTTCGATGCGCTCGGGATGCGCACGGTTTTGCAGCACTTGCGGATCGGTCAGGTCGACCAGCTCGTAGGGCGTGACCACCAGCGCGACCAGATCGGGTTTGAGCGCGAGCGCTTCGTCGGTGCGCAAGTACTGGTCTATGACGTGATAGCCCGCCACCCCCATGTTCTGGATTTCCACGGGCCGCCGGCAGCTGGTGCTCAGGGCGGCGGCGGCGCGCGGCGCCAGCGCTTGCCGGTAATCGATCTTGAAACCCTCGGCGGTCGAGGCGCCCAGCAGCGCGATACGTGTGCTGCCCGGCGCCCGGTTCTTGCACGACTCTATGCTGCGGTAGCCGCATTCGTTGAAGCGGTAATCAACCAGCGGTCCTTCTGCCGCCTTGTTGCGGAAGCTGCAGGCGGGCGCGTAGCGGTAAGGCAGCACGGGGTCGGGCGTGCCGCAATTGCCGATTTGCGTTTCGTCGAAATAAAGGCCGGCCACCAGTTCCGCACCGCCGCCCAGCAGCAGTGCGGTCAGCAGAGCGATCAGAGGCAACAGAATAAAGTCGCGGCGCGGCAGCTTGTCCGGATCCTGGTCCGCCATCGTCTCAAGCCTCGGCGGGGTTGTGGCCGCTGGTGCGATGCACGGTCATCGGCACCTGATACTGCGGTGCCGCGGCGACATCGAGTTCCCAACGCGTGGCGCCGTCGGCTTGCGTTTCCAGCAGCGCGAAACCGAGCTTGCTATAGTGGTCCTGCACCAGCGCGTTGCGCTCGGTCGGCAGGTAACGGCCAACGATGCGCGCGATGCCGGCGGCGCGCGCCTGTTCCAGCAATTCCATCAGCACCGCCTGTTCCACCTTGCGGTTGAGCACGCGGCAGCTCATCAGCCAGGTATCGATGTCCCAGGTATTGTCACTGCGGCGGCAGATCAGGACCGAGATCATGCCGTTGTCGCCGAAAGTGTCGGACAGGCGGATCTGCAAGCCGAAGCAATGCGGGTCGCGCTGCACTTCCAGCACTTCCGCCTCGGTATAGCGGCGCGTGGTCAGGTTGAACTGATTCGACTTGTTGATCAACTGCGTGATGCGCGAGCGCCCGATGTCGTCGAAAGGCGCGAAAGTGATGTGCATGTCGAGCGAAGCCAGATAGGCGTCGACATCACCGGCTTGCTGCATCAGTGCGACGCGGCGCGCATTGTCTTGATAAAAATCGGCGCGTTGCCGGTCTTCCGGCAAGTAAGCCACGGCTTCGAAATAGCCGCCGGCCAGCAGCGTACGCACGTAGTGGGCCGGGTCTGGCGGCAATTCCGGTACCGCCACCTGCGGCAGCAGTTGCCGCACCAAGCCGCGCTCGACGGGATTGTCGTCGAGGAAGACCATGGCATCGAGCCCCAGCGACAATTCTTCGGCGATGGCCTTGATATTGGTCGCCTTGTCATTCCAATTGGCCTGGAACACGGCAAAATGCTCTTCCTTGAGCAGCATCTCGGGATGGCGGCGGAAGGGCTGGCGCGCCACTTCGTCGGTATTCTTGGAGGAGACCGCCAGCACGATGCCGCGCTCGCGCAAGGCCAGCGCGGTTTGCTGTACCGACAGATGGGCTTCTCCGGTCGGATCGCCCTGGCCGATGACGATGCCTTCCAGGTCGTCGTCGCCGATGACCCCGCCCCAGAGCGTATTGTCGAGGTCGAGAATCAGGCAGCGCCGGCTCTTGCCGCGCAGGGCGGCCACGATGCGGCTCGCATGTTCCGCGTACAGCGGCAGGAAATCGGCAGCGAACGGCAGCTTGGCCATGTTCCACAGCGTCGGGTCATGCCAGGCAGCCAGGCCTACAGTCTCGGCCAGCGCCGCGACGTCGAACAGCAAGTCGGGGCCGCCGGCCACGGCGTCAGCCAAACCGCGGTTGTAGGCGTCTGTTAGCTGGCGCAGGGTGCCGGGCAGCGCCAGGGCCAGGCTGCCGAACAGGGATTCGGGTGGACGGGCCAGCGTCTGCACGATACACACGGCCTTGCCATGGGCGTGGATGCCGGCGCGGATGGCGTCGATTTGCGCCAGGCTGGCGGCGACGGCAGCTTGCGCCGCTTCCGCATCGCCAGCCGGCGCTTTGAGCGGCAAGCCGCGATGGTCGATGGCGATCAGCACAGCGTCCGGCTGCGCGCGGTGCAACTGCGAATCGGCCGACAAGGCTTCCTGCAACACCTGGCCGTAATCGGTTTCGATGATCTCGAGCGCAATGCCGTGCCGCAGCGCGCTGGCGGCCAGGGCCGGCGCCAGGAAATTCGCGGTGGCGTTGCTGAGGATGGCGAGACGGAAGGGCGTCAGCGGGGCCAGGGTGTGGCCCTGCGCGCGCGTGCGCTGCAAGGCCTTGGCCAGACGCTCGAGATCGTTGCCGTCGAGCGCATGATTGGCCAGTGCCCGCAGCACGGTGCCGATATCGGTGGAGGCATCTACACTGGACGGTAGCGCCTTGCAGCGTGCGCCGAAGTCTTCGGGCTTGGGCGGCAGCCAGGCCAGGTCGCGGTAGAGCGCGTTCGTCATGGGCTGCCCGGCGTGCCGTGAATCAGTTCGATCACGCCGATTCCGCTCACCAGGTGGAAGCTGACCGGCAGTCCGCCGAACAGCACCGCCGGTTTGGGCTCGGATACGGTGTGCACCTGCAGCCCGGCCTGTTCCAGGCTGCGCAGCGTGGCCTCGGCATCGGGCGCGCAGTAGCACAGGTGGTAGATCATGCTGTCGCGCCCCTTGATGATATTGTCGATGGGCGAAGGCTTCTCTTGCGGCCAGATCACCTCGACGTCGGGCATATGCGCATGGTGGCGCATGGCCACGTTGACGCGCTGCAGGGGATCGTATTCAACGGCGCCTTCGGTATAGCCGAGCGCAGCCAGGTAACGGAAGGCGTCTTCGGGCGTATGGACCGCCAGGCCGAAGTGATGAAAACGCATGCCCAGATTGTGCATGGCGAGCCAGGCGTCAGCTGGCGGCCTTGGCAGCGACCAGGTCGGCCAGCTCGCCCAGGTTCTTGAGCTTGCCGATTTCCGCCGCCGAGAATTTGACGCCAAACGCTTTTTCGACCGACATGACCAGGCGCAGGTTGGACAGGCTGTCCCAGCCGTCGACGTCGCCGGCGGTCATGGCCGGAGCAGCTACCAGCTCATCATCGTCGAATACGTCGCGCATGATGTCGGTCAGTCTTGTATAGATATCGGCAGTCGCCATCCCCGGGCCCTTCCCCATGCATTCACAAGTGTTTGTTATCAAGGCGCAATTTACAAATCCCTGCCCTGAGCGGATTTCATTTGTTGTAATATTACCATCGGATTTGCCGATCTATGGACAAGTTGAATAGGTTCGAATCATGTTCGCCATACCGCGCTTGCGTTTAAGTCCCATTTTCGACATTTCCCGGCATGCCGACCCGGCCGAGCAAACACGCGCCGGCAACCGCCGCCGCCTGATGGTCTTCACGCTGGCGTTCACCCTCACTTTGCTGCCCGGGCTGACCTGGAATCTTTCGCGCCCGGGCGAGTATCGTTCGACCGCCCGTGTCCAGATTTCTCCCGGCAGTGTGACGGCGCAAGCGTCGCCGCCGGCCGTGCCGGGCGCCAGCGCAAGCGAGCCTGAGCAGCCTGCACCCCGTCCCGACCTGTTGAGCCAGGTGCAGGTATTGACCAGCCGCCCCCTGTTCGAGGAGGTGGCGCGCCGCATGGATGGCGGGTCGGCCGGCTCGGTTGCGGCACTGCAGGACAGCGTCGGCGCGACGCCGGTCCCCGGCACCGACATCGTCGAGCTGCAGGCGATCGGACTGCAGCCGCAGAGGCTGGCCCGCACTTTGAATACCCTGGTCGACGTCTATCGCGGTCAAATGCTGTCGAGCCACGGCAGCGACTCGCACGAGGCGGTCGACAATGCCCGCGACGAAGCCAGCCGCCTCGACAAAATCATTGCGGCCAAGCGCACGCAATTGGCCTCTTTTCAGGAGCAGAGCGGTGTCGTGTCGTCGGAGCGCAACGAGAACGAAGCGTTGGCGACCATGAAGGGCCTGTCCGACGCACTCAACAAGGCCAACGAAGAAGCGGCCAAGGCTTCCGGCCGCGTACGCTCCTTGCGCGACGCCGCGGCGGCCGGTACCAGCCCAGTGTATTCCAAGGACAACCCCACGCTGGCCGCCATCGAAAAGCGAATTTCGGAAACGCGCGAAGATTTGCGCGATATGCAGCGTACGTATACGCCCGAATTCATGGCCATGGACCCGACGGCGCAATCCCTGCGCGCGCGCCTGGCGGAACTGGAGCAGCAATTGGCCGCGACGCGCAAGTCCGGCCGGGAAGCGGATCTGGCGGCGGCGGAACAGGATCAAACCAATGCGAACGCCACGGTGGAGCGATTGCAGAAGCAGATCGAGGAGCAGCGCCGCGAGGTGCATGGCTTTTCTTCGAAATTCCATGAAGCGCAGGCCATGGAAGACGATCTGACCCGCCTGGAAGGCGCGCGCCGCAACGCCATGGAGCGCCTGGCCAAGCTTCAGGCCAGCGAAAACGGCCGCCTGCCCGCCCTCAAGATATTGGAAACCGCGAGCATGCCGCAGCATCCGTGGCGGCCCAACTACGTGCGGGACGGCTTGCTCAATCTGCTGGCTTCGTTTCTGTTCGGCTTGCTGGCCATGTGGTTCGTCGAGTTGTTCAATCGCGCGCCGACACCGGCGCCGGTGCAAACCATGGGCTTGTCGCCCGCGTGGCTGGAGCCATCCATCGCGATGGGCGCAACGTTGGCGGCGCCGGAGCGGCCGCTAGAGCTGGACCATCGTCAGGCCCTGCCGCAATTGCCCGCGGCCGGCCCGCAATTGCCGCGCGAATTGAGCCAGCAGGAAGTCGGCGCGCTATTGGCCGGCGCCGAAGGCAGCGCCCGCCTGTTGTGTGCAACGATGCTGCTCGGCCTGACTACCGATGAAGTCAAGGCGCTGGCGGTAAAAGACCTCGATGCGGCCAACGCCAAGCTGGCCGTGCCGGGCGCATCGGCGCGCACCATCGCCTTGCCGCTCTGGCTGGCGCAGGCGCTGGCGACACGCAATGGCGCTGTTCCCGAACAGACTTTGTTCCACAATGCCTTGGCCCAACCCTTGAGCGACGCCGATATCAGCGCCAGCATCACCTGCGCCGCGCTTGACGCCGGCTTGGAGGCGGCGGTGACGGTGTCGCCAGAAGTGCTGCGCCATAGCTGTATCGCCCACCTGGTGCGGCAGAATGTGCGCTTCTCGAATTTGGCGGCGCTGGTGGGGCAGCTCAGCGCCGGCGAGCTGGCTGCTTATGCCGGGATGGGGGAAGGCGTGAAGCGCGTCGGCGGCGAGGCTATCGATCCCTTCATGCCCGCCTTGCGCGACTTCCAGTTTAACTAATATGTCACTGTGACAAATTGAATTCTGATCGCTTATTCACGTGGCAATATCAAACTTCATCAAAATAGTCGGAGTCGATGCGTTTAACTACATATGAGGCAGATATCGACACACCTACGTCAAAATCGATCATTAAATCCGCCAAGCGGGTCCCATCAATAAGTACAACTTTGGTATCAATTCGGGACGCATAATCTACTGCCTCAGCGGTGTACGATGACGTCGTGATAAATATTCCTTTCCTTGCGCGTTGACCTTGCAAAGCCCCGACAAATTTTTGAATATCGGGCCGTCCCACATTACCTTGCCAGCGCTTGGCCTGGATGAAAATTTGATCAAGGCCGAGTCGATCTTCCTTAATTACGCCATCTACACCACCATCCCCAGTCTGCCCTAGCCGTTCCCCCGCATCTTGTCTTGATCCGCCGTACCCCATTTTCACAAGTAATTCGACTACTACTTGTTCAAAAAAACTTGGTGAGCAAGCGAGTAGACGTGCTAGCAGCTCTTGTGCCAATTGTTCACGAAGGGTTTGATGAGTCGCCTCTATTGATTCTTCGGGAGTTATGGCTCCGCTTGCAACTCCGGCCGTGGGTGCGGCATCTACACTGTGAATGGCGCCTTTGGATGACTCTCGAAATTCTATAAATTCGGGAAATTGCTCCAAGTATTTAACGTCTATTTTGGAAGGTTTACTGGCGATAGACTGCAAACCACGTTGAGTGATTTTAAATACCCCTCGCTTTGTGGCTTCAATTAGACCTGCCTTTTTTAGGTATGTGCGTGCCCACCCAATGCGGTTCTTGAAAATTCCCTGCTGACCGCTTGGTAGCAGTTTCACTCTTTCGGCCGAAGTGAGAGAAAAATGCGTCGCTAACTTATCTTCTGCCTCTCTAAGCGTATGTTCATGCCCGTCGCTCAAAAAGGATAAAAAGGGCAGCATGCACGATTGATAGTCGGGGATGGACATGGCGGCTCAGGAGACTTCCCATTGTGGACACGATAGGAATCTTAACCGGTCTTCACGGTCCCTTGTTATCTGCTTTTGAATTTCAGGTTTTATTAAAAAACCCTAAGCTTCAATTAGGCACAGTAATTGAAAGAGCCTAAATAAGTTGCTTACTGAAGACTGCCAAAAGCCGCCTGTTTCCTCATTCTGGTGTCGAGACTTCCCTCTAATGTCACTTCCTGGAAGGAATTGATGTTCTGTTGGCCCAAGAACGAAAGGTTGAATTCGAAAAGATTGTTGCTTACCGGTCAGGGGCGGCAGTTTTATGCCCCTGTTGCATGATGCGACCAACTGCAGAATCGAGCGCACCGATTGATACTCAAAAAATTACACTATCGTATAAATTGGGTGCTCGAAATTATACGTAGGTATAACTTCGACTATATATCACCAGTTCGCCCCGCATCGTGACCTGTTGCAGAAAGCCGGTGAGCAAATTTCGTCAATAATGGTTGTCAAGTCGTCGAAAATTCCCTGGCCCACGAATAGTTGCCCTAAAGTCGCTCCCCGGGCGTCTTCCAAGATTTCAAGACGGCTAACGCATCCACCTGCCCAATCAGTTTTCTGGCTTCGTCGATACGACCGAGTAAGTGCGCCTGCTCGCTCTCGTTTAGTCGACTGGCCTCCTGCGTAACCGAATCAAAATAGGCATGGATTCGTCTGGCTTGGTCCCAAGCCGTAATCGCGGCGAGTAGGTCGGTTCGTGCGTCGTTGGTAGCCTTCAGCTGTGCCGCACGCTTCTGTTCCAAGCGATATCGCTCCATTTCCTCTTGCCATTTCTGATGTTGTTCCTTCGCACGTTTTTCCGCCACTTCAATTTCCTGAGAAATGGTCGGCACGGACTCTTCAAGCTCCTTGGCGATTTTGTTTGCCATGGACGCAATCTGTCCGGGCTTGCTTTCGCGCCACTGCTTCGACCAGCTAATACCCCATAAACTGCAGTAAGCTTGCAGGCAAAGCCGGCCAGTTACCATCGTTTTATCCGCGGTCCAGTGTCGGTGGCCCTGATATTGGCGTAGCTGCGCTGGCGACAAATCGCGCAACGGGATGTATTTACCATTCGAATACACCGATGAAACCTCTTCGGTCAATTCGACCAGCGTCAAGCCAATCGCAATGCCATCGACGTAGGCAACGGTTGGCCGCAGGGGTGACCATACCGTTTGGTAATACTGATTCTTGGTGGGTGCTACCCGCAGGTCGACTTCTGCCCTCTGCATGTGCAAGCCGGACGGGGCAATGACGACGCGATGACCGCGCTGCTCCAGCGTTCCAAAAATCGTATTTGAGGCGCTCAATGCGACATCGAGCAACTGTTCTGAGACGACAATGTCGACCAGCAGTTTTTTCTGCGGGCGAAGCAATCCCTCATCGCCCTTTCGGCCCACAACAAAATGCGCTTTTGCATCGACCACGAGTGGGTGCTTGGTGTCGGGTCGAGGTCGCTTTTGTGGTGGTCTTGGCGGCCTTGAGAGGATAGGTTTGAAGGGCTGGGGCCACATGTCTACGGGCGTTTGTCCGCGACACCATTCCGTCACATCGCCAGGTTCGGCTGGCGGCAATGGCGGTTGATGTGGCTTTTGCCCATGTTCCAGTTTCGCCCAATAGCCGCGTGCCGGGCGCGGTACGCTCAGCTCAGTACAGACCCTGGCCATATAGCTCGACGACACGCCGAATCGGTTTGCTACGCGCAACATGGGTTCGCGCCACACCAAAGAATACAACTCGTCGCGGGTGACGTCGCGCTTAGCATCGGCGTCATCCAACTCCATCAGCTTTGAAGCAGGGATTGTGTCGCTGGTCATACGAGCTCCATGCCGGGAGTGGAGCGGTCAATTTACCGCATAACCGTGAAATTTGAATTTTGCGCGGTAAGTTTACATTCGGAATTTTTTTCGCAATGTTTATTTGGCGGACGCGTGTCGTGGCAACGGAGTCGCTGTTTGCTCGCGCACCAAGCCGGCAAAGTACTTCGCCAGCGGTTGGACATTGCGGTACGAGCTGGCCTGCTCCAAGGTCTCCATATAGGCTTGGCGTTGTTGCAGCGGTACGATGGTCCAGACGTAGCCGCCCGTCACGAGCATCGCATTGAAAATAAAACGGGCAAGCCGGCCATTTCCATCCATATACGGATGAATGTAAACAAAGAAGAAGTGTCCGAGTACGGCGCGCACAGCCGGATGCGGTTCGGATGCCAGTAGCTCGAAGAAAACCGGCATGCATTCCCGTACGGCTTCCTTGGCCAAGGGCACATGCAAGGCCCCGCGAATGAACACCTGGTCATTGCGCCAGCCGGCCAAATCCGACGGCCTCAAAATGCCAGCTGTAACACTGGGACTAAACATGGCGCGATACCAGGTGGTGAGCGCGTCGCTGAGTGGCCAACTCGATGGTGAGGTCTTGAGTGTCTGTTCGATGTAGTCTTTAACCTTCGTGTGCGCCTCAAAATACCCCTTGGCGGCCATGGCGTCGCGTGCCTTTACATCCTCGCCATCGGGTTGCCACTGGCCGTTGCGCACTTGCTCGATGAGTTCAGGGGTAACCCGATAGCCTTCAATGGACAGAGAGTGGTAGGCATCCGTGACGTAGCGTTCTTCCACTTGCGTCAGCACCTCTTGCACGTCCGAGGGCATCGCAGCGGGTGGCGGGAATTCGGCAATCACGGTTTGCCGCATCTCTTGCCACAGTAAGCGCAGGCGCTGCACATAGGGCGACTCCGCGCGTCCGGCG
>JAFANH010000044.1 GCA_019232795.1 Burkholderiaceae bacterium
GACTATTCCGGCCGACGCAGCGGCGTAAAAATATCGTGCGTATGCAGGGCGTAGCTGCCGCCGCGCCGCACGTTTTCCCGGTCGGCGAAAAAGAACTTCAAGGTGTGGCTGACGGTAGGGAAGGCAATTTCTTCCCAGGGTATGGCCGACTCGGGGAATAGCTTGACTTCCAGGCTTTCCGGCCCGGCGGCGTAATCGAGGTCGGTCAGGCTGGCGCGGTAAAACATATGTACCTGGTGCACGTGCGGCACATTCAACAGCGAAAACAAGCCGTGCAGTTCGATGTGGGCGCCGGACTCCTCGGTGGTCTCACGTACCGCTGCCTGCGCCGTGGTCTCATTGTTTTCCATGAAGCCGGCAGGCAAGGTCCAATAGCCGCGCCGCGGTTCGATGGCGCGCTTGCATAGCAGGATGCTGACCTCGCCATCGCTTTCCCAAACCGGAATCGTGCCGATCACCATTTTCGGATTCTGATAATGCACGGTGCCGCAATGCGTACATACATAGCGGTGGCGGTTGTCGTCCGGTGGAACGATGAAGGACACCGCTTGGCCGCATTCGGAGCAAAATTTCATAAATAAGGTGGTGAGGGGCTTACTGGATGGGCGGCTGGCGGCACGTTTCTGCAATTGTGTCCTATTCTACTGTAACAGCGGAATTGTTATCAGCCTGACACTTGGCCCCGACTTGTATTGTTGCTATTGATTAAAAATTCAAACCCATGTATAGTCCAACCCTTCAGACGCGGGGTGGAGCAGTCTGGCAGCTCGTCGGGCTCATAACCCGAAGGTCACAGGTTCAAATCCTGTCCCCGCAACCAAGTCTTATATTTCCCCGCCCTCCATCACAACTCCTCTAAAGCGGGTCGGGAAGCAACATCAACTGGTCCCAAACCGAACAGTGCCGCTGGCCTGTAATTTGATTGCTGCACATTACCGTTGAACTTTAACCGTACGAGCACATGAATACTCCAGAGGCGAAAAAAGTCCTCGAAACCGCGCTGCTGTGCGCCCATGAGCCGCTCTCGATCAACGAGATGAAAAAGTTGTATAGCGACGAGGATGCGGTCGGCGCCGATACGATCAAGGATATGCTGGAGCAGTTGCGTACTGACTGGACGGATCGCGGCATCGAGCTTGTGAGCCTGTCGACGGGGTGGCGTTTCCAGAGCCGGCCGGAAATGAAGGCTTACCTGGATCGCCTCAACCCGGAAAAGCCGGCAAAATACACGCGTGCCACGCTCGAGACCCTGGCGATCATTGCCTACCGCCAGCCGGTGACGCGCGGCGACATTGAAGAAATTCGCGGCGTCACGGTCAATTCCCAGACTATCAAGATGCTGGAAGACCGTGGCTGGATCGAGGCCATCGGCCATCGCGACGTGCCGGGGCGTCCCGGCCTGTTTGCCACGACCAAGCAGTTTCTCGACGATCTCGGTCTGGCATCGCTCGATCAATTGCCGCCGCTGCAGCAAATGGTCAAGGGCGAGGCGTCCGGCGAAGCCTTGCTGGACTTGCCCGCCATGCAATCGGCCCTGGAAGCGAACACCGATCAAGCCGCCATCGATTTTGTCGCTGATTCCGCGGAGTCCGAGATCGGTCCTGAACTGCAGGTCCAGGTGGCGGTTGGCGAGGCGGGTGCGAATACCGCTGAAAATACCGCCGAGAATTCCAATATTTTAGAAGTGCCTGAACTCGCCGAGACCGCAGAAGCGGCAGCCGGTGTGACAGAGTCCGCGCTCGAATCCAATGGCGCGGGCAATCAGCAAAATGAAGACGTGAACGATGAACCAGCCTATCCCCAACAATAACGCCGTGCCCAACGAAGCGACCGACGCCACTGGCGTGGGTGTGCCTGCCGCCGGTGCGGATACACAGGTGGCAGAAGACGCCAAAGCCAAGCCGGCCAAACGCGGCGTACGCGGTCCGCGCACTTTGCGCCGGGCGCGCAACGCTACGCGCGGCGAGGAGCAGGGTGCATCGCAAACGGCTGGCACCGGGCGCGAGCAAAAGCCAGGCGAGCCGGCCGAGGCTTCGCAAGGGCAGCAGGCCGGTCAGGGCGGTCAAGGACAGCGCCGCCAAAAAGGCAGCAACCAGGGCAACCGCCCCAACGCCAGGCAGAAGCAGGGCCAGGGGCAGGGAAGGGCGCCGCAGACGCGCAAGACCGTTGATGCCGACGCAGTATTCTCGTTCGTGACCTCGGAAGCGTTTGATTCGGCCACCGACGACGCCAACGAACAGCGCGGACGCCAGGCGGGCAAGAGCCCGCGTCGCGACCTCACCGCGGAAGACGATGCGCCCAAGCTGCACAAAGTGCTGGCAGAAGCGGGACTGGGTTCGCGCCGCGACATGGAAGACTTGATCATCGCCGGCCGCGTCTCGGTCAACGGCGAGCCGGCCCACATTGGTCAGCGCATCCTGCCGACCGACCAGGTGCGTATCAACGGCAAGCTGATTCAGCGCAAGGTCAGCTCGCGTCCGCCGCGCGTACTGGTGTATCACAAGCCGGCCGGCGAGATTGTCAGCATGGATGATCCGGAGGGCCGCCCCTCGGTATTCGACCGCCTGCCGACTATGAAGGCAGGCAAGTGGCTGGCTGTAGGCCGTCTCGATTTCAATACGGAAGGCCTGCTGTTGTTCACCACTTCAGGTGATTTGGCCAACCGCCTGATGCACCCGCGCTATGGCATCGACCGCGAGTACGCGGTGCGCACTTTGGGTGAACTGGAAGAAGGCAATCGCCAGAAGCTGTTGGCCGGCGTCGAACTGGAAGACGGTATGGCGAATTTCTCCAAGATTGCCGACGGCGGCGGAGAAGGCATCAACAAGTGGTATCGCGTGGTGATCGGCGAAGGCCGCAACCGCGAAGTGCGGCGCATGTTCGAAGCGGTCGGCTTGACGGTTTCTCGCCTGATCCGTACACGCTACGGCGCTTTGACCCTGCCTAGCAACCTCAAGCGCGGCCGTTGGGAAGAGATGGATGAGCATGCCGTGCGCGAATTGATGAGCCTTTCCGGATTGGGCAAGGCGGCCAACAAGGACAAGCCGCAGCGTGGCGAACGTCAGGGCGGTGGCAAGGGCCAGCAGCGCATGGGACAAAAGCAAGGGCAGTGGCAGGGCCAGAGCCAGGGCCAAGGTGGCTGGAACCACGAACAGCGCGGCCATGGTGGTGGCCAGGGGGGTGGCCAAGGAGGTGGCCGCAGCCGTCAGCCTGATCCGCTGCAAACTGCCTTGGGCTTTCCGGGCATGGGTCAACCGCGTCGCGGTGGCGGCCAAGGGCAAGGACAGGGGCGCAACGGTCAGGGCGGCCAAGGTGGCCAGGGTGGTCACGGCGGCGGTTATGGCGGCCAGGGTACCGGTTTCGGTGGTCGTGGCGGCCATGGCGGCCATGGCGGAACGCAAGGTATGCCACGCCGGCGCCCGCGCGGTTAATATGTAAATAGCAACGGCAAAATTACTTTAAAGAAAAAGTATTTCCGAATCGGCATCATCTCATTCCGAGGGCCGCCGATTCTATCCAAAAAACCTGCCAAATCATTGCGGCCCATACCGTAATCGATTACAATTTGATAGTTAACGAAAGTCGCCCCGCGACCGCTCTCAGGCAGCGTCGCTGGCTTGCCGTTGAACGAGCGAGCCGAGGCAGTTCACTACAAGATGGGCATTTGCCCATTTTTTTTTGGTTTTACGCATTTGGAGAAGTGTCTTGCTGTTGCGGGATTTGATTGAAAAAACGGTGCTGGGCATGGGCTACGAGCTTGTCGATTTCGAGCAAGCTGCGCGTGGCCTTGTGCGCGTTTACATCGATTTCGCCGACGCTGATGAAGACACCGGCAATATCACGGTCGAGGATTGCGAGAAGGTCACGCATCAGCTGCTGCACGTGCTGACCGTGGAAAACGCCTCCTACGAAAGGCTGGAAGTGTCGTCGCCGGGCCTGGACCGGCCGCTGAAAAAGCTGGCCCACTATGTGCGCTTTGCCGGACATGAAGCACTGGTCAAATTGCGCATGCCGATGCCGGGCGCGGCCAACCGCAAGTCTTTCCAGGGCGTGCTGCATGCGCCGGAAGGCGAGCAGTTGAAAATCGAATTTGAAGGAAAAGACGGGCCGGCAATGCTGGAATTTACGCTAGCCGATGTGGACAAGGCACACCTGGTGCCGAAAGTGGATTTTAGGAGTCGCAAAGCATGAGTCGCGAAGTTTTGTTGTTGGTCGATGCGTTGGCGCGCGAAAAGAACGTCGACAAGGAAATCGTCTTTGGAGCGCTCGAGCATGCGCTCGCCCAAGCTACCAAGAAGCGCTACGAAGGCGAGGTAGATATTCGCGTGGCTATCGATCGCGAAAACGGCGAATTCGAATCGTTCCGCCGCTGGCACGTGGTGCCCAACGAGGCCGGTTTGCAATTGCCCGACCAGGAAGTCCTGTTGTTCGAAGCTCAGGAACAGATTTCCGACATCGAAGTCGACGACTACATTGAAGAACCGATCGAGTCGGTCGAGTTCGGCCGCCGTTTTGCGCAAGACACCAAGCAAGTCGTGCTGCAGCGCATCCGTGACGCCGAGCGTGAACAGATCCTGGCCGACTTCCTCGAACGCGGCGATTCGCTCGTCACCGGCACCATCAAGCGCATGGAGCGCGGCGATGCCATCGTCGAATCGGGCAAGATCGAAGCGCGCTTGCCACGCGACCAGATGATTCCGAAGGAAAACCTGCGCATCGGCGACCGTGTGCGCGCCTTCATCCTGCGCATCGACCGCAACGCGCGCGGCCCGCAAGTGATCCTGTCGCGCACCACGCCGGAATTCATCATGAAGCTGTTCGAACTCGAAGTACCCGAGATCGAGCAAGGCTTGCTGCAGATTAAGTCGGCTGCGCGCGACCCCGGCGTGCGCGCCAAGATCGCCGTCTTTACCAGCGACAAGCGTATCGACCCCATCGGTACCTGTGTCGGCATGCGCGGTTCGCGCGTGCAAGCCGTGACCGGTGAACTGGGCGGCGAGCGCGTCGACATCGTGCTGTGGTCGGAAGATCCGGCGCAATTCGTGATCGGCGCCTTGGCGCCGGCCAATGTGTCGTCCATCGTGGTCGATGAAGAAAAGCACGCCATGGACGTGGTGGTCGACGAAGAAAACCTGGCAGTCGCCATCGGCCGCGGCGGCCAGAACGTGCGCCTGGCTGCTGAATTGACTGCTTGGCAGATTAATATCATGACGGCCGAAGAATCGGCCGACAAGTCGGCCGTGGAAACGGCAGTGAT
>JAFANH010000094.1 GCA_019232795.1 Burkholderiaceae bacterium
TGGTCCACCATGTTGCTCAGCTCTAGCCTGAACAACTCCTGTTCGTGCTTGAAATCTGTCTCTTTAGGGGGCATCGATTCACCAGGTTTCGCGGTCGAATTTGCGATTCCTGGTGAATTTAGCCACTATTGTTCCCCTTGTAAACCGCTTGTTTGCTGGGCTTGCGGGGTATTTCAGGGGCGACTAACTATCTTTCCTTCTTGTTGCGTGGCGATACTTTTCGCAACTCGTCTGAGACGTCGTCGGCTAATGTTGGCGTATAGGGATGTTCAAAGCCCTTTGCATCGCGGCCATTTCACTTTGACTTCTAATTTTGGCTTGAGTTTCTTCCTGCATTTGAGCATTTTTGGCTTGCTGGTCGGCGAGTGCCTTATCGCGCGCAGCTTGAACTTCGTCACGCCGCAATTGCGCCTGGATTTGCTGTCCTTCCATCCTAGCCATTGCGGATTGACGCTGTTGATCGAGCTGCGCTTGGCGCGCAAGCAATTGCTGCTGTCGCTCCAGCTTGTCTTGCTCTACGGCCGCTGCACTTGATGCCTGCTCGGCATCGGCCTTCGCCTTTTCGGCTTCAAGCTCAAGCGCTTCAATCGCCGCCCGGTGAGCTTGATATTTGTACAGTACTACGCCGCAGATCAACAGCGCACCCAGGACGGCGCCAACCATCCAAGGCGAATGGCTATTCTCAACAACCTGATATGAAATTTGTTCTCTACTCCGCAATTTCATATCGTAGTCTTGCTTGCGCATTGGCGAGGACAGGATGGCGTAAGCTTCGCGAATCGCTTTGCCCCTGAGCATGCCGCTTTCCGACGTCATGTCGTTTGCAAGTTCCTCAAGACAGAATTGGTAGGCTTGTTCAATTTGCGCACTCGATGCTGTGCGACTGACGCCGAGGACATCATATAGGGTTTTCATAAGCAGAATGCAGTCCACCTATTGAAAATACACGCAGGCGAATGATCGGAACGGTGCGAAACGACATATTCGCGCCAGCCGACCGGCTACGGCCGATGTTAGCAGATCGATGCAGAACGAAGCAATGGATTGGTACCTGTGAAACTTAACAGGCGCCATACTTCTACTTTCGGTTTGTGGCTATGGTTACGGGAAATTTCGCCTGCCAGGTTTTCTTCGGACAGTCAGTCGTTGGTTCTATTCGTCGAGCCATGTCATCCTCAGCGACATGCCAGAAGACATTTTGGGAAACGTTGAAGCAGCTCAAACTGTAACCCCCAACTCCCGCAATATCTGATCTTTCATCTCCTGCAGCTCCGGGTTGGAGAGCTTGCGGGGATGCGGGTGAGACACTTCGAACGTGGCTTGTATGCAGGTGGGCCGCGGCGAGAGCACCAGGATGCGGTCTGCCAGGAACAGCGCTTCCTCGACGTCGTGCGTGATAAGAAGCACGGTGTGGCGCTCTTCCTCCAGGATGCGCAGCAGTTCCTTGCGCATCTTCAAAGCCATCAGCGCATCCAGCGCCGAGAACGGCTCGTCCATGTACAGGATCTCGGGCTTGACCACCAAGGCACGGGCAATCTCCGCGCGCTTCAACATGCCGCCCGACAGCTCGTGCGGATAGCTGTTCTCGAATCCTTTCAGTCCGACCAGTTCCGCGTAATGGTCCGCCAGCGCGGCCCTGCTGCCATGGCCGCGGCTGTCGCCGGTGAGGCCAAACATCAGGTTCTGCTGGACTGTCAGCCACGGGAATACCGATCCGTGTTGTGAAATAGCGATGCCTTTCGGGCTGGGGCCGTTGCGTACTTGGCCGTCGATGCGCACCTCGCCTGAACTGGGCCGTTCGAACCCGGCCATGATCTTCATCAGCGTCGATTTGCCGCATCCGGATGGGCCGACGATGGCCACAAATTCGCCGTTTTTGACGGTCAGGCTGACGCCGCCAACCACCGGCAGTTCCTTGAATTGCTTCTTGACGTTGTTGACGACGATCTTAGCGTCCATAGCGCCACCTTACCGATTTGAGTCCCTCGAGTTTGCGCATCCCTACATCCAATATCAGGCCAATGATGCCGATGATAATCATGGCCGCCACCACCAGGTCATACCGGTTGCCAGCGTTGCGCGAGTCCATGATCAGGTAACCAAGGCCGGAGCGCAGCGCGATCATTTCGGCCGCCACCACCACCAGCCACGCCACACCGAGCGCAATGCGCATGCCCACGATAATTTCCGGTAGCACCGCGGGAACGATGACCTGGCGAAACAACACCAGGCGCGACACGCCGAAATTTTCCGCAGCACGCAGATAGCGCTTTTCGATGGTGTGCACGCCAGCGGCGGTCTGCACGATCATCGGAAATACCGAGGCAATGAAGATCAGGAAGACAGGCGACAGGTTGCCGACGCCGAACCACAGGATGGCGATCGGGATCCAGGCGATGGGCGATATAGGCCGCAGCATCTGGAATACGGGGTTGAGCGTAATGTAGGCGCTTTCCACGCGACCCATCCACAATCCGAGCGGAATGGCGACCAGCGAGGCCAGACCGAAGCCGCAAGCAACGCGCAATAATGAGGCGCTGATATGGTCCCATAGCGTGCCATCATCGATCAACTCCATCGTCCCCGTCACCACCTGCAGCGGTGTGGGGAAGATTACGCTTTCTGTCTGTATGACAACGATCCACCACACAGCGATCAGGGCGATCATGACCGCGAGCGGTGGCAAAATTTTCTTTAGTTTTTCCATGAATACCGGTTTCTTAGGTTGACAGCATTCTGTGCAATTGGCGCCAGGCGCGCGTTGCGCGCCATTGCAGGCGCGGCCAGCCGCCCGACGGCATGGCGTCGACAACGACCCTCATTTGGCCGCTGGCGTGCGCGGTGCAGGCGAAATCGTTGACGGAGACGGTTTCAAACGGCAGCCGAAAGCTTTGCCCAGGCATGATCAGCACCGGGCCGAATATTTGCGGCACGTTGTCCAGGTTGCGCAACAGGAGCACATCGTTGGCGCCCTGCGTCAGATGGACTTCAGACGGCAGGATTTCGACCTTGTCGCCGGCCATGCGGCGCGCCCAGGTGCCATTGGGAATCTCGAATAGTTCGTCGCGCGACACCAGGGCGATGGGGGCCAGTGCGGCCCAGACAATGCAAGCCGCTGCTGCTATACAAATTGCAGCGGCAGCCAACGGCAAACGGGAATGCGGGGTCTTCAATTCTTCAGCAACAAGGTGGCATCATGTACCACATCGTCCGCGGTGCGACCGAACGGCAGCAGGGCACGCAGGCTGCCCTTGCGGTCGACGAAGTACAAGTAGGAGGAATGGCCGATCACGTAATCCTTGCTGCCTTCGATCTGCTTCCTGACAGCGCTGATGCCGTAGTCCTGGCGCACCTTGGCCATCTGCTGGGGCGTGCCAGTGGCGCCCAGGAAACTCGCATCGAAGTTGCGCAAGTAGTTGCGCATACGCTCGGGCGTGTCGCGCTCGGGATCGACCGTCACATAGACGACTTGCAGCTGGCTGGCCAATGCGCCCATCCGCTTGTGCGCCTCGGCCAGCACCGCCAGAGTGACAGGACAGACATCCACGCAGCTGGTATAGCCGAATTCCAGCAGCACGAGTTTGCCGCGGAATTGGCTGAGCTTCAGTTCCTTGCCATCCGAGCCTTGCGCACTGAAGTCGGGAGCCATGCGCGGAGGATCGAACACGCCGGCCTTCAGGCCCAGGGGATTGGCGGGATCGCTTGCAGCGCCAGAGCCGGCACTAACGGCGGCACAGCAGGCCAACAGTAAAACGGAAAGGCAGCGTTTCAAAGTGCTCACAGCGAGATAGTGACGGGTTTGATCGCCTTGACGAAACTCTCGTCCACGTAAGTTTCGTAGGAGATGGGATGCTTGATGGTGCCCGCATCGATGGATAGTTGCATCAGCTCGTCGAATTCTGCCCTTATCATGCGCAGGTCGCCGTAGGTGACGCGGTCGGCCGGGTTCTGCATCACGAAGCGCAGTACGGCCGGGTCCTGGTTGAAGTACTTGCGGCCAGATGCGACCATTATCGCCCTTTCGCGGTTGACCGGTGTAGAGTCCAGCCAATTGCCGGCGGCTTGCACGTAGTTGACCAGCTCTTGCACCAGCGGGCGATTTTCCCTGATCAGCTCTTCGCGCACTGTCAGTACGCAGCAGATGTAATTGCGCCATTCGTCGCGCGTCATCGCCAGCGGACGGGCGTAGCCCGCGCGTTGGGCAGCGGCACCAAACGGTTCGCCTGTGCAATAGCCATCCACTGCCTTGGCATATAAGGCGGCCGGCATGTCGGGCGGCGCCATCTCGACAATTTCGATGTCCTTCGGCGACATGTTTTCACGTGCCAGCATCTTGCGCAGAAACAGGAAGTCCACGGCAAAGCGGCTGGGAATGGCGATACGTTTGCCGCGCAGGTCACCGAATTTCCTGTAGTTCGAATCCGTGCGTACCATGATGACGGCGCCTGAACGGTGCCCCAGTGAAACGATCTTGACAGGGATGCGCTTGTCAGCAAGGTCCATCACCAGCGGCGCCAGCATATAGGCAGCCTGGATGCGGCCCGTCATCAGGGATTCTTTGATTTCCGGCCAGCCATTGTATTTGCTGTATTCGAAGCCGCGCGGCAGCGAGCCTGGCTTGCCGGCCGAAGCGGCATTCGCTACGCAGGCGACAGGCAAGGTGAGATTGCAAGTGACGGGCAGGCCGCCGACCTGTATGGGCGACTCGGCGGCGTCGGCGTCGCTGGATGAAAACATCAAGGGCAGCGATGGCACAGCGGCAGATAACAGACCACCCAGTAATCGTCGGCGCAGGGGCGAATCAAGCCGTGTACTGGCACCAATGTCCATCGTATTGCATCTCCGTATAGTATGTGTAGTTATCTTACAGGGTTTTCCGTGCCAGAAGCTCGCAAATGCTTGTGATGCCATGCGAAAAGCGATCTAACACGATGAATTGATTGGAGAACGGGCTTGTGCTGCGTGCCGGCCCCCATCGTAAGATGCAGCATGCGACTGGGCGCGAATACTTGGGCCGTATGCCAGATCCCGCGTGGAACGATGATAGCGCCACGGTCGCGCATTTCCAGCATTTGCACACCACCGGATTGTTCGAACATTGACATCCTCCCCGTCCTAAAGGACGAGGATTCCTACGGCGCTGCGCGTTGATTTGCGAGTCGCTTCGGTGGGTTCCTGCTTCACCGAGCGGCCTGACTGCGCCGGCTCTCCACAGGCTAACAAGCGGTATCCACGCTCTAAAACATTGATCGCGCCAACGACATCGGCGTGATTTTCATAGCCACAATCGACACACAAGAATTTCGCTTGTGTCTGGCGATTGTCTTTTGATACATGGCTGCAAGCTGGGCACGTTTGGCTGGTGTGATGCGGCGCAACGGCAAGCAATATGCCACCGCGCCACTGCACCTTATACGCCAGTTGTCGCCTGAATTCGCCCCAGCCCTGATCGAGAATTGAGCGGTTCAGGCCGGACTTCTGTTTCACCTTCCTGCCAGGCTGTTCGCTATTGCCCTTGGAGGAGCTGGACATATTTCGTACTTGCAAATCCTCAATACATACGAGCGCGTGGTTTTGGCTGGTCGTTGTTGTAGCCTTGTGCAGGAAGTCTTTTCGGGCGTTAGCGATGCTGGCGTGAATCTTCTGGACTTTGGCTTTCGCCTTTTTCCAGTTGTTACTGAACTTGACCTTGCGACTCATACGCCGCTGGTAGCGAGCAAGCCGTTGCTGATGTTTCTTGAAACTATTGAGCGGCGCAATGCAGCTCTCATCGCTCATGGTGGCGAACCGCGCAATGCCGACATCGATACCGATGGCCGTCGTTGCAATCGGTAGCGATTGATCAACTTCGCGTTGCGTCTGGATCGACGCGAACCACTTGCCGCCCGACTGACTTACCGTGACATTGCGAACCTCGCCCAACACCTCGCGACTGTTACGATAGCGCAGCCAGCCAAGTTTTGGCAGGAACAGACGGCTATTGGGTTGATCGAGCTTGATCTGTTTCTGGTCTGGATACCGGAAGCTATCGGAATGGCTCTTTTTTTTGAAGCGTGGGAAGTCAGCACGCTTGGCAAAGAAGTTTTTGTATGCCTTCTCCAAATCTTTCAGAGCATGTTGCAATGCTTGGGATGGCGTTTCTTTTAGCCATGCCGTACCAGCTTCACGCTTCCAGATTGGTAGATTGGCTGCCATCGGCACATAGCCGATGAACTTGTTTCCGGCTTCATGATTTTCTTTTTGCAACGCCAACGCCTTGTTATAGACGAACCGGCATGAGCCAGCGAAGCGACGCATATCGCGCTGCTGTTCGCCGTTTGGCATCAGTTCGTATTTAAAGGCTTGTAGTCGTTGCATGATTTGATCATACTTTGGTCTATGAGTGAAGGCAACAGCGATATTAGGACTGGTAGGCACTGCGTTTTTAATATGCACGTGCATCTGGTCTTCGTGACAAAATACCGCCGGGGCGTATTCACAAAAGAGATTCTTGATGACCTGCGCCCAATATTCGCCAGCGTCTGTAATGACTTTGGATCGGAACTGGTGGAGTTCGACGGCGAGGATGACCACGTTCACCTTTTGGTGAACTATCCGCCCAAAGTGGCGGTATCGAAACTGGTGAACAGCCTCAAGGGAATATCGAGCTTGATGATTCGGAAGAAGAACTATTCAAGTATTCGGAAAAAACTATGGGGCGGCGCTTTGTGGTCGCCTAGTTACTTCGCCGGAAGCTGCGGCGGTGCGCCCATTGCCGTTATTCGCAAGTACATCGAGCAGCAGCAAACGCCGCACTAGACCAGATACCAAGGTAAGGAAGGCTTCGCCTTCCGCGCTTACATCCCCGCCCTGATGGGCGAGGTTTTACGCGCAAGTCCGATAAACGAATTCATCGCCGTTCGGGTGCATTTCCCAATTCGCCCAATCGACGGTGAATTTATGTTCCGAGATCAGCCAGCCTTGACCGTAGCGTGCCAGCTCGGCTTCGGACAATGACTTGAATCCGGCGCCGCCGGGCAAGGTAGTTGCGACCCCGTCGTCGGCGAAGTGAACATAGGTCTGCGTCGAGCTTAACATCATGATTTCACATTCCATTCCTTTGATCAAATTCGCTACGGACACTGACGCGGCTGGACCATTTTAAGAAAGCGGTCACCTTTTAGCGGTAGTATATGACTGGGCATGTAATTGCACTTGTGTAAAGTACGTGACCATATGGGGTAACAAAACTGAACGGAGAGTGATGATGGAAGATGTCGTGATTGTGGGCGCCCTGCGTACCGCCGTTGGCAAATTTGGCGGCTCCCTGGCAAAAATTTCCGCCGCCGACCTGGGCGCGCATGTAATCAAAGGCTTGCTGCAAAAGACCGGCATTTCATCCGATGCGGTCAGCGAAGTGATCCTGGGCCAGGTGTTGACGGCAGGCGTAGGACAGAATCCGGCGCGCCAGGCGGGCATACGTGCAGGTTTGCCCGACATGGTGCCGGCGATGACGATAGGCAAGGTATGCGGCAGCGGCTTGAAGGCAACCCATCTTGCGGCGCAGGCAATCAAATGCGGCGATGCCGACATCGTGATAGCGGGCGGCCAGGAAAACATGAGTGCGGCGCCGCACGTGCTGAACAATTCGCGCGACGGCTTCCGCATGGGCGACGCCAAGCTGATCGACAGCATGATCGTCGACGGCTTGTGGGACGTCTATAACCAGTACCACATGGGCACCACGGCCGAAAACGTCGCCAAGAAATATGGCATCTCGCGTCTCGAGCAAGATGAATTTGCGCTGGCTTCGCAAAACAAGGCCGAGGCGGCGCAAAAAGCCGGCAGGTTCAGGGACGAGATTCTCGGTTTGGAGATCGCGCAAAAGAAGGGCGCCATCCTGTTCGATAGCGACGAATACATCAAGGCCGGCACCACGCTCGACACACTGTCGGGCCTGCGTCCCGCGTTTGCCAAGGACGGTACGGTAACGGCAGGCAATGCCTCCGGCATCAACGATGGCGCGGCGGCAGTGGTCATGATGTCTGCCAGGACGGCAGATCGCCTCGGCTTGAAGCCGCTGGCGCGCATCAAGGCCTATTCCTCGGCCGGCGTCGATCCAAGCATTATGGGCATGGGACCGGTGCCGGCTTCGCGCCTGTGCCTGAAAAAGGCGGGCTGGAATCCTGGTGATCTCGACCTGATGGAAATCAACGAGGCGTTTGCTGCGCAGGCGATCGCGGTCAACAAGGAAATGGGCTGGGATACCAGCAAGATCAACGTCAACGGCGGCGCCATTGCGATCGGCCATCCTATCGGCGCGTCGGGCTGCCGCATTCTGGTGACGCTGCTGCACGAGATGGCGCGACGTGATGCCAAGCGCGGCCTGGCCAGTCTGTGCATAGGCGGCGGCATGGGCGTGGCGCTGGCAGTCGAGCGCGATTGATTGTTTGTTGCGGTTCTTTGTAGACGGTATCGATCAGGAGAAAAGGCAATATGACTAGAGTGGCATTAGTGACGGGTGGTATGGGTGGTTTGGGCGAGGCGGTGTGCGTCAAGCTGGCTGCCCTCGGCTATCAGGTCGTGACAACGTATTCCCCGGGCAATAGCAAGGCACAGGAATGGCTGGCAGCGATGCGCAAGTCCGGTTACGAGTTTCACGCCTACCCTTGCGACGTTTCCGATTACGAGTCGGCCATGGCCTGCGTAGCGCAGGTGGAAAAGGAGGTCGGCGCCATCGACGTGCTGGTGAACAATGCCGGCATCACGCGCGACATGACCTTCAAGAAAATGGACAAGACCAATTGGGATGCCGTGATCGGTACCAATCTCGATTCCGTGTTCAACATGACCAAGCCGGTGTGCGACGGAATGACCGAGCGCGGTTGGGGGCGTATCATCAACATCTCTTCGGTCAATGGCCAGAAGGGCGCGTTCGGCCAAACCAACTACTCTGCCGCCAAAGCCGGCATGCATGGTTTCACCAAGGCGCTTGCGCTGGAGGTGGCGCGCAAGGGGGTGACGGTCAATACCATTTCACCGGGTTACATCGGCACCAAGATGGTGATGGCGATTCCACAGGAAGTGCTGGACAGCAAGATCATTCCGCAGATTCCGATGGCGCGCCTGGGCAAGCCTGAGGAAGTGGCCGGCCTGGTGGCTTACCTGGCTTCGGATGAAGCTGCCTTCGTGACCGGCGCCAACATTGCCATCAACGGCGGGCAACACATGCACTAGGCGCGGCAAAAATGCAAACGGATCGGCGGCAAATGGGTTAGCATGGTTTTTGTCGATATCCGGTGTAAGGAATGCGTCACTGGTTCGACTCAATCCTTGCCGCTGTTGTACTGGCACCCGTTTGCAACTTGATTGCGATGCATTTGCAACATCCATAAACTCGAAAAGGACAAGCCATGAATAAACGCCAAGCACTGTTTGCCGCTGCTCTCGCCACAGTATGTGTCGCCGGTACAGCCCAGGCTGCCGACAGCGACAAGGAAAAATGCTTCGGCATTGCCAAAGCCGGTCAGAACGATTGTGCCAGCGTGATGGGCACCCATTCCTGCGCCGGCCAGGCCAAGAAAGACATGGACCCCACCGAATGGAAATATGTCGCCAAGGGCACCTGCGCCAAGGCAGGCGGAACCACTGCCATGCCCAAGGGCGGCAAGTAATTTGCCTTCCGGCGTAAGTGGGCGCCGGTAGCCGTACACGGCTATCGGTAGCTCCAGCTTCGCAAGCCCTCTCCCTGCCATGCCCAAAGCTTTACCCACTCCATTTGAAAATCTCGGGGTGGGAGTCGGTTTGCGTGCTCCCCACTATCGAGATTTCCTCGAGCAGCGGCCCAAGGTCGGCTGGCTGGAAGTGCATAGCGAGAATTATTTCGAGCAGGGCGGTTGGGACTTTCATGTGCTGCGCCAGTTGCGCGGCGATTATCCAGTCAGTCTGCATGGCGTCGGCCTCGGTCTTGGTTCAGCCGACGGATTTTCCGAGCAGCATCTGGCGCGCCTGCGCGATTTGGTGCAGGCCATCGACCCCAACCTCGTTTCGGAACACCTGTGCTGGGGCGCGGTCGGAGCGCGGCATTTGAACGACTTGCTGCCCATGCCGCTGACGCGTGCCGCGTTGCATTTGCTGTGCGAACGCGTCGATCACGTGCAGAACACCTTGGGCCGGACCATTTTGCTGGAAAACGTTTCCAGCTACCTGCGTTTTCGCGACGACGCCATGGGTGAAACCGAATTCCTGGCGGAACTGGCGGCGCGCACGGGTTGCGGCATCTTGCTCGACGTGAATAATCTGTATGTGAACCAATGCAATCACGGCGAAGATGCGCTGGCGGCGATGCGTGCTCTGACGCCGCATATGGTCGGTGAAATACATCTGGCCGGGCATTTGGTGACGCCCGATGCCGTGGTCGATCATCATGGCGATCGCATTGCGCCGCCGGTATGGGCCTTGTATGAGGAGGCATTGCGACGTTTCGGCGCCGTATCGACCTTGATCGAATGGGATACCGATATTCCGGAACTGGCCGTGTTGCTGGAACAGGCGCAGCAGGCCAGGGCGCGCGCCGAGCGGGTGATCGATTCCGATGCAATCGATTGCTATCGAACGGCGCTCGCGGAGCAGCAGAGGCAGTTCGCGCAAGCGCTATTCGATTCGCGGGCCACGCCACACATCTTGCCGATGTTCGATGGCGATGCGCAAACCAGTGAACAGCGTTTTGCCCTTTACCGCGGTAATGTGAGCGCTGCCTGGGCCAAGGCTTTGGCGGCGGCTTATCCGGTATTGCAAGCCTTGGTCGGGGAGGAATTTTTTGACGCATTGGCGAAGGAATATGGCCGCGCCTACCCATCCGAAGCCGGCGACCTGAACCTGTTCGGCGCAGGCTTTGCGGAATTTCTCACGAGCTTCGAGCATGTGACGGACTATCCTTATTTTCCTGACATGGCCCGGCTCGAATGGGCCTTGCACCGCGCCCACTACGCGGCGAGTAGCGCGCGAGTCGAAGCGACCGCACTTGCAGTACTGCGACCGGAGCAACTCGACGATGTGCTGCTTTCGTTGCGGCCGCCGTGTACGCTGTTGCGCTCCGGTTGGGCTGTGTTTGAACTGTGGCAAGCCCATCAGCCAGGCATGGGCGACAGCTTTCCGGCCGATTTGATGCAGGCCAACTTTGGCATCGTGCTGCGCCCACTCTGGAAAGCGGAAGCGATGCAGCTTTCGGCGGCGGCTTTCATCGCGCTCGAAGCGCTTGCGGAAGGAAAATCGTTGGGCGCCGCGCTCGACGCGGCCTGCGAGGTTGATCCCGATTTCGACTTCGGTGCGAACCTGCGGCAGTGGATGCAATGGGAAATCTTCGACAGCATGACGATACGCGCCACCGTCGAAGGAGAGCAATAGGGAAATAACGAACGACGAAGCAGAAGTGCCGGGCGAAGTGTAAGGTGAGTAGGCGCGTATAAGACAAACGCAAGACCAACACTAACGAGGAGGGCTGCGCATGGAAAAAATTTTACGTCTGCACCACGGTCTAACACGCTTCGATACGCTGATCACCGACTGGGGAGGTTCGCTCCTGAGTCTGGGTATACGCCTCTACGTCGGCTGGCAGTTCTTCAAGGCCGGCTGGATCAAGATCAGCGACTGGGATGCGACGCTGGCCTTGTTTCACGACGAATATCATGTGCCGGTCTTGCCGCCGGACTTGGCGGCGGTGATGGGGGCTTCCGGGGAGTTGTTTTTCCCTCTGCTGCTGCTGATCGGCATCGTGTCGCGGCCCGCGGCATTCGGTCTGTTTTTCGTCAATGTGATGGCGGTGATTTCCTATCCGCAGCTATTCGAATTCGAGTGCCCGGCAGCCGTTCAAGACCATTTCTACTGGGGAGCGCTATTGCTGGTGCTGATCGCCTTCGGCCCAGGTCGTTTTGCACTCGATTATTGGTTGACCGCAAAGGCAAAACAACACGCGTAGTGACCGGGGCACAGGTTTTATTCGGGCAATACGCGGATACTGATGCCGGCCAAGCCAACGATTTGGCCGGCGCGGATCTTGCAGGTTTTGCGCAATTCAATTTTGCCGTCGACGCTTACCTCGCCATTGGCGACCAGTATTTTTCCGGCACCGCCGCTATCGCAGATGCCGACCAATTTCAGCAATTGGTTGAGTTCGACGAATTCGCCGCGCACGTGAAATTCGAGTTCTTGCATAAGTGTTAGCCTACGTGGCCTTGCATCGCGTCATGTGCCTTGTCCAGCCATACGGCAAGGTTGTCGAGCAACTCATGCTGGCTGTAGGAACAGCTTTCTTCGGAAAACTGGCTGCCGGTTTCGAGACGCCTTAGCAAATCTTCCATGACCTGGCGGTAGCGCGGCGGCAATTGATTCAGCAAAGTCTCTTGTTGACGCCAGGTTTGGCAGAATGCGTCCAGCGCTATCTGTCTGCGCGGCAGTTCTTGCAGGGTCTGGCGCAGGCGCTCGAGATTGTGGATTGCCATTGTAATGAGACCGCGCATGCGGGCAAGGTGGCCCGCATGCATGTGTGGGCCCGTTTAGGCTGCAGCTGCCGCCGGCGCCTTGTTTGCCATGCGGCGTATCAGCCGGTTGGCGTTGTTCAAGGACAGCAGGTGGGTGTAGATACGGCCGAGGTCGCCGTTGCGCGTGAGTTCCAGCAAGGCGGCATCACCCAGAGCCAGCAAGCGCTTCTCGTCGACAATGTAGAAGCCCTCGAGTTTGACGGAGTTTTCACCACCTTCGCCAAAGGTCAGCATTTGCGGAACCAGCAAATCGTGCTTCTTCAGTGTGAGCATGAATTGGTTCGCATGCTCACTTTGCTGACGGAAGTCACCAAGGAAAGCCAGCGTGGATTGCAGCATTGGCGATTCGGTGCCGTCTTCGGCAAACAAAGGCTCGCCTTCGGTCTCGTTGATGCCGTCGAAGGCTTCGTCGATCAAGACCATCGGCGCGCCGTTGTTGGGGTCGATGTTCAGGACGAAGGGGTAACGGCGCACAAACGCGGGGATGTAGTCGGCCAGCCATTTGCCGCTTTCGTCGACCAGCAGGTTTTCATTTTCGCGCAGACCCATCAGCGCGATCGGCATGCCGGGTCCATCTTCGCTGAGGGCGAAGACGATAGGAAATTCGGCAACGGCTTGCGGGAACTCGATCGGCGCCAGTGGTACGGCGATGGTCGAGGTGACGTAGGAGAAACCCTTGGATGGCGCTTTCAGGCGGACCTTGCGATGTGCATTGCGATCAAGAATGACCGGCTTTTGGTAGAAATTCAGTATTGTCATGAAAATGGGCCAAGTGGGTTTGCTCCAGTTTATATAGGCTGATAGGGCGGCTTATAGGACTGGATTAGTGTCAAAAAAACAAAACTCGAACACCCGTTCCGGCAAGCCGGACCAAAGAGGGCGCAAGCATTTTAGCAGTATTCGAGGCTGATATTTAGCGTGCCAGCAGGTCGTGCGCAAGCTTGTTTTGCAGCACGAAATTGCGATCACCCGCGAGCTCCCAAAACATGGCGCCGCCTAGCCTGTGCGTTTTCAAGTACTTGATTTTATAGTCGAGCGATTCAAGGTCGTCGTAGCTGATGAATTCGCCGGTATCGGTGTTGAACAGGTAAGGAACCTTGGCTTTGTCGTTCCAATGCCGGACAAATCCCTTCTTATTGACCAGGCCGGCATCGATGTCGGTAAATTGCAGTTCGCCGTCTTCGAAGGAACCGCGCCCTTTGCCGCGGCAATCCTGTAGCTGCCCGTTATTGGAAGCCCCGCATTGCTTCCAGCTATAGCCGTAGAAAGGAACGCCGAGCACCAGCTTGTCGGCAGGCAAGCCGGCTCGCAGGAACAGGGCGACCACGGAGTCGATGTTGTTCTTGGGACTGTTGCCGGCATGCTTCAGGGTCGGATCGTCATACAAAGGCGCGACGTGACCGGCATAGGTGTTCCAATGGCCGTTGAAGTCGTAAGTCATGACGTTGGCCCAGTCCACAATATGCGCGACCTTGTCCATTTCCGTGTTGAACAGGAATTGTTCGTTATTACCGACCGCCGCGGTCAAGAGATATCGGTGCTTGTCTTGCTTGGCGGCGAGGTCGAGCTTGTCGCGCAAGGCTTGCAGGAACAAGGTGTAATTCTGCTTGTCCTCGGGGCGCCGGGCATCGGGATTTTCTCCGCCGCTCACGGGGAATTCCCAATCGATGTCTATGCCGTCAAGGTGATGGCGGCGCACAAACGCCACTGCGCTCTCGGCGAACTTTGCGCGCGACTCGGCGGTGAGCGCAGTGTCCGAGAATTTGTCCGAATCGCTCCAGCCGCCGACCGAGACCAGAATTTGCAGATGCGGGTTGCTGTGCTTCAGCTTGGCCATGGCAGCAAAACTGGCTTTCACTTTGTCGGCGGGCACCCTGTCGCCTAAAGCGAGTTCGCCGTCGCGGATGATGCCGAAGGCGTAATAGAGATCGGTCAGCTTCGCCGGGTGTACGTGTTGCAGGGCGCGCAGGCTGGCGGCATCGCCGCGATCAAGGAAGTAGCCGACCACTCTATAGCTGGCTTTGGCTTGTTTTGCAGGCGGCTTTGCCTGTGCCCATCTTGAACTTAACACTGAACAAAGCGTCAGCACGATCATGCCGATCAGCTTCCAGCGAATTATTTCTATCTTGGTTGTTGCTTCGGACATAGGATGCACACCCGTAATTGTCACCAACTTGCTAGCATAACCGGATTGTGGTCTCGAAGTGGTATTGATCCCGCACTTTTCATGTGACACTCAGGGGCGTGCAGGCAGAATGGTTTCGGCGTAGTCATACAGGGCGCCGAGGATTTCTTCTCCCTGTGCGTCGGTGGTTTCCGATAATTGGTCGATCTCATCAAACCATTGCTCGGCATTGCGTATGCCGCCTGCGCCATCGAGCAGGCGTGCGGCCCGGTGCTCTTCCCAGCGGTGGCGATCCGATTCGTCCAGGGTTTCGGGGAAATTGCGCGCGCGGTAGCGGAACAACAGTTCTTCCAGTCGGTTATCGTCGAAGCTCGTTGTCGTTTTGGCCAATTGTTCAGGGGCCAACTGCCGCAACTGGTTGAGTTGGCGCCGGTCGCCATTGCCGACGAAGCCGCCGTACAAATCCTCGTCCACGTCGGTGCCCGTCTCTTGCGGGCGCTGGAATACCTTGCGCCAAGTTGCCGACAAGTCGGGCAATGCCGCGGCGCGTTCGGCGTGGCGCAAGGCGGCGCCGGTATCCATCTGCCAGCGGCTTTCCAGGATGGGCAGATATGGTTTGGCGTTGCCGATGACGATAGGCGATTTGTTCAGGTGTATGGTCTTGACCGGCAAGCGCGCCACGCCTTCCGGCAAGGCATCGGCCTTGCTGAACAGGCGGGTGCGGATGGTATCCGCATCAAGCGCCGTCAGTTCATGTGGATCATGGGTCAAATCCCAGACGATGATCTCATTCTTGTTGGTGGGATGGGGCGCCAGCGGCCACACCAGGGTCGCGCAGCCGCGTTCCACCGGGATCATGCCGGAGACATGCAGCAGCGGGCGCGGCTGTGCCAGGCCGACTTCTTCAGCCGCCTTTTCCTTTTTGTGCAAGGCCAGGCAAAAATCGAATAGCTTGGGCTGTTGCGTGCGGATCAGGCGCGCCAGGGCAATGGTGGCCCGCACATCCGACAAGGCGTCGTGCGCGGCCTCGTGGCTGATGCCGTTGGCGGCGGTCAGCTGCTCCAGCCGGAAGCTGACACGGCCGTCTTCGTGGCGCGGCCACGTTATACCGTCGGGACGCAGGGCGTAGGCGGTGCGCACCATGTCGAGTATGTCCCAGCGTCCGCACTGGTTTTGCCATTCGCGCGCATAGGGATCGATGAGGTTGCGCCAGAACATGAAGCGCGTGATTTCGTCGTCGAAGCGTATCGTGTTGTAGCCGACGCCGATGGTGCCTGGTTGCGCCAGCTCCTTTTCGATCAGGGAAGCAAACTGGTACTCGGGCAGGCCGCGCTGCAGGCATAGCTGGGGCGTGATGCCGGTGATCAGGCAAGCCTGCGGGTCGGGCAGGAAATCGGGTGCCGGCTTGCAGTACTCCATGATGGGTGTGCCGATTTCATTGAGCTCGGCGTCGGTGCGGATCGCCGCGAACTGCGCCGGCCGGTCGCGTCTTACCTGAGCGCCGAATGTTTCGTAGTCGTGCCAGAGAAAGGTATAGTCGGTCATGAGGCGATCAGTCAAACGGCAGTAGTCGCTGCGGTAGTGGCCGCTATGGCGCGGTTGCGTCCGCTTTCCTTGGCGCGGTATAGCGCGGCGTCGGCGGCGGCAATCAGGCTGGCTGCGTCTTGTCCGGGCTGCAAGCCGGCAACGCCCATCGAAGCGGTGACATGTGGCAGCGGCAAACGCATGTCGGCGAATACCACAGCTTCGCGCAGGCGCTCGCACAGACGCTGGGCGGCCAACAAGGCTTCAGCTTGACTGCTGCCGGGAAGGATCACCGTCATTTCCTCGCCGCCGTAGCGGGCGGCAAAATCGGTCGGCCGTATCGTGCTTTCCAGGACAAGGGCGGCGGCCTTGAGCGCCGCGTCGCCACCGAGGTGGCCGTGCGTGTCGTTGAATTTCTTGAAATGATCGAGGTCGATCATGACGATGGCCAAAGGCTTGTGCAGCGAATGGGCGTCGTCAATCAGCATCGCCAGGTTTTCATCGAGCCAGGCACGGTTGTGCAATCCTGTGAGACCATCGCGCATCGACAATTGGCGATAGAATTCGCCGACTTTCTGACGCTTGCGCAATTGTGCGTTGGCGGCGCGTACGCGGAACGACATCAAGCGCAGCAGGTTGCGTGCGACGCCGTTCGACGCGTCGATCAAATGCCACAGGCGATCGGCTTCGATCACCAGCAGGTCGGCCTCCTGCACGGCCACGATGGCGGACGGGCTGGTTCCTTCATCGAGCACCGACAGTTCACCCACGCATTCGCCGGGCAATACCCGCGTGATGATGCCGTCGGCATGCGCGCCATGCATGGCCTGTACGTCCAGCGCGCCGCGCAGGACAATGTACAGGCGGCCGCCGCGGCTGCTGGCTTCCGCAATTGCTTGTCCCTGGGCCACGCGCATGACCGCACAATCGGCGATCAAATCGCCGACGTCGTCGATGTCGCGAAACAAATGCAGATGCTCGATGGAGTAGCCGGAGGCGCTGAAAGTGGTGAATTGTTCCAAAATCATCCTTGCGTGAAGAAATCAATACGGCAACCGGAAGCGGTAGCCTTTGTAGCTCAACACCGCTGCACGCGGCGCCAGTGCCTCGACTGTCAGACCTGGTTCGACCTGCTCGCCTTCATGGAGTAGCTTGTTGTTGATCAAGGCTGAACGATCAGCCGGGTTTTTCGCATAGATGTAGCCATTGACCGTAACGGCGGGAATTTCCCTTTGGATGTTTTCCGGCAGGTCGTGCAAGCCACCGATTGGCGCTTCCTCGCTTGCGATCTCGCGCGGCGCCGCCGCAGCTTTCGGCTCAGGCAGGCTTTGAGCCCCGGGCGGGTGGGCGTCAGGCGTGGCTTCGCCTCTCAGAGCCGGTAGCGCAACGGCGGGCTGCGGCGCCGGCGTGGAGTGAACGACTGGCGCCGCTACGCTTGCAACAGGTATCGGGAGTGGGGGCGTCGCGACGGGCTCGGTGGCCGTTTGGCGTGCATAGATCCAGACACAGATCGCGGCGACGACAAGCGCATTCAGCACCAACAGCCAAGGCAGCCATTTGCGCCGTCCGCGCGCTGCGCCGTCGGAAGTATCTTGCGGCGCGGCTGCGTAAATATTCGGAACCACTCCGAGCTGGCGTTCCGATTCGGCTTTTTTCAAGGCGTCGAGGATATAGGACATGGAACTATTTCCCGACTGGAGCAAGCGAAGCCGACTCGCGATGCAGATGCGGCTCGGCGCTTCCGGTGGCACGATTGAGCTGCATCAGGGTCTTAGGGCCGATCAAGCCATCGGACTGCAGCCCTTGCGCGGATTGGAAGGCGCGTATCTTCCTGCTGGCTGCAGCATCGAAAGCCTGGTTTGCCGGCGCCGGTGTTTCGTTGCTCAACTGCGCCAATTGGCTATTGATTTTGTCCACGTCCGCTCCGGTGTCGCCGAGGTGAATGGCATCGCGATAGGCAGGCGGGGTTTTCCACAAGGTTGCAAATTCACCGTGAAAGTGCGCTCCGAGATTGGCCAAACTGACCGACCGAATCTGTCCGCCGACGATCAGCGTGGCGTCCGAATCGGACAATCCGGTCAACACGGCGTAGAACGGCTTGCTGTCGGCGCCGCGCAAGGCCAATATCACCGGGCGATCAAGTTGGCGGATTTCGGCGAATCCTTTGTTGCTGCGGTAG
This sequence comes from Burkholderiaceae bacterium, assembly GCA_019232795.1. Classification (GTDB taxonomy): domain Bacteria; phylum Pseudomonadota; class Gammaproteobacteria; order Burkholderiales; family Burkholderiaceae_D; genus PKWO01. The sequence continues at coordinate 18,347 of JAFANH010000094.1, forward strand.
CAGCGCAATCCAGCTGCCGCAGCGCTGGCACAGGGCTCTTCTCCCGGTGCCAGAACCTGGTTCCAAAGCTTGGCGAGCGCGCCGTATGCCTGTTCCTCATCCGCGCCGGCGGCAGCCTGCGCATCAAGGTCCAGCGGCACAACTGGCAGAGACTTCGAAGTCGTTGATGGCACCTGGCTTGCAGGGTGCACAGTAGCAAGCCGATAGTTGCCCGGATAGGCGATCAAGGCCATGGCTGCGGCTCCCAGCGAGACGGCGCCGACTGCTGCTGCGTACAGCCAAGGCCGGCTGATGCGGGTTCGTGGCACCGGCGATTCCGCGCCGAACACTTCGCCCGCCGCCTTGCCGAGTATACGTTTGCTCACGGTCGGCGCACTTTCGGCATAGGCGCCCAGCAGGGCGCGATCGCACAGCAAGTTGATGCGCCGCGGCACGCCTTGCGTGAGGCGATAGATGGTTCGTGTCAGCGCAGCCGGGATAGGCGTACTCGCTGTGCTGCCTGCTACCGCCAGGCGGTGTTGCACGTAAAGGGCGGTTTCCTCCGGTGAGAGCGAACCAAGGTGATAGCGGGCGATAACACGTTGCGCCAACTGTTTCAGATCGGAGCGATCGAGCATGTCGCGCAACTCGGGTTGACCGATCAGGATGATCTGTAACAGCTTGCGTTCGCTGGTTTCCAGGTTGGTCAGCAAACGCAACTGTTCGAGTACGTCCGCCGAGAGGCTTTGCGCTTCGTCGATGATCAATACATTGTTCTTGCCATCGGCATGAGTCCGCAGCAAAAAGGCGTTGAGTGCATCGACATAGGCCTTGGTGCCGATTTCGCTCCTGCTTTTATCTTCCTGTCCCGGGCGCTCAATGTGGAATTCATCGCATATCGACTGCAGCAATTCGTCGACGGTCAGTTTCGGGTTGAAAATGTAGGCGACGTTGCAGTTGTCCGGTATCTGCTCGAGGAAGCAGCGGCACACGGTGGTTTTGCCGGCGCCGATTTCGCCCGTCAGCAGCACAAAGCCGCCGCTGCCTATGCCGTACAGCAGATGCGCCAAGGCTTCGCGATGCCGTTCGCTCATGAACAGGAAATGCGGATCCGGGGCAATGGAAAACGGATTGCAGGCCAGGTTGAAGAACTGCGTGTACATGTCGTGTAGCTCTAGCTTCCTACCATGCTGGCGGCGATATTGATCGACAAGCCAAGGATGGCGACGTTGAACAGGAAGCTCAGCACCGACTGCGCCAGCACCACTTTGCGCATGGCGCGGCCGTGCACGCTGACGTCCGAGGTTTGCGCAGCCACCGCGATCGTGAAAGAGAAATACAGGAAGTCCCAATAGTCGGGGTGTTCCTCGCGATCGGGGAAATGCAAGGGTCGTTTCTCCGGTGCGGCCTGGTAATACAATCTGGCGTAGTGAATCGTGAAAATGATCCCGAGCAGACACCAGGAGCCGAGTACGGTGGCGGCGGTAAATGCGTAGCGCCCGAGCCGCAATTCCGTAGGCAAATCCTTGAGCGTCGCCAATTCCATGGCGATGGCAGCCAGGCTCACTACCGAAGCGAGCGACAGCACGGCCAGCACCACGGCTGCACTTTCGTCTTCGCGCTCTGCGAGCATGCGCACCCGGGCATGGTTGGCGCGCGACATGAGCCAGCCCATCAGCAGCAGGTAAGACCAAACGGCGAAGTCCCAGCCAGTCAAGATGCGTGTGATCAAAGGCAGCGATGCCGGCAACAGCATGCCAGTGGCGCAGCCGGCGACCGTGGCGGCCATCAAGCGGGGGCGATTGTGTAGCAGGCGGCGGAAAGCGTGACCGGACATGGGTAACAGGCACTAAAGCGCCCATTGTACCCGTGCAGCTTTCGCATGAGCTATGCTTGGGTGCAATTTTATTTTCGGAAATATGCCGTCGCAGAATCATGGCGCGCCGCTACCACTACTACGTCTATGTCGTCGAGCTGGCTCCCGAGGTCTGGCGCGAGCCGCGCTTCAAAAAAGCCAATCCCGATTATCTGGGCGATAAACCTTGTGTGTATGTCGGCATGACGGGCCTGAATCCGGATGTCCGATTCGATAAACATAAGGCCGGTATCCAGTCCAACCGTTTCGTTTTCCAGTACGGCTTGCGTCTGCTGCCGGAGTTGTACGAGGTGTACAACCCCATGCCTTACGACGGTGCACGCGACATGGAAGTGGAGCTTGCCATCGGACTGCGCGAATCGGGCTATGCGGTTTGGCAAGCTTGATTATGCAAGCCTGATTGTGCAGGCATGATACGGGCCAGGCCGAGTTTGCTTTTGCAATTGTCGATGCGGCGATTCGGGAGTAGCATGGCCGCTCAAACTGAGGAGGTGATCATGAACAGGAAAGTGGTTTCCTTGCTGTTGTTGTCGGGCCTGTGCTGGGCCGGCGTGGCGTGGTCGGCCGGCTTCATGAAGGCGGGTCTGTGGGAAGTGACGGTCAAGTCCGACATGATGCAAAACATGCCGAAAATTCCCCCTGAGCAAATCGAGAAAATGAAGCAGATGGGCATCAACGTTCCGCAGATGCAGGGCGGCGCCATGATGACCAAGGTTTGTGTGTCCAAGGAAATGGCAGAGCGCGACCAGATGCCTACCCCGCAGCAGCAAGCAGCCTCAGGTTGCCAGGCGAAGAATTTCCAGCATAGCGGCGACGAATACAGCGTCGATATCGTGTGCGATGGCCCCGATATGCAGGGGACGGGGACGTCCAAGGGCAGGCGCGTCGGCTCCGACGGCTTTACTTCGACGTATCAATTCAAGGGTACGGCGCACGGCCATCCGGTGGATCAGCACGTGGAGTCTAACGGCAAGTTTATCTCTGCCGATTGCGGTGACGTCAAACCTTTCGATGCGATGAAGATGAAGTGAGCTGCCGCGGGAAGCTTGTCTTCCCGCAGGCGGTATCTTATTTTTCCCAGGAATCTTTCAGCGTCACGATACGGTTGAACACGGGCTTGCCCGGCTTGCTGTCGACGCGGTCAGCGACGAAATAGCCGTGCCGTTCGAACTGGTAGCGGTCTTCCGGCTGCGCGTCTTTCATGCCCGGTTCCAGGTAGGCCGTGATCACCTGCTTGGCGTTCGGATTCAAAGCTTGCTTGTAATCCTTGCCGCCGCTGTCCGGCTGCGGATCGGTGAACAGGCGGTCATATAGCCTTACCTCGGCTTCCAGCGCATGTTCGGCGCTGACCCAGTGGATGTTGCCCTTGACCTTGTAATTGGCTGAACCTTCCGTGCCGCTCTTGCTGTCCGCGAAGTAATTGCAGTGCACGGCAATCACTTTGCCTTGTGCATCTTTCTCGCAGCCTGTGCATTCGACCACGTAACCGTAACGCAGGCGCACCTTGTTGCCGGGGAACAGGCGGAAATAGCCCTTGCTCGGTGTTTCCATGAAGTCTTCGGCTTCTATCCACAGCGTCTTGGCTATGGGGAAGCTGCGCGTGCCGCGTTCCGGAAAGTGCGGATGCACAGGGGACGAGCAGGCTACGGTTTCGCCTTCGGGGAAATTGTCGATGACGAGCTTGAGCGGATTAAGCACGGCCGTGGCGCGCGGCGCCTTGGGGTCGAGGTCCTCGCGCAGGCAGCCTTCGAACACACTCATGTCTATCCAGCCGTCCGACTTGGTGACGCCGGTACGCTCGCAGAACAGTTGCAGCGACTCCGGCGTGAAGCCGCGTCGCCGCATGCCGACGATGGTCGGCATGCGCGGATCATCCCAGCCTTCGACGACGCCATCGTCGATCAACTGGCGCAGCTTGCGCTTGCTGGTGATGACGTAGGTGACGTTGAGGCGCGCGAATTCGTATTGATAGGGCAGGGGCCTTTGCAGGAAGCCGCCTTCGGCCAAGTGTTCCAGCACCCAATCGTAAAACGGGCGATGGTCCTGGAATTCCAGGGTGCAGATCGAATGCGTGATGTTTTCCAACGCATCCGAAATCGGGTGCGTGTAATCGTACATCGGATAAATGCACCACTTGTCGCCGGTACGGTGGTGATGTGCGTGGCGGATGCGGTAGATGGCCGGGTCGCGCATGTTCATGTTGGGGGAGGCCATGTCGATCTTGGCGCGCAGGATGTGGGCGCCGTCTTCGAATTCGCCGGCCTTCATGCGGCGGAACAAAGTCAGCGACTCTTCCGGTGTGCGGTCGCGAAAGCGCGAATTCCTGCCCGGTTCGCTGAAGCTGCCGCGATTAGCCGCCATCTCGTCGGCGGTCTGGCTGTCAACGTAGGCGTGGCCGGAACGGATCAGGTACTCGGCCATTTCATAGAGTTTGTCGAAGTAGTCGCTGGCGTAATACAGATGTTCGTGTCCGCCCTGTTCCCAGCTGAAGCCCAGCCACTTGACGCTGTCGATGATTGTGTCGACGTACTCCTGCTCTTCCTTGATCGGATTGGTGTCGTCGAAACGCAAATGGGCGCGGCCGGCGTAATCGCGTGCCAGGCCGAAGTTCAGGCAGATCGACTTGGCATGGCCGATGTGCAGATAGCCGTTCGGTTCAGGCGGAAAGCGGGTGATGACGGTCGGCAGGGCCTCTCCAGCTGCATCTTTACGGTTGGCATGTTTGCCGCTGGACAGGTCGGCGTCGATGATAGTGCGCAGGAAATTCGGGGCAGGCGCCGGGGCGGCTTTGTTGTCGATACTCATGAATCGGGAAGGTAAACAGACAAAATAATGGAATTTACCCGCATTTTACCGTAGGCAGAGCACCTGACGGGCACCTGGCAGGCCGGCATGTCTGTAAGGTGCGACCCGGCACTGCGACTGACAAGGGTATAAATTGCTTATTGAGGTGGACAATGTCGCGAGCAAGGGCGTGGACTGTGGGGTGGACAATAAAGCAATGGCTGGCCGCCATGATGGCCTGTGTAATGCCGCTGACGGCATATGCGCAAACTTGCCACAAGCAAAGTCCGGCACATATGGTCGCCTTGCTGGAACTGTATACCTCGGAAGGCTGTAGTAGCTGCCCGCCGGCAGACCAAGCAGTTGGTGCATTGCAAACCCTTGTCGAGGCCGACCTGGTAGTGCCTTTGGCCTTGCATGTCGACTACTGGGATGACCTCGGCTGGCGTGATCCGTTTGACCGGCCCGACTTTACCGACAGACAGAGGTGGCTCACCAGCCTGACCGGAGGCCACACTGTCTATACACCGGAAATCTTTCTGGGAGGGCGCGAATTGCGCAGCTGGTCCAATGATCTCGCCGCGGCGATCGCCACGATCGATGGTCGGCCCGCACAGGCGGATATTCTGCTTACGGCGGGCAGCATAGTCGACAACAAATTGCCGATTGCGGCGAGGCTCAAGGTGCCGATAGGCAGCCGGCTTTTCCTGGCCCTCTATGAAACAGGATTGAGCAGCAAGGTGGCAGCCGGCGAGAATGGCGGCAGAACGCTGCATCACGATTACGTGGTGCGCGACTGGCTTGGTCCGCTGGCGACAAGCCTCAATGGGCAGGAAGTCTCCCGTATGCTAACCGTACCGACGGCGGCAATACACAGGAAATTGGGTGTTGCCGCTTTCGTGCAGGATTCCCGAGGCGATGTGCTGCAGGCAGTTGCGCTGTCGTATTGCGGCAAATGACAAGCTCCTGTTACGGTGCCGGATAAAATAGCCTTGTGTGGATTTGCTTGAATTCGCGCCAAAAAGACGTACGTTTCCCAGAAGTTGTTTACATTAAAGACAGGTTGTGTAATTCTTGCCAACACTGCCTGTTGTGTCTGGGAGAGACGCGTGCGGAGGAAGATTTGGGGTTGCCTGGCCCTCGGCGTCCTCCTTTTGCTGGGAGGCGGTTACTTGTCTCTTCAGGCAAGCCCGGATGCATCCTTCGACAGGCCGATGACCTTTGAAGACCCGGGGGGGCGCCTCGGCATCGATGACATCCGCACTGAACTGTTTGCAAAAAATTTCTCGCCGCGCGCGCCCGGATTAGGCTTCCGGGCTTCTGCCTTCTGGTTGCGATTTTCCGTGGTGAATCCGACTGACAAGGACGTGCCGTATTGGTTCGATACCGGGAACCGCACCTTGCAGGAAGTCGATCTGTACGTCTTTGATTCCGCCGGGAATCGCGCACACCAGTTGACAGGATCGAAATTCCCTTATGCGCAGCGCCCCCTGGACACGGACTATTTCGTGTTTCCGCTCAGTGTGCCGGCCCATGGAAGCAGCGAACTGTACCTGCGAGTGCGTTCGACCGGCTATCTCAACACGCAACTTGTGCCGCATTTATGGACGCCCCAGGATTATCTGCGGCATCAACAGGCGGAGCGCATGCTCTGGGCATGCTACCTTGGCATGGCGGCTTCCCTTGCCGCACTGAATCTGATGCTGTGGTTTTATTTAAAGGACCGTAGTTACCTATTATATGTACTGTCGCTGTTTGGGATGGTCTGTACCGTCAGCACAATGTTCGGTGGATACGGGTCGTCTTATCGACTGTTCTGGCCGGCCTATCCTGTTTTCGAGCAGATTTCCTGGGTCCTGGTTGCCACCTTCACGGACATATTCGTGCCGCTCTTCATAGCAAGGCTGATCGATATGGGCCGACTGAAGCCGTTGTTGCGCAATGCCATGATCGTACTGATTGCGGTCACTTGCCTGAACTGCGCCGTTCTGACGGGATTGACTTGGCTGCAAAACGCCGATGCGGCAAGTCTCCAGCGCATTTACATCCTGGGCACAGCGACCAGCTCTGCGATTTACATTTGCCTGTTTGTTGCGACGCTGTACGCTCTGCGGGAGCGCAATCGCGCTGCGGTCTTTTTGTGCGTCGCCAACACGCCGCTGATGGCATGGGTATCCTTGAATGCCGTCGGCGTGCTGATGTCCGGCAAGCCGGCTGGTGGCGCAAGCATGATGTTCGGCAGCGCCTTCGAATTCACGGTGATGGCCTTAGCGCTCGCCGATCGTTTCAATCAGGAACGCAAACAGAGAATGGCGGCCAAGCAAGCGCTGATCGAGGCTTTGCAGCGATCCGAACAAGAGCTGGAGCAAAAGGTCTTGCAGCGTACTTTGGAGCTCAATGTCGAAAAGGAGAGGGCCAAGGAATTGCTGCATAACATACTGCCGGTTGAACTGGCCGAAGAGTTGTCGAGGACGGGAAAGGCGCATTCCGCACGACACGAGGCGGCGACCATCCTGTTTGCCGATTTCAGCGATTTCACCGATCTTGCGTCCACCATGCCGGCAGATCGCATGGTCGGCGAGTTGAACGATATTTTTGCGGCCTTCGACGACATTGTCGACGAGGTAGGCCTGGAAAAGATCAAGACGATAGGCGACGCCTACATGGCCGCGGCGGGTTTGCCGAAGCCCTGCGAGGATCACGCACAGCGTTGCGTGCGCGCCGGCTTACGCATGATCGATTTTATCGAAAGGCGAAATCAGTCGAGCACGTATAAATGGGGGGTACGCGTCGGCATCCATTCCGGCCCGGTGGTATCCGGCGTTGTGGGGAAGCGCAAGTATGCCTTTGATATTTGGGGCGATACCGTCAATATCGCGTCGCGCATGGAAAGCGCGGGCGCGGCCGGCAGGGTCAACTTGTCTGCTTACACCACCGATCTTGCCCGTCGCGACTTCGAATGCGAATACCGCGGCAAGCTCGAAGCGAAAGGCAAGGGAAAGATGGACATGTATTTCGTGGTCGGCGAACGCAACTCTTTGGCAAAAGAAGCCTGACTCCTCTACTCGATTTTCCGTCTGGTTGGATCTAGATTGTCTGGGCCTTGCGCAGTGCAGCCAGCTCGGCGCCGCTCAAGCCAAGCAACTCGCGTAATACCTCGTCGGTGTGCTGACCCAGCAAGGGTGGCGGTAAGTCGCAGCGTGGCGGCGTGGCCGACAGATTCATCGGACTGCGCACAAGTTTGACGCTGCCGGCGCTCGGGTGCGGCAAGTCGATGCGCAAGCCGCGCGCCTCTACTTGCGGGTTGTCGAACACGTCGTCGAGTTTGTTGATCGGACCGCAAGGAACGCCAGCCGCTTCCAGCAGTGCTATCCATTCCTGACGAGTCTTGTGCCTGACCATTTCTGCCAGCAGCGGCACCAGGATGTCGCGGTGGCGCACGCGCGCCGGATTGGTGGCGAAGCGCGGGTCGGCCCCCAAGTCGGGTCGGCCGCCGGCCTCGACGAATTTCACGTACTGGCCGTCGTTGCCGACCGCGACGATGATATGGCCGTCCGAGGTGGCGAAGGTCTGGTAGGGGACGATGTTGGGATGGGCGTTGCCCCAGCGTACCGGCGCCTGGCCGCTGGTCAGGTAATTGCTACCCACGTTGGCCAGCATGGCGACCTGCACGTCGAGCAGGGCCATGTCGATGTACTGGCCTTCGCCGCTGCGGTCGCGGTGCGTGAGCGCGGCCATGACGGCGATGGTGGCATACATGCCGGTCATCAGATCGGAGATGGCGACGCCGGCCTTTTGCGGCCCGCCCCCGGGCAGGTCGTCGCGTTCGCCGGTGATCGACATGAACCCGCCTATGCCTTGCACGATGAAGTCGTAGCCGGCGCGTTGGGCATAGGGACCGTCCTGGCCAAAGCCGGTGATCGAGCAATATACGAGATCGGGCTTTTCATGTTTCAGCGAAGCGTAGTCCAGTCCGTATTTCTTCAGTTGCCCGACTTTGTAGTTTTCCAGCACCACATCCGATTGCCGTACCAGCTTGCGCACGATTTCCTGGCCTTCGGCGCTGGCGATATCGAGCGTGACCGAGCGCTTGCCGCGGTTGGCGGACAGATAGTAGGCCGCTTCGCTGGTGTCCTTGCCTTCGGCGTCGCGCAAGTAGGGCGGTCCCCAGGAGCGCGTGTCGTCGCCGTTGCCAGGACGTTCGATCTTGATGACGTCAGCGCCGAGATCGGCCAGGTTTTGCGCGCACCAGGGGCCGGCCAGCACGCGCGTCAGGTCGAGCACGCGGATGTGGGATAGGGCGCCTTTGGGGAAGGTAGGTGCGGTCATGGGGTGGTCATCGGAAGGTCATGATGCGGCATTGGGCAGATGGGGCAACTCGTTTGCACGGGCTCCTGTTTATGAAACGAACCCTATTAAGCGGCGCATTCAATCCTGTCTCTGCCGTTAAGTTTAGCCTGATAAAGCGCGGCATCGGCCCGCTCCAAAATGCTCTCGAGAGATTCCGTCGACATGGTTCGCTCCGCAATTCCCATGCTGAGGGTACAGCTGGGGATTTCATAAAAAGTATCGACCAGGGTCGACTGGATTCGGGCCGCGATTTTTTTCGCTTCGTCGAGATTTGTTCCGGGTAACAGCGCAAGGAACTCTTCACCACCTAGCCTGATCACCTGATCCATTTCCCGCAATTGTTGTCGAAGATGCGACGCGACATGGACCAGCACGGTATCTCCAGCGGCGTGCCCGTGCCGATCGTTGATCGATTTGAAAAAATCGATGTCTACGGCGACTGCCGTCAGCGGGCTATCCGCGTGCCGATCGTGCAACTGGAGACGGCGATAGTAGTCCTCGCATCCTCGCCGGTTCAGTACGCCGGTCAAAGGGTCTTGTTTCGTGCGGTTATCCAGGATTACATGAACCCGACGTGCCACCATGGCAACAAAAACGACACCCAATAATTGCACAAGAATGGCGTTTACCGCCAGATAACCGGTCGCCAGGGGCGTGCTGTTCAAAAGACTGACGCTTTCATCGCCTAGGGTTAATGCCGCTGCCCCACGTATGAGCGTAGTGGCAGCCAACAACAACATCAGAGAAACTAAGAAATACGTGGCGAAATTCCGTTCCCCATGCCGCCAAACGACATGGATCAACCGAAGATACAAGAAAATCGCGGCGACGGAATATACCCCGACCCGATAGGAGAAATGCGGAGTCATCACCAGCCACCACATTAATCCAATTGATGCCGCAACCAGCACGGTAAAAATCAAACGCCAGCTTGGCCGCCGATCTAAAAATTTCTCCGTGCCGAGCACGCTCAAGCCAGTAGAAGTCAAGAGCGCGTCGTTATATGCTGGGACGATAATTGCTTCGCTTACGATTCCCCTGAAGGCGAGGAGAACAATGGAAAGCAGCATCGCCAACTGTGCCCATGCCCAGTAATTCACGCCCCGCACTTCCGCGTTGAAGCTTTTATGCAAGGAAAACATGACGATGCTCTGCCCGATACAGACGAAGGCGCTTACGAATAACAGGGTAAATATATCCAGCGATCGCATAATGTTTCAATATTTGACTTGTCGTGAAGTCATATGATGAGCTCGACTATCTTCTGCCGCAAGCGGGCGAAGGAACCGTCGAGGTATTTTAGGCGCCATGATAGCGCGCCGTCTTGTAAGATGGTTGCGGTTCGATTTGATTCGTTTCGATGAGAGGACTTTCCATGTGGCCTTACCCGAAAGTGCTGGCGCATCGCGGCGGCGGTATCCTGGCGCCGGAAAACACGCTGGCGGCGATGCGCTGCGGACTTGATCATGGCTTTCATGCAGTCGAGTTCGACGTCATGTTGTCGGCCGACGGCGTGCCCATCCTGATGCACGACGACCGTCTGGGACGTACTGTGGCGGGCGTGGGAGGCGTTGCGGACTTCGCGGCCGAGCAGTTGCTGCGCATGGATGCCGGTTCCTGGTTCGGGCCGCAGTTCGCCGGTGAGACTGTGCCGGCGTTCGCCGAAGTGGCGGCATTTTGCAAGCAAAACGGCATCTGGATGAATGTCGAAATCAAGCCGGTGCCGGGTTTCGAGGTCGAAACCGGGAAAGTGGCGGCGGAAACGGTGCTGCGCGTGTTTCAGCCGGAACTCGCTGTGGGTGCGCCCGTAACCGCGCTGCCGCTGTTTTCCTCGTTTGCTTTTGAGGCCGTGCAGGCGGCGCAGCAAGCGGCGCCGCAGGTGCCGCGCGCCTTTCTGATGGATCGCATTACGCCCGACTGGCGCGAGCGTCTGCAAACACTTCACGCGGTGGCGCTGCACACCAACCAGAAGCATCTGACGCTGGAACTGGCGCAGGCTGTCAAGGCCGCCGGCTATGGTTTGTTTTGCTATACGGTCAACGACGCGGTTCGTGCCCGTGAATTGCTGGCTTGGGGGGTGGACGGCTTTTGCACCGACCGCATCGATTTGATCGGTGCGCAATTCGCCGGATAAACAGGTCGCCGCGTGGGCCGCCAACCTCCTGTTTTTGAGGATGGGTGGCTGGAGTTATCACGTATAATCAATGGTTTGGCAACAATTTCCTTCTTCTTAGAACATGAACTCGTCTGAAATCCGCGAAAAATTCCTGAAGTATTTCGAATCCAAGGGACATACAATCGTGCGCTCGTCCAGCCTGGTGCCGGGCAACGATCCGACCCTGCTGTTCACGAATTCGGGCATGGTGCAGTTCAAGGACGTGTTCCTGGGGCAGGACAAGCGCAGCTACACGCGCGCCACTTCGTCGCAGCGCAGCGTGCGCGCGGGCGGCAAGCACAACGACCTGGAAAATGTCGGTTACACGGCGCGCCACCATACCTTCTTCGAGATGCTGGGCAATTTCTCGTTCGGCGACTATTTCAAGCGTGATGCGATTCAATTTGCCTGGGAACTGTTGACCACAGTTTACAAGCTGCCCAAGGAAAAGCTGTGGGTGACCGTGTACCAGGAAGACGATGAGGCTTATGCGATTTGGCGCGACGAGATGGGCGTGCCGGTCGAGCGCATCGTGCGCATCGGTGACAACAAGGGGGCGCGCTACGCGTCCGATAATTTCTGGCAGATGGCCGATACCGGCCCCTGCGGCCCTTGCTCCGAGATTTTCTACGACCACGGCGCCAACGTCTGGGGCGGCCCGCCCGGCAGCCCGGAGCAGGACGGCGACCGCTACATCGAAATCTGGAACCTAGTGTTCATGCAGTTCAACCGCGACGAAGCCGGCGTGCTGCATCCACTGCCGCGGCCTTGCGTCGACACCGGCATGGGCCTGGAGCGCATTGCCGCCGTGCTGCAGCACGTGCACTCGAATTACGAGATCGACCTGTTCCAGAACCTGATCAAGGCAGCGGCGCGCGAGACCGGCTGCACGGATCTTGCGAACAATTCGCTGAAGGTGATTGCCGACCATATCCGCGCCTGCTCCTTCCTGATTGTCGACGGTGTCATTCCCGGCAATGAAGGCCGTGGCTATGTATTGCGCCGTATCGTGCGGCGCGCACTGCGCCATGGCCACAAGCTGGGACAGAGCAAGCCCTTCTTCCACCGCCTGGTCAAGGACCTGGTCAACGAAATGGGCGCCGCCTATCCGGAATTGGCCGATGCCGCGCCGCGCGTCGAACAGGTGCTGAAGCAGGAAGAGGAGCGCTTCGGTGAAACCCTCGAACACGGCATGAAAATCCTCGAAGCGGCGCTGGCCAAGGATGGCAAGCACCTCGACGGAGAGACTGCATTCACGCTGTACGACACCTATGGCTTTCCGCTCGATCTGACCGCCGACATCTGCCGAGAGCGCAACGTGACGCTCGACGAAGTCGGTTTCGATGCGGCGATGGAGCGCCAGAAAACGACCGCGCGCGCCGCCGGCAAGTTCAAGATGAATGCCGCGGTGGAATATACCGGCGACAAGAATATCTTCGTCGGCTACGACAAGCTGACGCAGCAGGGCAAGATCGTCGCGCTCTACGTTGAAGGCAGCGCGGTGCAGGAAATCAAGGCCGGGCAGCAAGCGATCGTCGTGCTCGATACCACACCGTTCTATGCAGAATCGGGCGGCCAGTGCGGCGACGCCGGTGTGCTGGAAGCGCCCGGTGCCGTGTTCAGCGTGGTCGATACGCAAAAAGTCCAACCCGACGTGTTCGGCCATCACGGCACACTGGGCAGCGGTTCGCTAAAGGTGGGCGACACGGTCACGGCCAAGGTCGACGCACACCTGCGCGCGCGCACCATGCGTAACCACTCGGCCACCCACCTGATGCACAAAGCCTTGCGCGAAGTGCTCGGTAGCCACGTGGCGCAAAAAGGTTCGCTGGTAGATGCCGACAAGACGCGTTTCGATTTCAGCCACAATGGCCCGATGACGGCCGACGAAATCCGACGTGTCGAGGAAATCGTCAACCGCGAGGTTCTCGAAAATACGGCTACCGAGGCGAAGATCATGGGTTTCGACGACGCTGTGAAGTATGGCGCCATGGCCTTGTTCGGCGAAAAATACGGCGATGAAGTGCGTGTTCTCGGCATCGGTTCGTCCAAGGAATTGTGCGGTGGCACCCACGTCGGCCGTACCGGCGACATCGGCCTGTTCAAGATCGTGGCTGAAGGCGGCGTTGCAGCCGGCATCCGCCGCGTCGAAGCCGTGACGGGCGAAGGCGCGCTGGCGCTGGTGCAATCGCTGTCCAACCGTGTCAATGAAGCCGCCGCTGCACTCAAAGCGCAGCCGGAAGAGCTGACGCAACGCATCGCCCAGGTACAGGATCACGTCAAGGCGCTGGAGAAGGAGTTGGCCGCAGCCAAATCCAAGCTTGCCGCCAGCCAAGGTGACGAATTGGTGACGCAGGCGGTGGACATCAAGGGCATCAAGGTGTTGGCGGCGATGCTGGCTGGCGCCGATGTGGCGACACTGCGCGAGACCATGGACAAGCTCAAAGACAAGCTGAAAACGGCGGCCATCGTGCTGGCCAGCGTCAATGACGGCAAGGTCAGCTTGATCGCCGGCGTGACGGCTGATGCGACGGCCAAGGTCAAGGCCGGCGATCTGGTCAACTTCGTGGCTCAGCAAGTCGGCGGCAAGG
>JAFANH010000088.1 GCA_019232795.1 Burkholderiaceae bacterium
CCGGACAGGCTTGGCCGCTTTGCCGGCAACAGCAGTCTTGCCGGAGCCGCCCTTCTTGGCGGCCCGCGCCTGCTGTTCGGCTTCGGCGCGGCGCGCCTCGTTTTTCAGGACCGTGCGGATCGCCGGTTCATTCACCAGGCGCAAATCGATCTTGCGAGCGTCGAGATCGACCCGGCTCACTTGCACCTTGACGCGATCGGTCAATTGATAGCGGATGCCGGTGCGCTCACCGCGCAATTCGTGGCGCGCCTCGTCGAACTGGAAGTAATCCGCGCCCAGCTCGGTCACGTGCACCAGGCCTTCGATGAACAAGGCGTCGAGCTGCACGAAGAAGCCGAAGGTGGCGACACCCGAAATGGTACCGGTAAATTCTTCGCCCAGCTTGTCGCGGATGAAATAGCACTTGAGCCATGCTTCGACGTCGCGCGAAGCTTCGTCGGCGCGGCGCTCGTTGGCTGAGCAATGAATGCCGAGCGCTTCCCAGATCGCGGCATTGCCCTCCGGCCTTTTCTTGCCTTCCGCCCTGTCCTGCGCCTGCTTCTTGCGCGCGGCCGGCGACAGCATGGTGTTGAGGACGCCGGTCTCGATACCCTTGGGCTCGTAACGCTTGCCCTGCAAAATGGCCTTGATGGCGCGGTGGGTCAGCAAGTCGGGGTAGCGGCGAATCGGGCTGGTGAAGTGCGCATAGGCTTCGTACGACAAGCCGAAATGGCCGATGTTTTCCGGGCTGTACACAGCTTGCTGCATGGAACGCAGCAGCATGGTTTGCAGCAAGCTGGCATCGGGGCGCGTCTTGACCTTGGTCATCAGCTCGGCGTAGTCGGAGGCGGTCGGTGTGTCGCCGCCGCCCAGAGTCAGGCCCACTTGTTTGAGGAAGGTGCGGACCTGGCCCAGTTTTTCCTTGCTGGGCGGCGCATGCACCCGGTAGATGCCGGGGTGCTTGTGGCGTTCCAGCAAGTCGGCAGCACAGACGTTGGCGGCCAGCATGCATTCCTCGATCACCTTGTGGGCGTCGTTGCGCGTGCGCGGCACAATCTGCTCGATCTTGCCTGCGGCGTTGCAAACGATGTAAGTTTCCGTCGTTTCGAAGTCGATGGCGCCGCGCGCGTGGCGCGCCTGCAGCAAGGCCTTGTAGACGTCGTACAGGTTCAGCAGGTGCGGCACCAGCAGCGGGCGGCGCGCCGCTTCCATGCCCTTGGTATTCGTCAGGATGGCTGCCACTTCGGTATAAGTGAGGCGCGCCGCCGAATGAATCACCGCAGGATAGAACTGGTAAGCCTTGAGCCCGCCCTTGGCGTCGATCACCGCATCGCACACCAGCGTGAGCCGGTCGACATCGGGATTGAGCGAACACAGTCCGTTGGAGAGTTTTTCCGGCAGCATGGGAATTACGCGGCGCGGGAAGTACACCGAGGTGCTGCGTTCGAGCGCGTCGGCGTCGAGGGCGTCATTAGGCTTGACGTAATGGCTGACGTCCGCAATCGCGACGATCAGGCGGAAACCATTGCTGCGGCCGATCTTGACCGGTTCGCAGTAGACGGCATCGTCGAAGTCGCGCGCATCTTCGCCATCGATCGTCACCATGGGAATATCGCGCAGGTCGACGCGCTCGTCGAGATCGACTGCGCGCACTTCATTGGGCAGCTTAGCGGCCAGCTTTTTCGCCGCTTCGGAAAACTCGTGCGGTACGCCATACTTGCGTACGGCGATTTCGATTTCCATGCCGGGGTCGTCGATATCACCCAGCACTTCGACGATCTTGCCCACCGGCTGGGTATAGCGCGAGGGCTGTTCGGTCAACTCAACGCTGACCACCTGCCCGGTCTTGGCCTTGCCCGGCGAGCCGGCCAGCAGAATATCCTGGCCGATGCGATTGTCTTCCGGCGCCACGATCCAGACGCCGTTTTCATTGAGCAGGCGGCCGATCACATGCGTATTGGCGCGCTCCACCACCTCGACAATGGCGCCCTCGGGGCGGCCGCGCCGGTCGGTGCCGATGATGCGGGCCTGCACACGGTCGCCATGCAAGACCTTTTGCATTTCCTTTTCGGGCAAAAAGATGTCGTCGCCGCCATCGTCGGGAATCAGAAAACCGTAGCCGTCACGGTGGCTGTTGACGCGGCCTTCAATGAAATTGCCGAGATTTGCCAATTGCAGATTTCCGTTGCGGTCGAGTTTGATCTGCCCGTCACGCTCCATGGCATTGAGGCGCCGGTTCAGCCCTTCCTGCTCATCCTGTTTGACGCCCAAGGCTTTGGCGAGTGTTGCCGTGTTTTGCAGTCCGGTTGCGGTGCGCAAGATGCCGAGGATTTCCTCGCGGCTCGGAATCGAATAGGGGTATTGGCTCAAAAGTCTATTGATCGTTTGTTATTGAAATGGGCGACAAGACGCTGCGTGTGCAGGTTTGACGCATGGCGCAGTGTACCGCGCTGCAAACAATTTTACCTAATTCATCAAATTGTCGATTGCCATTTGACATTACTGATTTTTGCGCTATAATTTCGGTCTTTCGCGATCTCGATCGTGAAATGCGTTGTAAGTGCAGTGCCCACGTGGCGGAATTGGTAGACGCGCATGGTTCAGGTCCATGTGCCGCGAGGTGTGGGGGTTCGAGTCCCTCCGTGGGCACCAGAAGTTAGTTTCAGACAGTATCAAATCATCTCAAAACCCGCATGCCGACTGGCTTTTGCGGGTTTTTTGTTGTCTCACGCCATTTCAAGGACTACCATGAGATACCAACACTTTGATGGTATCTGCGTTGGTATTTCATCAGACGCCAAAAGCAGATACCAACACGCGAGGTATCCGAATGGCGCTCACCGACACCTTTATCCGGCAGGTCAAGCACAGCGGCGCGTCCGCCGGTGACAAACATACAGACGGCCAGGGGCTGTGTCTGCACGTCACGGCCGTTGGCAAATACTGGCGGATGAATTACCGATACGCCGGAAAGCAGAAGACACTTGCCATTGGCGTTTACCCCGCTGTTACCCTTGCCAAAGCTCGCCGGCGGCGCGATGAGGCGCGCGAACTTCTGGCGGACGGCATCGACCCATCCAAGGCCAAGCGCGACGAGAAGCGGGCAAAGGCCGCAAACGCGGCCCACACCTTTGAACTCGTTTCGAGGGACTGGCTCGTCAAGACCAAGGGGAACCGTGCCGCAACCACGCAAGACCGGGTAAAGGGCTGGCTAGAAAGCAAGGTGTTCCCGTATATCGGCAAAACACCGATTGCCGAAATCGGCCCACGCGACGTTTTGGCCGTTGCGCGAAAACTTGAAGCACTCGGACACAACGAATCCGCCCACAGAGTGATGCAAATCTGCGGACAGGTCTTCCGTTTCGCGGTAGCAAGCGGCATTGTGGATCGGGACGTAACCGCCGATCTGAAAGGCGCGCTCACATCGGTAAGCGTCACGAGCTACGCGGCGATAACCGATCCCAAACGGGCCGGGGAGCTATTGCGTGCCATCCACGGCTATAGAGGTCACCCCTACACAGCGGCGGCACTCAAGCTCTCCCCTCTCGTCTTCGTCCGCCCAGGCGAATTGCGGGCCGCTGAATGGTCTGAAATCGACTTCGATACTGCTGAATGGCGCATTCCTGCCGAAAAAATGAAAATGAAGAACGATCATATCGTTCCCTTATCCACGCCAGCATTGGAAATCCTGAAGGATTTGCATCCGCTGACTGGGCATGGCAAGTATATTTTTCCGAGCGTGCGAGGCGAAGGGCGTTGCATGAGTGAAAACACGGTCAACGCCGCTTTGCGCATCCTGGGATACGGAGGCGACGTGATGACGGCCCACGGCTTCCGCGCAATGGCGCGCACTATCCTTGACGAGGTGTTGGGCGAGCGTGTTGACCTCATCGAGCATCAACTAGCCCATGCGGTGAAAGACCCCAACGGGCGCGCGTATAACCGCACGTCGCACCTTCCAGCGCGAAGGGGAATGATGCAGCGGTGGGCGGATTACCTGGACAAGTTGCGCAACGGCGCGAATGTAATCCCATTGCATGGGAAAAATGCCTAAAGCTCGCAACAATTGCCGCGAATTGCGGGCGAATGGTGGAAACGTGGCACCGCTCCAGCCCGTGGTGGCATGATACGAGGGCACATTATGGTCAAGCGAATGTTTTTCGATTTGGAGCAGCAGACGCCTCAGAAAAAAGTTGAGAAGCTGCCCGCTGACGTACATAAGGAAATGCAGCGCAAGGAACGGGTGTGGCGTGCAGCCCTTAAGGAGAAGCCTTGCGACGAGCTTGTGAAAATCATCATACGGCAAAGGTGGGAGATCGAGGCGCTGAGGGGCGGAGTTTCGCCGGACCTTGGGGAAGAAATAAGGAACACGGGTTTTTCCCAAGGCAGAGCGCATCAGAAGTCGAGCCAAGGCCGAGCAGGCGCGCTTGGCAAGTTGGAGCACGACCAAAAGCAAATGGATAAGAAAGACGTCCACATGCATTGGCTGGAGTGGCGGGAAGGCAGTATCGAATTCAAGAGTGCCGCCACCTTTGCCGCGAAAATGGCGGACGACTACGGCCTAAACCCCAAGACGGTTGAGAAGTGGTGCACGGCGTGGAAAAAGGACCTCAGGTAAGGAGTATGCGCCGTTTGCATTTCTGCAAACCACTGTGCCGGTACGGTGGCCACTGAACCTGCAGCGAGGTAGCGCAATTGCCATTGATGTTTGATAGTGGGGTATCACTCACAGCTCGTTAGCGACAATACGTCCGCAATTCAATTTTTCCGCGAAAATGTGCCGGTACCATGGAAGGAGGTATAAGCACTTCGCCCGTCTTTTGCCCCCCTGGGGGGCGTTTTGTGGCACCTTCCGAAGGAGTTGGGTCAGTGTCATCCCTGCCCTAGCGTTTGCGGCCGTACCCGTAAGGCTTCCCGGAGCGCTTCGTCCTTGCGCGCTTGCAACCACGAACGCGCTGCTTCGATCTTCCCCTTGCCGCGCACGCCGCGATAAAGCTGGGAAATGTAATCCTCAGACCGGCCATGCTCTCGGGCAAACTGTCGCAAGGTCCACCGCCCTTTCGGCTCTCCCGCTATGTAAAGCACAAACGATCGTTGTAGGGGCGTTAGCTGGGCCAGCGGTTCCGGCAGGGGCCGTTGCGCGGCAATTTTCGCGAGCACATTGTTCCAAGACAGTCGGGTAGTGACAGGCATGATTTTCCGTAGCACGGAGAATAGCGGCAATGTAGTGTCAAGGGCACGCAAACTCAGTATGTGGCGCTGGATGTGTAGCTAGACAAACCCCGCGCCGTTAGTGGGTTATAGCCTAACATGAAGCTTTTCGAAACGTTGGTATTTTTGTTGGTACATGTTCAGCATCTAACAGAAAAACCTAATGTTCATGCGGGTTTCAGGGAATTTTGTGATTCCCTCCGTGACCAGTAGTTGGCAACACAAAGTAGTAACACAATCAAAGCCCGCATGTTTTTGACATGGCGGGTTTTTTGTTTTTCTGCGCCGGCTTTCTGCTCGGCACTCTCCTTCCCCCGCTCGGCTTGATTCAAGCCACGCATTGTCCCTTTCCGTTTCGATCAATTCGGGATGCGCATGGGACTCCCCTACACAACTTTCACTCCAACAGACTCGAAGGCAGGCCCGCTTATTGCTATCCTGCTATACAAGCCACGTACCTGCAAGGCATGTCGTTCACCATTCGATAGGGAGCTGGCTTTATGGGCAAAGAGCGCAGCATTGAGCTGGAAGATTTTCCGCAAGCGGGCATTTACGATGAACTGCTCGACGACCAGGCGCAACCGCGGCCGGTTGCGCGTGCATTGTTCGATTACTTCGAGCACATCGGTCCGGCCGAGCTGGCTGCACGGCGCGACGCCATCGACGCCGCCATCATGGGCATGGGCATTACTTTCACGGTCTACAGCGATGCCGGCAATATCGACCGCACCTGGCCGCTCGACATCGTGCCGCGCATTATTTCCTCCCGCGAGTGGAGCCGCGTTGAAGAAGGCCTCAAGCAGCGCCTGACGGCGTTGAACCTGTTCATCAACGATCTTTATAACCAGCAACGCATCATCAAGGATGGTGTATTTCCGCTTGAGGTGTTGGCCGGTTCGAAGAACTTCCGTCCGCAATGCCGGGGCATGACGCCTCCCTTCGGTGCATGGGCGCACATATGCGGCACCGATTTGGTGCGCGACAAGGATGGCACCTTCTACGTGCTCGAAGATAACCTGCGTGTGCCGTCCGGTGTCTCATACATGTTAGAAAACAGGCAACTGATCAAGCGCCTGTTCCCTGAACTATTCAAGTCAAACGATATTCTGCCGGTCGACGACTATCCCGTTCGCTTGTACGACACCCTGGCTGCGCTGTCGCCGCGCCCCGGCGAGCGGCCGGAAATCGTCGTGCTGACGCCCGGCATTTACAATTCGGCTTATTTCGAGCATAGCTACCTCGCGCAAAAAATGGGGGCAACGCTGGTCGAGGGTAGTGACCTGATTACCGGTGACGACGATTGTGTCTACATGAAGACGATTTCGGGCCTGAGCCGCGTCGACGTGGTGTACCGTCGGGTCGATGATGATTTTCTCGACCCCGAGGTATTCCGCAAGGATTCGGCACTCGGCGTTCCCGGCTTGATGCGGGCCTGGCGTGCCGGCAAGGTCGGCATCGCCAACGCGCCCGGAGCCGGCGTGGCCGACGACAAGGTGGTGTATACCTTCGTGCCTAAGATCATCAAATACTACCTCGGCGAAGACGCCATTTTGCCGAACGTGCCGAGCTGGCTGTGCATGTACGACGATCAGCGCGACCATGTGCTGGCCAATCTCGACAAGCTGGTGGTCAAGCCCGCCAACGAGTCCGGCGGCTACGGCATGCTGATCGGACCGCGCTCCACGCCCGAGGAACGCACGACTTTTGCGGAACTGATCCGTGCCAACCCGCGCAACTACATGGCGCAGCCGACGCTGGCGCTGTCGACCGCACCGACCTTGATCGACGACAAGCTGGCGCCGCGCCACCTCGACCTGCGTCCCTTCGTGCTGCAATCGGACAAGCTGTATGCCACTACGGGAGGATTGACGCGCGTGGCGCTGCGCAAGGGCTCGCTGGTCGTGAATTCCTCGCAAGGCGGCGGCAGCAAGGATACCTGGATCATTAACGTCGAGGAGGCGTGATGCTGTCGCGCGTTGCTGAAAATCTCTACTGGATGGCGCGTTACCTGGAGCGCGCCGAAAATACCGCGCGCCTGATCAACAGCATGACGCAGGTGTTGCTCGATTTGCCCAAGAGCGCCTATTTCGGCTGGGATCTGCTGCTGCAGATCGTCGGGCTGGACTGCGCCAACCGCGAACGCTACCCCCAGGCCGACGAAGACTCGATCATGCACCTGCTGGTGAGCGACACGCACAACCGCAGCTCCATTCTGTCATGCGTGCACCTGGCGCGCGAGAACGCGCGCACCGTGCGCGAAGTGCTGCCTATGGAAATCTGGGAGCGCATCAATCAATTGTTTCTGTACGTCAGGGAAAGCGCGCCGCAAGCGGTGAAAAGCCGTGGACCGCGCTATGAAATGCTCAATGGCGTGATCGAAAGGCGGGAATCGATCATCGGTCTGCTGTCCGGGTCGATGAGCCGCGACGACGCCCATCATTTCATGCAGTTGGGGCGTTTCGTAGAGCGCGCCGACATGACCACGCGCATCGTCGACATTCACTTTGCCGTGCACATGCCGGACGATTCGGCACTGGCGACGCTGACACGCGAGCGCAGCTGGATCGGCACACTGACCGCCCTCTCCGCCTACCAGGCATATCGCCGCCAGGTAGGTGTGCACGTGGAAGCGGCAGCCGTCACGAATTTCATCCTGAAGGACAGGAATTTCCCGCGTTCGGTCTCCTATTGCCTGTCGGAGCTCGATCAGGCGCTGGCCTCGCTGCCGCATAACGACGAGCCGCTGTGTGCCTTGCAAGACGGCCGCAACCGTCTGGTCGGCACCGACATCGCTGCGCTCGATTGGCAGACGATGCATCACTTCCTGGACAAGATGCAAGCCGATCTGGGAAAACTGCACTCCGCCATCGCAGCTCAATACTTCCATCTGCACCATACCAAGGCAGCAGCGGATGCGGCAGTGCACAACGACTGAGCGTGCAGACATTCACCTCAATGTGACGACATTGTGCCGGCATCCGGCGGATTGCCTTTACAATGGATGTCCGCATTCAGAATAACTTTCTCAGAATATGACTTATTGTCTTGCCATCAATGTTAACGATGGCCTCGTTTTCTGCTCCGACTCGCGCACCAATGCCGGCACGGACAACATCAGCGTCTATTCGAAGATGCATACTTTCGAATGCCCGGAAGAGCGCTTTTTCGTGCTGCTGTCGGCCGGCAATCTGGCTACCACCCAGGCCGTGATCAAGAAACTGCAAAGTGATCCGGTGGCGGGTCTGGTGCCGAACCTGCATACCGTACAGACGCTGCAGGAAGCTGCGGATTACGTCGGCATCGTCAGTTCCATGGTGCAGCGCCAGCAGGCCGAGCGCGATACGGCTCAAACAAATTTCGAAGCCACTTTCATTCTTGGCGGCCAGATCGGTGACACGCCGCCCGAGGTTTTCATGATTTACCCTCAGGGTAATTACATCCACGAGTCGCGCGAGCATCCTTTCCTGCAGATCGGCGAGACCAAATACGGCAAGCCCATCCTGGACCGCGTCATCCACGACCAGCTCGGTCTGGAAGCGGCGGCGCGCTGTGCCCTGGTATCGATGAATTCGACTGTACGCAGCAACGTCACCGTGGGGCCGCCGGTCGAGCTACTGATCTATAGGCGCAACAGCCTGCGTGAAGGCAAGCGCCTTTACCTGACCGAAGATCATCCGCTTTCGCGCGCCATCAGCAAACAATGGAATGCCGGCCTGTTGCAGGCGCTCGACAATCTGCCGCACTTCGACTGGGAAGAGGAACGCGGCGCCAAGTAGTACCTGCCATTTATTGGACCGAAAGTCCGCCTCCATGGAGGCGGGCCAAGGAAGGCGGAGCCCAAAGGCGAACTGCATGAGGGGTGATCGCGCCCAGGCACAGCACTTGCATGGCTAGCGAGCATATTCACTACGTCAGGGGCTGATGCATGTCCATACACGTCGCAATCCGCCATACGACGCGTTATCGTTTCGACCGCCCCGTCATGCTGGGGCCGCATGTCGTCCGCCTGAGGCCGGCCCCACACAGCCGCACGCCCATCGTCGCCTACAGCTTGAACGTCAGTCCCGACAAGCACTTCATCAACTGGCAGCAAGATCCTTTCGGCAACTATCTCGCGCGCCTGGTTTTTCCGGACAAGACGCGTGAATTGCTGGTCGACGTCGAAGTGATCGCTGACATGACGGTGATCAATCCCTTCGACTTTTTCGTCGAGGATACGGCGGCGCACTACCCTTTCCGCTACGGCGACGCGCTGGCCGGCGATCTCGCACCCTACCTGGAACGCGAAGAGCCCGGCCCGCTGCTGACGGCCTATCTTGCCGGGGTCCCACGCGAAAAGCGCGCCATCGTCGATTTCCTGGTCGACCTGAACCAGAACCTGCAACAGGCCGTGCGCTACACGGTACGCATGGAACCCGGTGTGCAAAGCTGCGAACAGACGCTGGATCTCGCACTCGGCTCTTGCCGCGATAGCGCCTGGCTTCTGGTGCAGATCCTGCGCCACATGGGCTTGGCAGCGCGTTTCGTCTCCGGCTACCTGGTGCAACTGCAATCGGATGAAAAATCGCTCGATGGTCCTTCCGGGCCGGTGCATGACTTTACCGACCTGCATGCTTGGGCCGAAGTCTACCTGCCTGGCGCCGGCTGGGTCGGGCTCGACCCGACGTCGGGCCTGTTCGCAGGCGAAGGCCATATCCCGCTGGCCTGCACGCCGCACCCATCCAGCGCCGCACCGATCGACGGCTTCACCGACGAATGCGAAGTGGAATTCAGCTTCAGCAACAGCGTCACACGCTTCAAGGAAGATCCGCGCGTGACCAAGCCCTACACCGAGGAACAATGGGGGCACATCCGCGCACTGGGTGGTCTGGTCGACCGGAAGCTGGAAGCCATGGACGTGCGCCTGACTCAGGGCGGCGAGCCGACCTTCGTTTCGGTCGACGACATGGAAGCGCCGGAATGGACCACCGAAGCGCTCGGCACGCACAAGCGAGAACGTGCCGACGTGCTGGCGCGCCGGCTCAAGAACCGTTTCGCGCCAGGCGCCATGCTACACACGGCTCAAGGTAAATGGTATCCGGGTGAGCCGTTGCCGCGCTGGGCGCTGGGTATCTTCTGGCGCAAGGACGGCACACCGGTGTGGCATGACGAGCGCTGGCTGGCCGAACCGACACGCGACTATGGTTACAAGGCCGAATCCGCGCAGCGTTTCATGCTCGCGCTATCTGTTCGCCTCGGTCTCGCGCAGCGCTACATCGTGCCGGCCTTCGAAGATCCCTTGCCGCATCTGTTGCAGGAAGCGATGCTGCCGGCGCAGCTCGATCCGGCCAAGGCCGGGCTCGACGACGCCATGGACCGGCGCCGCCTGGCCAAGGTGCTGTCGCAAGGCTTGAGCAAGGTGATAGGCTACGTGCTGCCGCTGGCCTGGAATTGGCAAGCGGGCTGCTGGTATTCGGCGCCGTGGGAATTCCGGCGCGAGCGGCTGTATTTGACACCGGGCGATTCGCCGCTCGGCCTGCGCCTGCCGCTCGCTTCGCTTCCGGGCGCGACCGAGGATGAAATCGAATGGGTAGGCGAAATTGACCCGTTCGCGCCGGTCGAACCTTTGGCCGATTTTCGCCAAGCGGTAGCGGCCCGGGCTTCCTCGACCGTGTGCGAAACGCAGCAACAGCGGGCGCAGCAGCGGCAGCCCCAGCACCCGCAGGATTCAGAACGGCGCGGCCGCACCAGCGTGGCAGTGCCGCGCACCGCAATCTGCGTCGAAGCGCGCGAAGGCCGCCTGCATGTATTCCTGCCGCCCATGGAACGATTAGAGCAGGCGCTCGACATTATTGCCGCCGTCGAAGCGACGGCGGCGACGCTGGCCATGCCGGTCATCCTCGAAGGTTATGCTCCGCCTTCCGATCAACGTCTGGAAAAGCTGCTGGTCACGCCCGACCCCGGCGTGATTGAAGTCAACATTCATCCGGCCCGCAACTGGGAAACGCTGGAAGCCAACACCGTAGCGCTGTACGAGGAGGCCCGCCAGTCGCGGCTGGCGGCGGAAAAATTCATGCTCGACGGCCGTCACACGGGCACCGGCGGCGGCAACCATGCAACGCTGGGCGGCATCACGCCGGCCGACAGCCCTTTCCTGCGCCGGCCCGACCTGTTGCGCAGCATCGTTACCTATTGGCAGCACCATCCCAGCCTGTCCTACCTGTTCGCCGGCATGTTCATCGGCCCGACCAGCCAGGCGCCGCGCGTCGACGAAAGCCGGCCGGAACGGCTATACGAACTGGAAATCGCTTTCAGCCGCATCGCCGCCGGCGAAACGACGCAACCGTGGCTGGTTGACCGGCTGTTCCGCCATCTGCTCACCGACATCACCGGCAACACGCATCGTTCGGAATTCTGCATCGACAAACTGTACTCGCCGGACAGCGCCTCGGGCCGCCAGGGCCTGCTCGAATTCCGCGGCTACGAAATGCCGCCGCATGCGCGCATGAGTCTGGCGCAGATGCTGCTGTTGCGCGCGCTGGTGGCGCGCTTCTGGGCACAGCCCTACGCCAAGCCGCTGGTGCGCTGGGGCACCGAATTGCATGACCGCTGGATGCTGCCGCACTATCTGTGGGCGGATCTCGCCGGGGTGTTGGAGGAGCTGTGCGATGCCGGTTTCCCGTTTCAAAGGGAGTGGTACGAGCCTTTTCTCGAATTCCGTTTTCCCCGCCACGGCAGCGTGCAAATCGGCGACATCGAACTCGAACTGCGCGCGGCAATCGAACCATGGCACGTGCTCGGCGAAGAGGCGACCGGCGCCGGCACGGCACGTTTTGTCGATTCCTCGCTCGAGCGCGTGCAGGTGAAGTTGAGCGGCTTGACCGACGGCCGCTACGCGCTGGCCTGCAATGGCCGCCGCGTGCCGCTGCGCAATACCGGGCGCGTCGGCGAATACGTAGCCGGAGTACGCTTCCGCGCCTGGCAACCGCCTTCGGCACTGCACCCGACCATAGGTGTCCATTCACCCCTGGTGTTCGACCTGATCGATCTATGGAATGAGCACGCGATCGGCGGTTGCCGCTACCACGTCATGCATCCCGGCGGGCGCAATTTCAAGCAGTACCCGGTCAATGCCAACGAAGCGGAAGCGAGAAGGCAGTCGCGTTTCGAAGGCTTCGGCCACACTCCCGGCAGCTTCACGCCGCCACCGCAGTTCGGTGCGCACACGCTATTCCTGCCGGAAGGCAGCCGCCTGGGGCCGATGGCTGCGCCGGACGAGCAGCCGAATGCCGAATTTCCTTATACGCTCGACCTGAGGAGAAACAGCTGAGCCGGTGAATGGCGTGACACCCGGGGGGCCTGCCTCGCTGCGCAAAAAATTGCATTGCGATTGCATTGCGATTGCATTGCGATTGCAGCCTGCTACACTGGAAGTGTCATCATGACAGGAGGCAGCCGCCCAAAAAGCGGCCGAGCGCTTATGGTTCTCCTATTTATTATGGCGCTGCAAATCGTCGTTTGCGCATTGGTGATCTATGGCCTGTTGATGGACTTGCACATTCATGAAATCCATCCTCTGCAACCGTTGCGCAAATTCATCGAAAGGCACCATCATCCGAAGCCCTAGCGCCGACCCAACGATCTGCTGATCGGCGCATAGCGTGACCCTCACCCCGTGACCGGGGCGTGTGGCTTTTGTTTCTCAGCCCTTCTTGATCCAAGCCGCCAACTGGTGCGGACGCAGGCCGTCGTATTCTTCGAAAGGCTGATGAATCCAGGGATTGGTTTCGAGGTATTGCAGGTAGAAGTCGGGGCGAACCACGGAACAGGCCTTGCACCAGATGACTGCCGATTTGACTTCGGTCACGGCGGGATAGTGCTCTCTTAGATGCTGCTGCACTTTCTCCAGGGTAACACCAGAATCGACGAGATCGTCGACCAACAGCACCTTGCCCGACAGCGTACCCTTGGTGATGGTGATGTACTTGGCGATGTCGAGTTCGCCTTGCACGGTACCGGCTTCCGCCCGATAGGAGCTGGTCGAGAGAATGCCGAGCGGCACATCGAAAATGCGCGACATGATGTCACCCGGACGCAAGCCGCCACGCGCCAGGCACAGCACCTGATCGAATTTCCAGCCAGACTCGTACACCATCAGCGCAAGTTTTTCGACGCTGCGGTGGTAATCGTCCCACGATACCCACAGATGTTTCTCATTCGATACCGGCGTCATGCCTTCCCCCTTGATACCCTGCTTTTTGTCGGCTTTTTCGATTATTGGAACGGATGGCGCAGGACGATGGTTTCTTCGCGGTCCGGTCCGGTCGATACCATATCGACCGGTACGCCGACCAATTCCTCGATACGCTTGATGTAGGCGCGCGCGTTTGCGGGCAGCGCATCCAGCGTTTTGGCGCCGACGGTCGATTCCTTCCAGCCGGGCATGACTTCATAATTCGGCACGCAGCGGGCCGCGTCTTCGGCGCCGACCGGGAAGATGTCCACGGTCTTGCCGCCGAGCGTATAGCCGGTGCAAATCTTGAGCGTTTCGATGCCGTCGAGCACGTCGAGCTTGGTCAGGCACATGCCGGATACGCCATTGATCTGCACCGAACGTTTGAGCAGGGCTGCATCGAACCAGCCGCAACGGCGTGCGCGGCCGGTGACGGTGCCGAACTCGTGACCGACGGAAGACAGATGCTTGCCGACGCCTTCTTCAGTCGGCAGTTCCGAGGGGAACGGACCGGAGCCAACGCGCGTGGTATAGGCCTTGGTGATGCCGAGGATGTAGTGCAGCATGTTGGGGCCGACGCCGGCGCCTGCAGCGGCATTGCCGGCCACACAGTTACTGGACGTCACGAACGGATAGGTGCCGTGGTCGATGTCGAGCAGGCTGCCCTGCGCGCCTTCGAACAACAGCTTGCCGCCGGCCTTATGCACCGCATACAGAGCGCTGGAAACGTCGGCCACCATGGGGCGGATACGCGGCACATTGGCCATTGCTTCGTCGAGGGTCTTTTGGTAATCGACCGGCGCCGCTTTCAGGTAGTTGGTCAGGACGAAATTATGCAGCTCGAGGTTTTCACGCAGCTTTTCCGCAAAACGCTGTTCGTTGAGCAGGTCGGCGACGCGAATGGCGCGGCGCGCCACCTTGTCTTCGTAAGCCGGGCCGATCCCCTTGCCGGTGGTGCCGATCTTGGCGGCGCCGGCCGCCGCTTCGCGCGCAGCATCAAGTGCGGTGTGGTAGGGCAAAATCAGCGGGCAGGCTTCGGAAATCTTCAAACGCGACGCCACTTCGACGCCGGCCGCCTGCAGCTTGTCGATTTCGCGCAGCAAGTCGGGCACCGACAGCACCACACCGTTGCCGATATAACAGGCCACGCCGGCGCGCATGATGCCGGAAGGGATCAGTTGCAGCGCGGTCTTCTTGCCGTCGATGACCAGCGTATGGCCGGCATTGTGGCCGCCCTGGAAGCGAACGACGCCCTGGGCGTGATCGGTCAGCCAGTCGACGACTTTACCCTTGCCTTCGTCGCCCCATTGGGTGCCGATGACGACGACGTTTCTTGCTGTATTCATGTGTGACATCGTAGTGCCTATAGATAATAAATTTAATGCGGATTCAAAATTCGTATCGGTGCAGGCGGTCAGCGCTTCTTGACGATCCAATTTCCCGCATCCAGAACCAGTTCACGATCGCAGTCGAACTCTTCCTGGTCGTTTTCATGGCCGGGCAGGCTTTGAATGACCACTTCACCGGCCTTTCGCAATTCGACAATTTTCGCGCGCAATGCCGGTTCGCGCCCCCAGGGCGCACGAATCGAGGGCTTGCGCACTGCTCCGGGCAACAGCCGCGCCAATTCGCGCAAATCCATCGAAAAACCGGTAGCCGGACGGGCGCGGCCAAAGGCTTCACCAACGTGATCGTAGCGTCCGCCGCGCGCCACCGCATTCGGCAAGCCCGGCACGTAAATCGCGAACATGGCGCCGCTTTCGTATTGGTAACCACGCAGGTCGGCCAGATCGATCGTCACTCGCGCCCCGCCGCCGGCAAAGCCTGCCAACAAGGTCAACTCGTCGAGCGCCTTGGTGATCCCCGGCCAAGCGGGCAAAGCACGGCGCGCGCGTTCCAATACGCCGGAATCGCCGTACAGGCTGGGCAAGGCCATCAAGGCCGTCCGGCATTCAATTGCGTAATCCGCGGTCAGGACACGCAAACCGGGAATATCCTTGGCCCGCAGCAAATCGACCACTTGGGCCTGATCGGCCTGCGCCTTTGGATCTTGCGCAATGATAGCGCGCAAAACCCCGACATGGCTCAAATCGAGCCGGACTTCGCCAAAACCGGCCAAAGCCAGCGAAGCCAGGGCCAGATCCTGGATCTCGGCATCGGCCTCGAGTCCGGCGTGGCCGTAGATTTCGGCGCCGATCTGCAAGGGTTCGCGCGTGGCATTCAATCCGGATTGTCGAGTATGCAAGACACTGCCGGCATAGCACAGGCGTGTCACCGAAGCACGGTTAAGGAGGTGCGCATCGATGCGCGCCACCTGGGTGGTCATGTCGGCCCGCAAGCCCAGCGTGCGGCCCGATAGCTGATCGATCAGCTTGAAAGTACGCAAATCGGTGTCTTCCCCGGCACCGGCCAGCAGCGAATCCAGGTATTCCAGCATGGGCGGCATGACCAGCTCGTAACCGTACAGCCGGAAGTTGTCGAGCACGACACGGCGCAATTCCTCGATCTTGCGCGCTTCGGACGGCAAGACGTCGGCGATGTTTTCAGGGAGAAGCCAGTTGGGCATAGCGGACAATCAAGACTTTGCAAGGCTAGTGATCTGCTTCGCAATTAGTCGAACACAAAAGCGCGTATTTCCGCGCCAGGCTGTGTTGCAAATGCTCGCGATAGCGTAGGCTATCGCTGTGCTTTGCGCGGGGCGGCCATTCGCCTTGCCTGACACGGAAATCCATCGCTTTTGTTTGTTCGACCAATTACAAAGCAGACCACTCAATGACTATCGGCGCGGACATCCGCGCCGATCGGAAAGCTTCCGGTTCAAAAAATACTACTTTTTCGCCCCTCCGGCATCCGAACTCTTCATGTATTTGAAGAATTCGGAATTGGGGTCAACCACCAGCAGGTCGCTGCGGGTCTTGAAACTGGCGCGGTAAGCTTCCAGGCTGCGATAGAACTTGTAGAACTCGGGATTCTGGCTAAAGGCCTTGGCATAAATCTGTGAAGCCTTGGCGTCACCCTCGCCGCGGATGTTCTCCGCATCGCGATAGGCTTCGGCCAGCAACACGGTGCGCTGGCGGTCGGCATCGGCCCGGATCTTCTCCGATTCGGCGAAACCCTGTGAGCGCAGATCGTTGGCGACGCGCAGGCGTTCCGACTTCATGCGGTCGTACACCGAAGCATTGATCTGTTCGACGTAATCGACGCGCTTGAGGCGCACGTCGATGATCTCGACACCGATCTGCTTGGCTTCGTCGGCCACTTTCTGGCGGATCGAATCCATGATGCGGCCGCGTTCGCCGGAAATGACTTCACGCACGGTGCGCTTGGTGATCTCGTCGTTGAGCGCAGCCTTGACGATTTGCGACATGCGGTCGCGCGCCCGATGCTCGTCGCCGCCGAAGCTGACGAAATACAGTTTCGGCTCGCTGATGCGCCATTTGACGAAAGCGTCGACCAGAATGTTCATTTTCTCGGCCGTGATGAAGCGGTCGGTTTCCGGCGTATCGAGCGTGAGGATCTGCTTGTCGAGGAACAATACGTTCTGGAAAGGCGGCGGCAGCTTGACGTGCAAGCCCGGTTCGCTGATGACTTCCTTGACTTCACCCAGTGCGAACACGATCGCATATTGCCGCTGGTCGACCACGAACAGGGTCGAAGACAGCACCAGCAGGACGATGACCGTCGCGATCAGATAGGAAATGGCGCGGCTCATCAGCGTGTCTCCCGGTCGCGGCTGTCACGGCTATCGCGGCTGCGCGGATCGCGGAAGCGCTGCGAGTCGAGCGATTGCAGCGGATCCGGCGCCGGATTGACGTCGGTCGGTGCGGGCGCCGGCGTCGGCACCTGCGCGTTGGCCCTGGGCGCGTCGCCGGCGGCGGCTTGCGCGACCAGCTTATCGAGCGGCAGGTAGATCAGGTTGTTGCCGTTCTTGGAATCGACCATGACCTTGGTGGTGTTGCTGAAAATCTGCTGCATGGTCTCCAGGTACATGCGGTCGCGCGTGACGGCCGGCGCCTTCTGGTATTCGGTCAGCACCTGCTTGAAGCGCGCGGCATCGCCTTCGGCATTGGCAACCACGCGGGCGCGGTAGGCCTCCGACTCCTGCATCAGGCGCGAAGCGGTGCCCGCGGCCTTGGGCACGATATCGTTGGCGTAGGCCTGGCCCTCGTTCTTTTGCCGCTCCTTGTCCTGCCCTGCCTTGACCGCGTCATCGAATGCCGCCTGCACCTGCTCGGGCGGTTGCACGCCTTGCATGGTCACGTTGGTGACTTGCACACCCATCTTGTAACGGTCGAGAATCTGCTGCATCAATTGGCCGACGTCGACCGCGACTTTTTCGCGTCCCTCGTAAAGCACGAAATCCATCTTGCTCTTGCCGACCACTTCGCGGATCGCTGTTTCCGCCACCTGTTTGACGGTATCTTCCTGATCGCGGTTGTTGAACACCCATTCGACCGCATCCTTGAGCCGGTATTGCACGGCAAACTGGATGTCGATGATGTTTTCATCGTCGGTCAGCATCAAGGCTTCGCTCGGCAGCTTGTTCTTGACGCTGGAGCGATAACCGACCTCCACCGTACGCACTTGCGAGACGTTGACGATCTCGTGGCTCTGGATGGGATAAGGCCAGCGCCAGTTGAAACCGGCCGGAGTGGTATGGCTGAACTTGCCGAAGGTCATGACTACGGCAGTTTGGCCTTCCTGCACGATGAAATAGCCGCTGGCCACCCACAGCAAGGCCAGGATAGCGACGATGACGGCAGCACCGACGCCGGCGCCGCGCATATCAGGCTTGAAACCGTCGCCGCCATTGGCGCCGTTGCCGCCACTCCCCTTGTCCTTGCCGCCGAACAGGCGCAACAGGCGCGCGTTGAAGTCGCGCCACAATTGATCAAGGTCGGGAGGACCGTCGTTGGGCCGTCTGCCGTCCTGGTTTTGCAGGGGATTTTTTTTGCCGCGGCCCCGGCGAAGGTCGTTAAGCGAAAACATTGTTCCGATTTTTTTTAGTCGTAGCATTCTGGCGCGATTTTGCTTCAGGATGTAGGAATGCTGCTTATTAGGTCGTCTTCGTATACTTCGGTCAGGTTTTCGTCGGTCGGCGCGGCACTATTCCGATGCGCTGCCTCAGCTACCGCCTGGCGCAACAGATCGAGCCCTTCCCCGGTTTGCGCACTGATAAAAACACGGCGGATTTTATCATATTCATCACGGTCCAAGCCCGGCGCCAAGTCGGCCGCATCGATCTTGTTCCAGACCAGGATTTGCGGAATATGCTCGGCGTGTATCTCTTTCAGCACCAGATTGACCTGCTCAATCTGCTCCATGCGCGCCGGATTGGCGGCATCGACCACGTGCAGCAACAGGTCGGCGTGCACCGTTTCCTCCAGCGTGGCGCGGAAAGAGGCCACCAACTGGTGCGGCAGATCGCGGATAAAACCGACGGTATCGGAAATGACGACCTGCCCGGCATCGCCCAGGTAGATGCGGCGCGAGGTGGTATCCAAGGTCGCAAACAACTGGTCGGCGGCATATACGCGCGCCTTGACCAGCGAGTTGAACAGGGTCGACTTGCCGGCATTGGTGTAACCGACCAGCGACACGGAAAAGGCGTTGTTGCGGCCGCGCGAACGGCGCTGTGTGACCCGCTGCTTGTGCAGCTTGTCGAGCTTGGAGCGCAGCATCTTGACGCGCTCGCCCAGCAGTCGGCGGTCGGTCTCCAACTGGGTTTCGCCCGGGCCGCGCAAGCCGATACCGCCTTTTTGCCGTTCCAAGTGAGTCCAGCCGCGCACCAGCCGGGTTGCCAAATGTTGCAATTGTGCAAGCTCAACCTGCACCTTGCCCTCGTGGCTTTGCGCTCGTTGGGCGAAGATATCGAGGATCAGGCTGGTACGGTCGACCACCCTGACTTTCAGCACGCGTTCGAGGTTGCGCTGCTGCGCCGGCGACAAGGCGTGATTAAAGATGACCACGTCGACCTGCTGTTCGGCCACGGCGTCGGCAATTTCTTCCGCCTTGCCGGAACCGACGAACAGGGCCGCATCGGGACTGGCACGGCGCGCCAGAATGGTGATGATGGGACGTGCGCCGGCCGATTTGACCAGCAGGGACAACTCTTCCAGACTTGCGGTGAAATCGCCTTTGCCGAAATCGACGCCTACCAGTGCCGCGAGCGTTTCAGCTTGCGGCATACGGCCTACACGCAATGGTCTGAAGACACTGCATTATTCGGCGTCAGCCTCAATATTCAAGTTGACGGCGCGCGCAGGGACGACCGTGGAGATCGCATGCTTATAGACCATTTGCGTGACTGTATTGCGCAGCAATACCACGTACTGGTCGAAAGACTCGATATGTCCCTGCAGTTTGATGCCGTTGACGAGGTAGATCGACACGGACACGTGTTCTTTGCGCAAGGCGTTCAAGAACGGGTCTTGTAACAATTGCCCTTTATTGCTCATGGCAGCTCCGGATATGTTGTTGTGATGAGGAGTTGATGGCGGCTTGTGTATTTTTCAAGCGCCTGACGATGAAACTTAACCTGTAATCAGACTGTAATCTATTTTTGGGTATGTTGCAGGACAACATACATTTTCTTGCAAACTTACTTGTCCTGCTTATTGAATGGATTTTTGCCCGACCGCATTTCGATACGTAATGGAGTGCCGATCAGCGAAAAAGTTTCACGGAAGTGCTTTTCCAGGTAGCGCTTGTAGTTATCGTCGATCGCTTCGAGCGCATTGCCGTGAATGACGACGATGGGCGGATTCTGTCCACCCTGGTGCGCGTAACGCATCTTGGGGCGGATCGAGCCCTTGCGGCGCGGCTGCTGCTTTTCGACTGCCTCGATCAGCGCGCGCGTCAGCTTCGGCGTAGTCAGATTCGCCATGGCCGCCGCGTAGGCCGAGTCGACCGATTTCATCAAGGGGCCGATGCCGGTCGACTTCAGGGCCGAGATGAAATGGTACTTGGCGAACGACAGGAAGTTGAGCTTGCGCTCGATGTCCATCTTGATCTCGTCGCGCCGGTCGCTGGTCAAGCCGTCCCACTTGTTGACGCCGACCACCAGCGCGCGTCCCGATTCCAGGATGAAGCCGGCGATATGCGCGTCCTGCTCGGAAATGTCTTGCTGCGCGTCGAGCAGCAGCAGCACGACGTTGGCTTCCGAGATCGACTGCAAGGTCTTGACCACCGAGAATTTTTCGATCGCCTCGAACACCTTGCCGCGCCGGCGGATGCCGGCCGTGTCGATCAGCGTATAGGACTTGCCGTCGCGCTCGAAATCGATCTCGATCGAATCGCGCGTCGTGCCCGGCATATCGAAGGCAATCACGCGCTCTTCGCCGAGCAGGGTATTGACCAGGGTCGATTTACCGACGTTAGGGCGGCCGACGATGGCCAGCTTGATGCTGTGACCCGGCTTATCGACGATTTCTTCATCGGGGATGCGCTGGTTTTGTGCGATGTCGATCGCCTCTTCCACCAGGTCCATCACGCCGTCGCCGTGCGCGGCCGAAATGACGTAGGGGTCGCCCAGGCCCAGCTCATAGAAATCGGCTGTGACCGAGGTGTATTTCATGCCTTCCGACTTGTTCACCACCAGCATCACAGAGCGGCCCGACTTGCGCAGGAAATCGGTAATGGTCTTGTCGTGCGGCGTCAAACCCTGGCGGCCGTCGACGATGAAGATCACGACGTCGGCTTCGGCCACGGCCTGTTTGGTCTGCTTGGCCATCTCGTGCATGATGCCGGCCTTGGCCACCGGCTCGAAACCGCCCGTATCGATCACCAGGAACGGCCGCTCGCCGACACGGCCTTCGCCGTAGTGGCGGTCGCGTGTCAAACCCGGCAAATCCGCCACCAAGGCATCACGCGAACGCGTGAGCCGGTTGAACAACGTCGATTTACCGACGTTGGGACGCCCTACCAATGCAATGACCGGCTTCATCTTTTTCTACCTTCTCGCTCTGCCATTGAAATCATTCGGCCCGATGACGTTATTCTGACTTTATTCCGCCGCTCATTCGGCTGTGTAGGCGGCCAAGGTTCCTCCGCGCGTCTGGAACACCAGGTCGTCACCTGCCACGACAGGCGCAGCGACAATGGCGCTGCCGTCGGTGGCGACACGCGCCAGCATGGCGCCGTCTTCGCGCGACAGGAAATGCACGTAGCCCTGATAGTCGCCAACCGCGACGGCGCGGCCGAAGGACGCGGGAGCCGACAAGTTGCGGTAACCCAATACCTTGCTGGTCCAGGCATTGGAACCGCTTTCGCGCGCATACGCGCTCAATACGCCGTGTTCGTCGGCGGCGAATACAAACCTTTCGTCGGCGCCGAGGCCTACCGAGCTGGACAGGTTCTTGGTCCAGAGCGGGTTGCCGCTGCCGCCGTCAAAGCAGCCGATGCGTCCCTGGAAGGAAACCGCACAGACATCGCCGTTGATCACCGTCGGCGCACCCGACAGGTCGGCAACGCGCTCGAGTTCGGTAGCGCCGCGCGGCTCGCCCACCGCCAACTCCCAGCGCGCAGCGCCGCTGTTGACGAACAAGGCCAGCAAATGACCGCCCGGCAGACCGACAAATACAGTCTGGCGGTCGATCGTGATGCCTGGCGTCGTGCGCAGGGTCAATGCCGGCACGGTGCGCACCACCGTCCAGCGCTTGCTGCCGGATTCAGCATCGTAGGCGACGATCTTGTCATCTGCGCTACGCACCACGACCAGCCCCGAACCGACTGCCGGCGCCGACAGGATTTCGCTCGTCGATTGCGCTTTCCAGCGCAATTTTCCCTCACCGTCGTAGGCCAGGACGATGCCCTTCTCTCCCGCCACGGCAACGGTACTGCCATCGCTGCCGACGCCGGCAGTCAGCGGCATTTCGGCGCGAATACGCCATTGCAATTTGCCGCTGCCGGCTGCCAGGCGCACGATCGTGCCGTCTGCTGCCGCCGCGAATACGCTGCCCTCGGCATAGGCAGGAGAAAAGCTGAAGTCGTCCGAACTGCCGATCGACATCGACCAGGCTTTATGCACCGTCAGCGTCGGCTTGAACTCCGTCAAGGTCGCCGGCGGATTCTTGGGCGGATCCTTGTGGAACATCGAGCATCCCGCCAGCGCAGCCATGGTTACGACTGCGGCAGCAACATAAGCCAGCTTCACTGCTATACGCATTTCTTCCCCTTCGTGTGGTGGCACGGCATCTCCAGATCGCTGGGATGGCGCCTGTATAGTTTCAGGTTAGGCCGCCGCAGCAGCAGTCTTGGCCGGCGCCCCGCCGATCGCATCGAGCTTCATCTGAATCAGCTGGCGATTGGGGTTCTTCTGATCGATCTTGTCCAGAGCCAGCTGGTAGGCCGCGCGGGCTTCGGCAAGCTTGTTTTGCGCCACCAGGATGTCGCCCTTGCGGTCGGCCACCATGGCTTCGAACGAAGCCGGGAATTCGCCCGCCAGCAGCTTCAGGCCGTCGTCATACGCTTTTTCGTCCAGCAATACACCGGCTAGGCGCACCTTGGCCAGCGCCTTGTAATCGTCGCTGCCATGATCGATCACCCACTGCAATTGTGCTTTCGCAGTTTTCGCGTCGGCGGCGTCGTAAGCGAATTTGGCCGCGCTCATGGCGCCCATTTGCGCAAAGATTGTGTTGCCGAATTTTTCTTCGATATCTGCAGTGGCGCGCTGCACCTTGGCGCTGTCCTTGGCGTCGACCGCCTTCTGCAGTTCGTCGAACAACTGACCCGCCTGGCTGGCAGTCTTTTGCTGTTGGTTGTTCCAGAACGTCCAACCCGAAACGCCGGCCAGCACGATGATGAGCAGCCAGGTCACCAGGTTGCCGTACTGGTTCCACCATGCCTTGAGGGCTGCAAGTTGTTCCTGTTCTTCGAGATCGTATGCCATGATGAAAATGTATTAGTGATAGTGGATGTGTTGGTCGTGATCATCTTCGCCGATGATCTGGTCGACCAGGTAGTCTGCCAATTGCTCGAACGGCACGGAATTTTGATTACCCTCGCCTTCGGCTTGCCGCAAGGCCTTGACGGCTGCCAGGCCCGCAGCGACTTCGTCCTCGCCCAAAATGACTGCATAGGCGGCGCCACTGGCATCGGCGCGCTTCATTTGGGCCTTGAAACTGCCGCCGCCATTGGCCGCGGCACAATGCAGCACGACGTCAAGGCCGGCATCGCGCAGGCGTTCCGCGGCAACGAAAGCCTGCAGCTGGGCCTGCTCGCCCTGATGCACGACATAGACGTCGCATTGGTTCGGCGCGAATTGCTCGCCGCTGGCCTTCATCAATTCCAACAAGCGTTCGATACCCATGGCAAAGCCACAGGCCGGAGTCGGCTTGCCACCGATGATTTCGATCAATGCGTCATAGCGGCCGCCTGCACACACGGTGCCCTGCGCGCCGAGCTGATCGGTGACCCACTCGAACACCGTGCGGTTGTAATAATCGAGACCACGCACCAGGCGCGGATTGATGGTGAAGGGAATGTTGTTGTGGCGCAGGATCTTTTGCACGCCTTCGAAATGGGCACGCGACTCCTCGCCCAGATAGTCGAGCAGGCTAGGCGCGCCTTTGACCATTTCCTGCATGGCCGGATTCTTGGTATCGAGAATCCGCAGCGGATTCGTATGCAGGCGGCGCTTCGCCTCGGCGTCGAGCAAGTCTGCATGCTTTTCGAAATAGGAGATCAGATCCACCCGGTGACGGTTGCGCTCCTCGGCATCGCCGATCGAGTTCAATTCCAGGCGCACGTCCTGCAGGCCCAAATCGTCCCACAGGCGCTGGCACATCATGATCAATTCGGCATCGACGTCGGGGCCGGCAAAGCCCAGCGCCTCGGCACCGACCTGATGGAACTGGCGGTAGCGGCCGCGCTGCGGCTTTTCGTGGCGAAACATGGGGCCGACGTACCACAGGCGCTTCGGCCCTTCGTAGGTCAGGTTGTGTTCGATGGCGGCGCGCACTACGCCGGCCGTGCATTCCGGGCGCAGGGTCAGCTTGTCGCCATTCATCGAATCTTCGAAGGAATACATTTCCTTCTCGACGATGTCGGTCACTTCGCCGATACCGCGCGAGAACAAAGCGGTTTGTTCGACGATGGGCGTGCGGATCTGCTGAAAGCCGTAGCTCTTCAACACGGTCTGCACGGTATTTTCGAACAGTTCCCACAGTGGCGCATCGGCCGGCAGCATGTCGTTCATGCCTTTTACGCCGACGATTTTTTCTGCTTTCTTGTTTTCTGACATTTTTCCCGTTCTACCCTTCGCGTCGCGCCATCTACTCCCCTCTCCTGCCTCGCGGGAGAGGGGTCGGGGGAGAGGGAGCGCCCCAAGAATGTCTTGACAAACGCCCTCTCCCCTACCCCTCTCCCGGCCAGCGGGAGAGGGGTCGTTGTTATGCGGTGGCTTCCTCCGTTTGGCGTGCCGGAGCATAGTGCGACTGCACGTAATCAAGCACGATCTGCTGAAACTCTTCGGCGATACGCTCACCGCGCAGCGTGACCGTCTTCTGCCCATCGACAAACACCGGTGCCGCCGGCGACTCGCCGGTGCCTGGCAGGCTGATGCCGATGTTGGCATGCTTCGATTCGCCGGGGCCGTTGACGATACAGCCCATCACGGCCACATTCATGTTCTCGACGCCAGGGTACTGTTTCTTCCATACCGGCATCTGGTCGCGCAGATAGGTCTGGATGCGGTCGGCCAATTCCTGGAACACGGTCGACGTCGTGCGTCCGCAACCCGGGCAGGCAATCACCATGGGCGCGAATTTGCGCAAGCCCATGGTTTGCAGGATTTCCTGCGCCACGACAATTTCCTTGGTGCGGTCACCGCCCGGCTCAGGCGTCAGCGAAATGCGGATGGTGTCGCCTATGCCTTCCTGCAGCAACACCGACAGCGCTGCCGTCGAAGCGACAATGCCCTTGCTACCCATGCCGGCTTCGGTCAAACCGAGATGCAGAGGGTAATCGCAGCGGCGGGCCAGTTCGCGGTAGACCGCAATCAGGTCCTGCACGCCCGACACCTTGCAGGACAAGATGATCTTGTCGCCGCCCAGTCCCACCTCTTCCGCCCGCAAGGCGTTTTCGATAGCCGACGTGATCAGGGCTTCATACATGACGGCTTGCGCGCTCCACGGTTCGGCGCGCTGCGCGTTCTCATCCATGATGCGCGCCAGCAGTGCCTGGTCCAGGCTGCCCCAATTGACGCCAATGCGCACCGGCTTGTCGTAGCGGCAGGCGATTTCTATCATTTGGGCGAATTGCGTATCACGCTTCGCGCCCTGACCGACATTGCCGGGATTGATGCGGTACTTCGACAACGCTTGCGCGCATTCCGGGAAATCGGCCAGCAGCTTGTGTCCGTTGTAATGAAAGTCGCCTATCAGCGGCACGTCGACGCCCATGCGATCGAGTTGTTCGCGTATGGCAGGCACGGCGGCAGCGGATTCCGGATTATTGACGGTAATACGCACCAGCTCCGAACCGGCCCGCGCCAGATCGCGAATCTGGATCGCCGTGCCGATGGCGTCGGCCGTGTCGGTATTGGTCATCGACTGCACCACGACTGCGCCGCTGCCGCCGACGGCGACCTCGCGCGCGCCATAGCGGATGACAGCTTTACGGCTGGGGCGGCGGTCGAGCGGACCGGAGGGAATGCAATTGAGGGACACTATGCCCGCCTTATTTCAAATTCAAATGAGTGACGTTGCTCTTGGCGTCGGTTTTCACGTCGAGCGGATTGCCACGGAACGTCACATCGACACCAGCCGCATTGCCGATGGTCAGCACCACGGGTTCGGATACATCGACCGACTCGGTGGAACCGGATTTGATCAAGTGGGAAAACAAGGTATTGTTGCCGGCCTTGACCTCGACCCACGAATCCTCATTGGCAGTAAACACCAAGGGGTTCTTGCCGGCCGGTTGCCGCTGCGCATCGCCAGCTGAGGCCGCCGGATGGCCCGCCGGCTTGGCGTCGGACACAGCGGCGACTTTCGCGGCCGCCACCGGTTGTTCATCCGCGGCGGCAGCATTACGCTCCGTTTCTGGAGCCGAAGCAACGGTAAGCGGCAAGGTCGGCGGCGCTTCCGCTGCGGCGTCATTCGCACCGCTGGAAGCCGACGCCAGCTCATGCACCTGCGCCGGCAGCGATTGCGAGACCGTGCTCCAGCTGCCCCTCCATCCCAACACCAGAACCAACAGCACTACCAGCGCCAAGGCAGCCGCAATGACGACCGCGCCAGGAACAGAGCGTCGGCCGACCGTCACCGGCAGATTTTTCGACAAAGGCATGGCAGCCAGGCCTTGCTTGGGCTCGAGCTGCACCACCGGTGTCGGCTGCTGTTCACCTATCGTCGCCACCAGCGGATTGGCGTCTATCTTGAGCAATTTTGCATAGGAACGCACGAAGCCGCGCACGCTGACCAGGCCAGGCAAGGCGCTATAGTTGTCGGCTTCCAGCGCCTGAATTTGACGCGGGGCAAGATTGAGCTGGCTGGCTACGTAACCGACCGTCCATTCCCGCGCTTCGCGCTCGGCTGCCAGGCGTTGGCCGACGCTCTGCTTCGGCGCTTCCTCGGCAACGGCAGCCGCTTCCTCCATCACATCTTCAGCAGCTTTTACAGGCAACTCTTCCCCCGACTCAGGCGGCTGATTTTGCGTTTCGTTCACAGCGGGTTCATTCATCAAATGCCCCGCGTTGGTAGGTCGCATATTCGATGGAATTCGGTTGGCTGGTATGCAATTGCGTACCAAGCTTGGCTTCGGCCAGACGGTCTCCCACCTTGTGAGCGACCTTGATGCCGAGCCACAGCACACTGGCGTCGGACGAACCGGCTTGTATCACGCGGCCGACATAGAAATTGGCGCGCTCGTAGTCCCGCTTGCCGTAATAAAGCTTGGCCAGATTGATATTGATCTGAGGATTGCCGGGGTCGAACTGGAAGGCGCGCAGGAAATAGCGTTCAGCGGCAGCGGCATCATTCATCTTCAGGCTGCAGATGCCTGCATTGTCCATGGCCTTGCCCGGCGATTCATATTTGCGGCTTTTCAGCGCCGCTTCGAAATAAGAGATCGATTCCTTGGCGCGGCCGTTCTGGCACAGGAACCAACCATAGTTGTTGCTGAAATCGGCATTGTCGGGCGCCAAGCGGATCGCGCGCTGAAAATTCTCTTCGGCCAGGCGGTTCTCACCCATGTCCATGTAGATCAGGCCGCGCACGCTGTAGGCGTCCGCAAATTCCGAATCGGCGGCGAGCGCCAACTTGACCTTGTCGAGCGCGACTTCCTTTTCGCCACGCTGGTAATAGCCGACCGCCAGTTCGGTGTTGATGGCGGCACGCTTTTGCGCGCTGGTCTGATCGGAACTGGTCGGCAGCTCATTGCCGCTATGCCCCGAGGATGCGCATCCGGCTATCAGCAAGGCCGCAATCAAGGGAAAAGAAAACAGCGTCCGGCCCAATCTGCTCACGAAGTCACCTCCACGATACGCCCGAAATCCTTGCCGAATTTTGCCTGATATTCCGCCATCTTTTGCATGCGCTCCTGCACACGCGTGCGGTCTTGCACTTCACCCGCCAATTGGCCGCAGGCGGCGTCGATATCGTCGCCGCGCGTCTTGCGGATGGTGGTAACGATGCCCGCATCCATCAATATCTGCGCAAAAGCCTTGATGCGCGGGTTATTGGAACGCTTCAAGCCCGACTCGGGAAAGGGATTGAAAGGAATCAGATTGAACTTGCACGGCACCGCGCTGCCGTTGCTGCCGCCTTGAACCAATGCGATCAGCTCGCGCGCATGCTCGTCGCTGTCGTTGACGCCATCCAGCATGCAGTATTCGAACGTGATGAAGTCGCGCGGCGCGAATTCCAGATAGCGTTTGCAGGCGGCCATCAATTCCCGCAGCGGGTATTTCTTGTTGAGCGGCACCAGGCCGTCGCGCAAACCATCATTCGATGCGTGCAGCGAGACCGCCATCGCCACCGGGCATTCCTGCGCCAGGCGGTCTATCATCGGCACCACGCCCGAGGTGGACAAGGTCACGCGCCGGCGCGACAAACCGTAGGCGTTATCGTCAAGCATCAGCTTGAGTGCTGTGACGGTCGGTTCGAAGTTCAGCAGCGGCTCACCCATGCCCATCATCACCACGTTGGTGATCTGGCGCTCGCCTTTTGGCCCGGGCTCAACGCCCTTGGTCTTGCGCAATTCGAACTCGGCCATCCACAACTGCCCGATGATTTCTCCCACCGTCAGATTGCGGTTGAAGCCCTGCTTGCCGGTCGAGCAGAAGCGGCAATTGACCGCACAACCCGCCTGCGTGGAGATGCACAGCGTGCCGCGGTTTTCCTCGGGGATGTAGACGGTTTCGACGGCATTGCCATTACCGACGTCGACCAGCCACTTGCGAGTGCCGTCGGCCGAGGTATGGTCACTGATGACGGCCGGGCTGACGATCTGCGCGCGCGTCTTGAGTTTCTCGCGCAGCGACTTGGCCAGATCGGTCATCGCATCGAAATCGGCCGCGCCGAATTGGTGTATCCAGCGCTGCAATTGCTTGGCGCGAAACGGCTTCTCACCCAGCTCGCCGCAATAGGCGACGAGCTGCGCGGGATCGAGATCCAGCAAATTGGTGAGGGTCGTCATCGTTGCCTTGTTACTTAACGTGATGCTTGCTTGCGTACGCGCGGCTTAGCGCGAGTAAACGTTCAACGCCGGGAAGAAGTAGGCGATTTCGACCTTGGCCGTTTCGGCTGCGTCGGAACCGTGGACGGCGTTGGCGTCGATCGAATCGGCGAAGTCGGCGCGGATCGTGCCCTTGTCAGCCTTCTTCGGATCGGTGGCACCCATCAATTCGCGGTTCTTGGCAATCGCGTTCTCACCTTCCAGCGCTTGCACCATGACCGGGCC
Source organism: Burkholderiaceae bacterium (assembly GCA_019232795.1). Lineage (GTDB taxonomy): Bacteria > Pseudomonadota > Gammaproteobacteria > Burkholderiales > Burkholderiaceae_D > PKWO01. Next base: position 29,306 of record JAFANH010000088.1, read on the forward strand.
GGAAACCATGAAATCGACCAAGTCCTTGAAGAAAGGGCGTTCGCGGTGCACGGCGTAGAAACCTTCGGCTTCAGCGCGCGACAAATGCACCATACGGGCAGCAACCACCTTCAGGCCGGCGGCTTCGAAACGGGCGTAAATCTGGCCGATTACGTTTTTCGCAACTGCGTCCGGTTTGATAATCGACAGGGTACGTTCGATAGCCATCTAAAAACTCCAATAAAAAGAAAGGGTTAAGACCAAGAATTGAGAATTCAACTAACCTTTGATTTTACCATGAATCACCCCTATATAGAGTGACATCAGGCACTGAGCCGGTACGAGACGCAATCCGGACAAGGTATGGGGCCTCGCCTCAGACGCGGGGGAGTCGGCGCCAGACTTGAACTAAGTTGCCTGAAAGATATCCAACCAGCGTGGCTAGGGCCTGTTAACGTTCAATTTGGGAGTGCGAACGAGTCCTATGCGTTGCAGGCCTAGGCGGATGGCCGCCCCGCTTGCGACGAGTCGTAGTGGTGCTACGGGGAGGATGCGGATGGCCGCCCCCTGCAACACCGGCATGCAACGCATAGGGTTCGTTCCCTCCGGGTTCACTCCAAAAAGCGCGCTGGCGGCGTTGCACGGCTAGTAAAGGGGAACCACCCTTTGCTACGCCACGCGCCTTGCCACCACGCTTTTTGCCTCGGCGGCCCCGGTTGAACGCATCTCCCAAATTGAATGTTAACAGGCCCTGGTAACGAACGTGCTATGCTTGTAAAGGTGGTAATCAATTCGGAGGCAGTATGGATCAAATGCAGCAAATCTACGGTTTCGACGGTGTCAATCAGATCGCACGCCATCGCGTGTTGCGCAATACCTATTGGCTATTGGCTCTCTCGATGATCCCGACCATCATCGGCGCCATTGTCGGCGTGCAGACCGGCTTCTTCATCGGCGGCGGCTTGATGGGCTTCGTTATCTTTATGGCCATCGCCTTCGGTTTCTTCTTTGCTATCGATAAGACCAAGAATTCCGGCCTCGGCGTCGCCTTCCTGCTCGGCTTCACCTTCTTCATGGGTCTCATGCTGTCCGGCATGATAGGCGCGGTTCTGCACAATTTCGTGAATGGCGCGGCCCTGATCATGATCGCTTTCGGCGGCACCGCGTCCATCCTGGGCGTAATGGCGACCATCGCCACGGTGTCGAAGCGCGATTTCACCGGCATGGGCCATTGGCTGTTCGCCGGCCTGCTGATGATAATTGTCGCTTCGGTGCTCAACATCTTCCTGCACCTGCCGGCCCTGTACCTGGTGATCTCGGTGGTATCCATCGCGATCTTCTCCGCCTACATCCTGTTCGACGTGCAGCAGATCATCAAGGGCGGCGAAACCAACTACATCACCGCCACCTTGCGGATTTACCTCGACGTCTACAACATCTTCGTCAACTTGCTGTCGCTGTTGTCGATTGTCGCGGGCGACCGTCGCTAAGCAACAAGCGCCCTGCGCTGCGGGGCGTGCCAATAAAAAAGGAAGGCCTCGGCCTTCCTTTTTTATTTCCGGCGCTATCTCTTATCAAGCCAAATCAAACACCGCCATCGACTCCACGTGCGAGGTGTGCGGGAACATATTGACCACGCCCGCCTTGCTCATCACATAACCGGCGTGGTGCACCAGCAGCTCGGCATCGCGCGCCAGCGTAGCCGGGTTGCAGGAAACGTAGACGATGCGTTTGGGCTTGTAATCCTGCTGCTCGGGTGTCAGGCCGGCCAGCGCCTGCGCCACCGCGAAAGCGCCTTCGCGCGGCGGATCGATCAACAGGCGGTCGAACTTGCCGAGCGCGACCCAGTCGGCAGTGCTCAGCTCGAACAGGTTGCGGCAGGAAAAGCTGGTTTTGCCTTCCAGGCCGTTGGCGCGCGCATTTTCCAGCGCGCGCTCGGTCAGTGCGGTACTGCCTTCGATGCCGACCACGGCACGCGCCCGCGTCGCCAGCGGCAGCGTAAAGTTGCCGAGACCGCAAAACAGGTCGGCCACGCGGTCGCTCGCCTGCACGTCGAGCAGGCGCAATGCGCGCTCGACCAGCACGCGGTTGATGTGGTGGTTGACCTGGGTGAAATCGGTAGGCTTGAACGGCATCTTGACGCCGAATTCCGGCAACAGGTATTGCAGTTGCGTATCGGCCGGATAGTACTGATAGACCGAATCGGGACCGGCCGGCTGCAGCCACCATTGCACGTCATGCAGATCGGCAAAAGCCTTGAGTTTGACTTCATCGTCCGCCGTCAGCGGCGCCATGATGCGCAACACCATGGCCGTGATGAGGCCATGCTCGCCGTCGCCGACCGCCAGCTCGATCTGCGGCATCTTGTCGATGATGGAGAGCGAACCGATCAGTTCGCGCAAAGGCAGCAGCATGGCCGACACGTGCGGCGGCAGCACCTCGCAGCTTTTCATGTCGGCGACAAAGGACGATCTGCGTTCGTGAAAGCCGACCAGCACCGTGCCCTTCTTGACCACGTGGCGCACCGAAATGCGCGCGCGGTAGCGGTAACCCCAGGTCGGACCATGAATAGGACGCATCATGGTATCGGCATTGACCTTGCCGATATGCTTGAGATTGTCTTCCAGCACCCTTTGCTTGGCCGCGACCTGCGCCGACGGCTCCAGGTGCTGCATGGAGCAGCCGCCGCAGACACCGAAGGATGGACAACGCGGCTTGACGCGCAGCGAGGATTCGCGCAAGACCTCGGTCAGCGTCGCCGCTTCCCACTTGGCTTTTTTGCGAAAGCTCTGAAAACCGACGCGTTCGCCGGGCAAGGCGCCCTCGACAAACACGACCTTGCCGGGCGTGCCGTCTTCATTTTGCAGATGGCCGACGCCACGCCCCTCCATGTCGAGGGATTCAATCGTGATGATATTTTCTTGCATAAGGGTACAGATGAAACAAAGGCGGTCGGGTTTTCCGCCAGGGGATAAAACAGTACGGCGATATTACAGTACGGCGTCCCTGCCGACGCCGCGCGCGATCAGCGCACGCTTCAGTTTGATCAGCGCTTCCTGCTGGATCTGCCGGATGCGCTCACGCGTGACATTCATTTCGGCAGCCAGCTCCTCGAGCGTGGCCGGATCATCGTTGTCTAGACCGAAGCGGCGAATGATGACCACGCGCTGTTTGTCCGGCAGCTTTTTCAGCCAGTCGTGCACCAGCGACGACATTTCGTGGTGTTCGGCGCGCGAGTCCGGTCCGTCGTCGGCATCGCCGGGCAGCATATCCATCAGGCTGGCCTGCGGGTCGTTGTCGAGCGGGGCATCGAGCGAGGTGGCGTGCTCGGACAAGGCCAGGATATCTTGCACATCTTCCAGCGGCCGGTCCACCAGGTGGGCGATGTCTTCTGCCGTGGCGTCCTTGCCGTCATGGTGCTGCGCTTCCAGGTGATACTTGGCGCGCAGGATCTGGTTCAGTTCACGCACCATGTGCACCGGCAGGCGCACCGTGCGCGCCTGGTTCATAATGGCGCGCTCTATGCTCTGGCGTATCCACCAGGTCGCATACGTAGAAAAGCGGAAACCGCGTTCGGGTTCGAACTTGTCGATGGCGCGCATCAGACCAAGGTTGCCTTCCTCGATCAGGTCGAGCAACACCACGCCGCGGTTGATGTAATGCTTGGCGATCGACACCACCAGGCGCAGGTTGTGTTCGATCATTTTCTGGCGCGCGGTGAAGTCGCCGGCCTTGGCCAGCGTGGCAAAATGCACTTCTTCGGCCACAGTCAGCAGCGGGCGCGCGCCGATCTGGTTCAGGTAATGCTGGGTGGTGTCGGTCGACAGTTCCGCCGCGAGCACGCGCTTGAGTTCGTCGACGCTATCCGACACTGTGACGCTGCCGGGTTCGGCGCCGTCAAGCACCTCTTCTTCGTCCATTCCACCCGATTCATTTTGCATCTCTTCGACCGCGTTGAGCGGCAGATCGTCGGCCAATTCCTCCGGCGTATCGTCGTCTATCGGTTGAAGAGGATCGCGAATCATTTTACGGTCGGCAGAAATTTGCTCGGATCGACGGGTTTGCCCTGCTGACGCACTTCGAAGTGCAGCCTGACGGAATCGGCATCGGAATCACCCATTTCAGCGATTTCCTGCCCCTTGGCAACCACCTGCCCCTCCTTGACCAGGATAAGCTTGTTGTGGGCATAAGCGGACAGCAAGCTGCTCGAATGCTTGACGATGACCAGGTTGCCGTAACCGCGCATGGTGCCCGCATACAGCACCTTGCCGGACGCGGCAGCCATCACTTGCTGCCCCATTTTTCCGGGAATATCGATACCCTTCTTCGCATCTTCATAGGGCCCGGACGGCTTGCCGTCGGTCGGCCAAGCCCAGACCACGGCATCGTCATCGGCGAGGCCGGACTCGGCGGCCTTGACCGGGACGGCATTCGGTGCGGCGATGGGAACGGCAGCCGGACTGGCGCTGGCGATGGCTGGGGCACCGGCAGGCGTGGTGACAGAAGCAGCATCGGGCTTTTGCAATTCGGCCAGAGCCGCTTCGGAATACGGGCGTTTTTCACCGTGCGGCGCGGTCTTGTTCAGCGCAGCCGTCACCGGCGCTGCTGCCGGTGCCGACGCCACCGCAGCGGCTGCACCGCCCGCCGGCGGCAACGCCACCCTCTCGCCCGACGGCGGCATGGCAACGCCGGTAGCCTGCGAACCGGTTCCGGAATCGTCCGGCGGCAGCACGCGCAGCACTTGGTCGACCTTGATGTCGTTCGGGTTGGCGAGATTGTTCCAGGCCACCAGATCGCGATAATTCTGGCCGTAATCGAGCGCGATGCGCGACAACGTATCGCCTTTTTTCACGGTGTAATAACCGTGCTCTTCCACTGACGGTTTGGGCGCGACGGCAGCAGCTGCCGAAGGAATGCGCGGCACTTCGACCATCTGCCCTTGGGCATTGCGTTCGACCACGGGCGCGGGCGCGTGCTGCGTGCTGCACGCTGCCAGCAATACCGAAACCAGAGCCAAACCGAGAATATTTGTTTTTTTCATGCCTGTTGCAGCTATATTTCTTTTAAACGGTGCCGGCACGCAGCGGCACGAAATGACAATCTTCCAGCGTCTGGCTGGTCCACTCATATTTGCCGACGCGCTCGACCAGTTGCAATACCTGATGGCGCGCGCCGACCGGTGCCACCAGACGGCCGCCTATCGTCATTTGCTCCAAAAGGGATTGCGGTACTTCCATCCCGGCAGCGGCCAGAATGATGCCGTCGAACGGCGCCGCCTGCGGGAGACCAAGCATACCATCTCCGTAATGCAAGCGTATATTGGCGATGCGCAGCGGACGCAGATTGGACTTGGCCAATTCATGCAACGGCTTGATGCGTTCGATCGAATACACTTCGTCCGCCACCTGCGACAGCACAGCCGCCTGATAGCCGCAACCGGTACCGATCTCGAGTACGCTCTTCAGCACGCCGCCATTGGCATTTGCACGCATGACCTCGATCATGCGCGCCACGATATACGGCTGTGAAATAGTCTGGTGGAAACCGATAGGCAGCGACGCATCGACATAGGCCTGGCTGGACAAGCCGGGCTCGACAAACAAATGGCGCGGCACCACACGCATGGCATGCAACACTTTTTCGTCGCGCACGCCCTGATTTGCCACGCGCGCAACCATGGCATGACGCACGGCGTCGGACACCATGGGCGCCTGCCGGTCCGGCACCGGCGTGATCTTCAATGCGCCGGCCTGAACTAACTGCTGCCCATTGGCGCCATTTTGCGGACTGTGCCGTGGCGCCAGTCCAGGCTTGCGCGCCTGCCCTTCGACGTGGCGTGCCGCATTCTGCGTTGCCGTTTGCGGGCGCACCAGGACTTTAGGCTGTTCCTTGCGCGCCGCAGGATCGACCACGGCCGACAGCGGCAAAGGAAAGCGTTTGCTCTTGTCGCTCATGCCAGGGCTTCCTTGAGCGTGGCCAATTGGGTGGCATGGGTCAAATCGACCTGTAGAGGCGTCACCGACACCCAACCCTGGCGGGCGGCGTAAAAATCCGTACCCTCACCGGCATCCTTGGCGGCGCCGGTCGGGCCGACCCAATAGATTTCGCGTCCATGCGGGTCCTGCGTCTTGATGACCGGTTCCGAGACATGGCGCTTGCCCAGGCGGGTAGCGGCCACCTTGCCCAGTTCCGCGTACGGGCGGTTCGGGATATTGACGTTGAACAGGAAAGGCTTGGGCATGCTGTCGAAGCGGCGCTCCACCATGTCGCGCGCGATACGCGCCGCCGCATCAAGATGCGCCCAACCGTGTTCGACCTGGGAAAAAGCCATGGCAGGGATGCCGAACAAATAGCCCTCGGTGGCAGCAGCGACCGTGCCCGAGTACAGCGTGTCCTCGCCCATGTTCTGGCCCTGATTGATGCCGGACACCACCAGGTCTGGCTTTTCCGCCAGCATGCCGGTCAGCGCAAGATGCACGCAATCGGAAGGCGTACCATTAACGAAATAAAAGCCGTTGGGCGCCTTGTGCATGGACAGCGGACGGTCCAGCGTCAGGGAATTGGAAGAGCCGGAGCGATTGCTGTCCGGGGCGATGACGGTGATGTCGGCGATTGCCGCCAAGGCGTCGGCCAATGCGACCAGGCCTGGGGCAAGATAACCGTCGTCGTTACTGATAAGAATGCGCATAGTGCGATTTTACCTGATGCCATATCGACCAATATCAAATCGTCCGGCCTTATTCAGTGTCTTTGATGGGCAATTCGACAATTTCGCGGCAGCGTCGTAAAATAAAACGATCGTTCTATTTCAAAAACTCGCGGAGACAAAAATGAAAGCCATCGTTTGCAAAGCATGGGGATTACCGGACACGCTGGTGGTCGATGAATTGCCCGAAGTCGTCGCCGGGCCGGGACAAGTCGCCATTGACGTGCAAGCCGCGGGCGTCAACTTTCCCGATGTGTTGATCATCCAGAACAAATACCAGTTCAAGCCCGAGCTGCCGTTCACACCCGGCAGCGAATTGGCCGGTGTGGTGCGCGCCGTGGGCGAAGGCGTCAGCAACGTCAAAGCCGGCGACAAGGTGATCGCTTTTGCCGGACAAGGTGCGTTTGCGCAGCAGATCGCCGTGCCGGCAGCGACTGTGATGCCCATACCGCCCGGCATGGATTTCGATACCGCCGCTTCCATCACACTGACTTACGGCACTTCGCACCATGCGATCGCCGATCGCGCGCAATTGAAGGCTGGAGAAACCATGCTGGTGCTGGGCGCTGCCGGCGGCGTCGGGCTGGCAGCCATCGAGATCGGCAAGGCGCTCGGCGCGCGCGTCATTGCAGCGGCCTCTTCCGATGAAAAACTGGCAGTGTGCAAACAGCACGGCGCCGACGTACTCATCAACTACACAACGCAGGATTTGCGCGAGGCCGTCAAGGCGGCAACCGACGGCAAGGGGCCGGACGTGATCTACGATCCGGTCGGCGGCAGCTATGCCGAACCGGCTTTCCGTTCGATTGCCTGGCGCGGACGCTACCTGGTGATCGGCTTTGCCAATGGCGAGATTCCGAAACTGCCGCTCAATTTGACCTTGTTGAAAGGCGCGTCGCTGGTTGGCGTATTTTGGGGCGAATTCGTGCGGCGCGAGCCGAAGGCCAACCTGGCCGCCATGCGCGAATTGATGGGCTGGCTGGCCGAGGGCAAGATCAAGCCGCACATTTCCGGCCGCTACAAGCTGGCCGATACGCCGGCCGCGCTCAACGACATGGCGGCGCGCAAGGTGACGGGCAAGATTGTGATTCGGCCGCAGGACTGAAATTGCACTTCCCGTCCGCGCATGCAAGGTAAGTCCGAGGGTACGTGCGAGCATAACGATCGCCAGCTACATCCACCGCTCTCAAAGCCTCGTCGCCCCCGCGTAGGCGGGGGTCCAGGTTGTAGTTCACTACGTTAAAAGCAACCTGGTTCCCGCCTACGCGAGGACGACGAGGGGAAGAAAAGCGCATCGCGTGGGAAGCAACCCGCATTCGAGCATCGCGACTAACTATCGCCACCCCAACAAATCGACTAGTCTTGAGCTTCCCCATCCCCCTCCTCCATCGACGTATGAAGTGGGATATCGGGAAGATTCGCTAATTCCAGAGACTGAAAAAACGCCTTGGCCACATCCAACTCCCGCGTGCGCCTGAACGGCGGCAGGCTTTGCCAGATGCGCCGGCCGTAAGGCTTGGAAATCAGGCGCGGGTCGCAAATCATCAGCACGCCGCGATCGGTTTCGTCGCGGATCAGGCGGCCGGCGCCCTGCTTGAGGTTGATGATGGCTTCCGGCAGTTGATGGTGCATGAAACCGTTCAAACCACGCCGTTCCATGGCTTCGATACGCGCCGCCAGCACCGGATCGTCGGGCGGCGCAAACGGCAGCTTGTCGATGATGACCAGCGAGAGCGCGTCGCCGCGCACGTCCACGCCTTCCCAAAAGCTCTGGCTGCCGATCAGCACGGCGTTGCCGGCGGCGCGGAAACGGTCCAGCAATTCGGTACGCCCGGCCTCGCCCTGCACCATCAAGGGATAGCCGAGTCCGCGTGCCGCGAATTCCTCACGCAAACGTTCGGCCGCACGGTTGACGGCACGCAGCGTGGTGCACAGGAAGAAGCAGCGGCCGCCGGATGCCTCTATCATGGGCAGGGCGGCATCGATCACCGCGTCCGTGTAGTCCGGCGAATTAGGCTGCGGCAGGTTTTGCGGGACATACAGCAAGGCTTGCTTGTCGTAGTCGAAGGGGCTGGGCCATGAACAGGTGAGCGCGTCGTTCAAACCCATTTGCGCCGTGTAGTGCTGGAAGTCGTTCTTCACCGCCAGCGTGGCCGAGGTGAAGATCCAGGCGCGCGCGGCGCCTTCGCGCTGCTTGTTGAAGATGGGTGCAATCGACAATGGCGTGCGATGCAGTTGCAGCGAAGAGGAAAACGCTTCGACCCACAGCACCTGTCCCTGATCTTCGCTGGCCACGTCGATGGGCGCTTCGGCAGCGCGCCAGCGTTCCAGCAGCGCCTCCATCTCGATGGCGCGCACACGGCATTGTTCGATTGTTTCGGCGCGTTCGGCCTGCTTCTCCAGCACCGCGATCATGTCGCGCAATTTTTCCTTGAGGTTTTCCAGCGCCGGAAAGAAAGGGCTGGATGCGGCGATCTGGTTGATCGCCAGCCGCACCACGTCCTGCGGAAAAGTCAGGCGCAGGTCGCGTGCCGCGCGGTCGACGCTGCCGGCCACCTTGGCCCAGTCGGCGCCGTCGCGCGCATGGGCCAGGCCTTCGGCCTGGACGTCGCGGCATAGTTCCAGCACCATCGAAGTGGACACCGTTTCACCGAAGAACAGGGTGGCGGTTTCCGGCAACTGGTGCGCCTCGTCGAAGATGACCGTGTTGGCCGAGGGCAGCAATTCGGCCACACCAGTATCCTTCAAAGCGACGTCGGCAAAGAACAGGTGATGATTGACCACCACCACGTCGGCCTGCTGCGCTTCCTTGCGCGCCTTCATGACGAAACAATCCTGATAGTACTGGCATTCGGCGCCCAGGCAGGTATCCCGGGTCGAGGTCACCAGGTTCCATATCAGCGCAGTTTCAGGGACTTTAGCCAGTTCGGCCTTGTCGCCGGTCGAGGTGGTCTTGATGAAGCGCGCAATCTCGCGCAGGTAACCGACGTCGTCGCGCGAGGTCAGGCGGCCGTTCTGCTGCGTGCGCTCCAGATGGAAGTGGCAGACGTAGTTAGCCCGTCCTTTCAGCAGCGCCACCGAAACCGGCACATTGAGCGCCTTGCGCACGGTAGGAATGTCGCGCAGGAACAGCTGGTCTTGCAGATTCTTGGTGCCGGTCGACACAATGACCTTGCCGCCCCATAACAGGGCCGGAACCAGGTAAGCGAAGGTTTTGCCGGTGCCTGTACCGGCCTCGGCCACCAGCGTTTCCCTGGCATCGATCGCATGGGCAATCGCCTTGGCCATTTCTGTTTGCGATTGGCGCGGATTGAAACCGGCAACGGCTTGGCTCAACGAACCGTCGGCGCAAAACAGCTTCGCGACGTCATCTTCATGCCCCGGCGGCGTGGCTGCAAGTTCTTCGGTCAAAATAAAACGGGAAAATCAAATGGCGCAGCGAACAAGGAGACGGAATCGGCCCGACTGCCTCGCGCCGCAGGAATTTCAAGCGGGAATATCCGGAACGAGCTGCATTTTCAGCAGCATGATATGGTCTTTAAGCTGCAACTTGCGTTTCTTGAGGCGCCGCAATTGTAACTCTTCGTGCCGCGAATCGCGCGCCAGGGTATCGATAACCGCGTCCAGATCGCGGTGCTCGACTTCCAGTTCGACAATGCGCCGCTTTATTTCTTCGGGGGAATTCATGTTTGTATTGTGGCATAAGTCCAAAGCAGTGGACTGAATATATTTGCAACCCAGGCCAGTGTTGCCGGAACAAAACATATGCTTAAAATCTCTTACAATCTACTCGCGTTTAGACGCCGTAATCGGCAATAATCCGCGTTAGGTAGCTTTCGGGTTCGCTTACCCGCCCATAGACCCCGTCGTTTCGACCAGTTCATCGTACTCAAACAAATGAGCCAATACAAGATCGAAGCCGGCACCGGAGCGCACATCGGCGACCGCAGCGAACAACAGGATAGAGCGGCGCTCTTCGTGGCGCCCAAGGCCCCCGGCTACATGATGGCAGTCCTGTCCGATGGCATGGGCGGGTCCACCCAGGGCACGCTGGCAGCCGAGCAGGTAGTGCGTACCGCGCAGCAAAACTTTGAACGGTTTTCGCCGCTGACCGATACCGTGGAGGGGATGCTGGAAACGATAGGCCGTGAAGCGCATACGCTGATCAACCTGAATTCCTTTTCTTCGGACAAGCGGCCGCATAGCACCATGGTTGCCCTGGTCATTACGCCGGAAGGCAGCGCAATCTGGGCACATGTGGGCGATTCGCGCCTGTATCGTTTCGACGGCCCCAATTGCGCCGAGCACAGCAATGACCAAGCCTTTGTCGACAAGCTGGTGCGCGAAGGCAAGCTGTCGCGCGAAGACGTCAAGGCGCAGCGCCTGCCGAACGTGCTGGTCAATATCCTCGGGCATGCGAGCAACGAACCCTTCGTCATCATCAACCGCCATGACGGCTTGAAAGCAGGCGATGCTTTCCTGCTGTGCTCCGACGGTTTGTGGCTGTATTTCAGTCCGATGGAGCTGGGTGCGGCACTGGCCATGAATTCACCGCGCATGGCCTCGGAAATGCTGATTACCAAGGCGCGTGAGCGCGCCTTCGGTTCGGTGGCGGACAACTGCACGCTCGCCATCATCAAGCTGGTGAAGCCGCCCGAAGAAGTCCGGGACTATACGGTCCAGAAAATATAGCCGGCGGTCTGAACGCCGGCCGGAACACTAAGGACTCAGGGTTTGGACGCAGGAGCGGCGGCGGATGCGGGCGCAGCCGTTGCGTCTGAAGCCGCAGCCGCTTTCGCCGCCTTGTCCGCAGCTTCCTTGGCCTTTTCCGCCTTCTTGGCGGCGACATCACGCTGGCGCGCTTCCGCGTCCTGCACCTTCTTCTCGTAGGCCGCCACGTTGTCGGCACGCTTTTGTGCGTCCTGCTGCTGCTCTGCTTGCTGCTGCTTCAGCTTCGCTTCGTGCTCGGCAACACGGTCGCCCTCGGGATGGGCAACGGGCGCCGCCGGCGCCCGCCCCGTGTCGGCAATCGGCTTGGGCGGATTGCCGGCATCCTTGGCGCGTCTTTCGGCCAGATGCTGGTCCCTTTCCAATACGCGCGCGCTGCGATTGAAGGTATCGGCTTCGACTTCTATCTTGCGGATCTGCGCCAAAGCCAGGCGATGCTTTTCCTTGGCAGCATCGACACAGGAAGTCGCGAAAAACCTGGAGTAGCATTCGTGCTGCTCCGTGGCAAATTTTTGATCGAGTGCCGACCTCAACTTGTCGACCTCGGCCAAGGCGCGATTCGCGGTGTCGACCGACTGGATCGAACCGCTGGGATAACGCGCGCTCAGCTCGTCCGGTGTTTTGGCCGCTTCCTGAGCAGCCGAATGCGCCGCCGTCAGCAACAGTGCGGCAATTGCCACTGCACGCAAGCTATACCGGTTCAATTGCCTTGGGTTCATTCGTTCTCGATTCATCAGTTAAGCAATCGCTTCCGCCACTTCGCGCCGCTCAGACTCCATGTATTCGGCCGACTGCATCTCGATGATACGCGAAACCGTGCGATGGAACTCGTTGGCCAGCACGCCTTCGGTATATAACTGATCGGCTTCCACCTCAGCCGACATCAGCAACTTGACCTTGTGATCGTACAACACGTCGATCAGCCAGGTGAAACGGCGCGCCTCGGACGACATCGCCACGGACATGCGCGGCACGTTCGACAAGATGACGGTATGAAAGCGGCTGGCGATTTCCAGGTAGTCGTTTTGCGAGCGCGGGCCGCCGCACAAGGTGGCGAAATCGAACCAGATCACACCGCCGGCGCGGCGCAACGCCTTGATTTCGCGCGCTTCGATATGAATGTGCGGGTCTTGATCAGCGGTCTCTGCCACGCTCGCAAAGGCCCGGCGCAAGGCCTCGTCGGCCTGGGCGCTGAATGGCGTGTGATAGGCCACCACCTGTTGCAGCGTGCGCTTGCGATAGTCGGTGCCGGCATCGACGTTGAGCACGTCGAGCTTTTCCTTGAGCAAGGCGATGGTCGGCAGCAGGCGGTCGCGATGCAAGCCGTCCGGGTAAAGCGTGTCCGGCTCGTAATTCGAGGTCATGATGAAGGACACCTTGTTTTCGAACAGTGCCTTCAGCAGGTTGTACAGGATCATGGCATCGGCGACGTCCGAGACGTGGAATTCGTCGAAGCAGATCAAGCGGTATTTCTGCGCCACGCGGCGCGCCACTTCGTCGAGCGGGTCGGCTACGCCCTTGAGCTCGTCGAGCTGGCGATGCACGCCGCGCATGAATTCGTGGAAATGCAGGCGCGTCTTGCGCACCACCGGCACCACAGAGTAGAAGCTGTCCATCAGGAAGGACTTGCCGCGCCCTACCCCACCCCACATGTAGACGCCGCGCGGCGGCTCGGGGCGAATCACCATGCGGCGCAAGGTGGTCGAACGGCGCGCCTTGTACTCCACCCATTCTTCGTAGCATTGCTGCAGGCGCGTGACGGCAGCGCGCTGGGCGGTGTCGGAGCTGTAGCCGCGCTGGGTCAGGGCTTGTTGGTAGAATTCTTCGACGTTCACTGAGCCGGCCGGCTACCGAATGGGTAGCGCATAAATACTGTTATGCCGGTCAAATCGAAAAGACGCAGATCGATCGCCCATCTCCCGCTTGCGGGAGAGGGGAGGGGGAGAAGATGCTTGCCAGGCCGGCTGTCTTGGCGAACACCCTCTCCCCTGCCCCTCTCCCGCAAGCGGGCGAGGGGATGTGCGGCGGTGGACGGAATACGCTGCGCCTTTCCGTCCCATCATTCTTAGAAGTTCAACGAACGCTTGTCGACTGCCAGCGCCGCTTCCTTGGTCGCTTCCGACAAGGACGGGTGGGCGTGGCAGATGCGGGCGATGTCTTCGGACGAGGCACGGAACTCCATGGCAACCACGGCTTCCGAGATCAATTCCGAAGCGACCGGGCCGACGATGTGGACGCCGAGGATTTCGTCGCTCTTGGCGTCGGCCAGGAATTTCACCATGCCCGAGGTGTCACCAAGCGCACGGGCGCGGCCGTTGGCCATGAAGGGGAAGGTGCCGGCCTTGTAGGCGATGCCTTCGGCCTTCAATTGCTGCTCGGTCTTGCCGACCCAGGCGATTTCCGGCGAGGTGTAGATCACCCAGGGAATCGTGTTGAAGTTGACGTGCCCGTGCTGGCCGGCAATGCGTTCGGCCACGGCCACACCTTCTTCTTCGGCCTTGTGCGCCAGCATGGGGCCGCGCACGACGTCGCCCACTGCCCACACGTTCGGCAAGTTGGTCTTGCAGTCGCCGTCGACGGCCACGAAGCCGCGCTCGTCGAGCTTGAGGCCGACTGCCTCGCCGTTCAGGCCGATGGTGTTCGGCACGCGGCCGATCGAGACGATCAGGCGGTCGAACGTGCCCTTCTGTTCAGCGCCCTTGGAGTCGGTGTATTCGACCGTGACGTTGTTCTTGGCGGTTGTGATGGCGCCGATCTTGACGCCCAGATTGATCGCCAGGCCCTGCTTGGTGAACAGCTTGTGCGCTTCCTTGGCGATCTGCTCGTCGACCGCGCCGAGGAAGGTCGGCAAGGCTTCAAGCACGGTCACTTCGGCACCAAGACGGCGCCATACGCTGCCCATTTCCAGACCGATCACGCCGGCGCCGATCACGCCCAACTTCTTCGGCACGGCGCCGATTTCGAGCGCGCCGGCGTTCGACAGGATCAGCTTCTCGTCGAATTCCGCGCCCGGCAAGGCACGTGCATTGGAGCCCGTGGCGATCACGACGTGCTTGGCGGTAATGCTTTCTTCAGCCGCGCCGGCCACCTTGATTTCATAGGCGCCGCCTTCGGCTTTTACGAACGAGCCGCGGCCATGGAAGAAGGTTACCTTGTTCTTCTTGAACAGATAAAGAATGCCGTCGTTGTTCTGCTTGACGATGGTGTCCTTGCGCGCCAGCATCTGCTCGAGCTTCAGGCCCAGGCCCTTGACTTCGATACCATGCTCGGCAAACGCATGGCCGGCGTGCTCGTAATGCTCGGACGATTGCAGCAAGGCCTTGGACGGGATGCAGCCGACGTTGGTGCAGGTGCCGCCCGGCGCCGGGCCGCCCTTGCCGTTCTTCCATTCGTCGATACAAGCGGTGGAAAAGCCGAGTTGCGCAGCGCGAATGGCGGCGATATAGCCGCCGGGGCCGCCGCCGATGACGACGACATCAAAATTTTTAGACATGGTTATCCCACTTAATTAATCGCAGACATTTCACCCCTCTCTCCCGCAAGCGGGAGAGAGGCCGGGAGAGAGGGTAATCGCGACCCGACGACGCCTGAGCGCCCTTCCCCCACACGGAAAATTACAGATCCAGCAGCAGGCGCGCCGGATCTTCCAGCGCTTCCTTCATCGCCACCAGGCCCAGCACGGCTTCGCGGCCGTCGATGATGCGGTGGTCGTACGACATGGCCAGGTAGTTCATCGGGCGGATCACGATCTCGCCGTTTTCCACCACGGCGCGGTCCTTGGTGGCGTGCACGCCGAGGATGGCCGATTGCGGCGGGTTGATGATAGGCGTCGACAACATGGAGCCGAAGGTGCCGCCGTTGGAGATCGAGAAGGTGCCGCCGGTCAGGTCTTCCAGCGTCAGCTTGCCGTCCTTGGCCTTGGCGCCGAATTCACCGATCTTCTTCTCGATGTCGGCGATGCTCATCTGGTCGGCGTTGCGCAGGATGGGCACCACCAGGCCGCGCGGCGAACCGACAGCGATACCGATGTCGAAGTAGCCGTGATAAACGATGTCGTTGCCGTCGACCGAGGCGTTGATGATCGGGTACTTCTTCAGCGCCGCGACGGCAGCCTTGACGAAGAAGGACATGAAGCCGAGCTTGACGCCGTGTTCCTTCTCGAACTTGTCCTTGTACTTGTTGCGCAGGTCCATGACCGGCTTCATGTTGACTTCGTTGAAGGTGGTCAGGATGGCGTTGGTCGATTGCGACTGCACCAGGCGCTCGGCGATGCGGGCGCGCAGACGGCTCATCGGCACGCGTTCTTCCGGACGGTCGCCGAGGTCGATTTCGACCGGCGCGTTTACCTGCTGCAATGCCGGTTTGGCGGCTACCGGAGCGGGTGCAGATACAGGAGCAGCGGCCGGAGCGGCCTTCTTGCCGTCCAGCGCGTTCAGCACGTCGCCCTTGGTTACGCGGCCGTCCTTGCCGGTGCCGGACACGTCGCCAGCCGACAGGTTGTTGTCGGCCATGATCTTGGCGGCCGCGGGCATGGCAACACCGGCGGCGGACTTGGCAGCCGGAGCAGCGGCAGCGACTGGAGCAGCAGCGACAGCGGCAGGCGCGGCGGCGGCCGGGGCAGCAGCAACGCCAGCCTTGGCATCCGTGTCGAGCAGAGCGATCACTTCGCCGGCCACGACAGTGCTGCCGTCGCCCTTGACGATCTGGGTGATGACGCCGGTGTCGGGCGCCGGCAGTTCCAGCACGACCTTGTCGGTTTCGACGTCGATCAGGTTTTCGTCGCGCGCTACCGCTTCGCCGACTTTCTTGTGCCATTGCAGCAGGGTGGCTTCTGCGACCGATTCCGACAGCTGCGGAACTTTGACTTCAATAATTGCCATGTAATTCTCCGTATTTGGTGCATCGCGCGCGCACCGCCGCATAAGCGGTGGCGCGCGACTCATTCATTATTTGGTGAGGACAAAACCCTTGATCTTGGAAAACGCCGCGTCGATCAATGCCTTCTGCTGCGCATAGTGCTTGTCGTAGTAGCCGACCGCAGGCGAGGCGCTGGCCGGACGGCCGGCGTAGGCGAGCTTGTGGCCTTCTTCCAGGCTTTCGAAGATGTTGTGCTGGATCTGGAACCAGGCACCCTGGTTTTGCGGTTCGTCCTGGGCCCACACGAGTTCGGCGAAATTCGGGAATTTCTTGAGCTCGGCAGTCAGCGCCTTGTGCGGGAACGGATACAGCTGCTCGATACGGACGATGGCCGTATCGGTCTGCGCGCGCTCCTTGCGGGCATTGACCAGGTCGTAGTACACCTTGCCGGAGCAGGCGATCACGCGCTTGACCTTCTTCGGATCGATCTTCTCGTCCACTTCGCCGATCACGGTCTGGAACTGGCCCTTGGCGAGATCGGACAGCGGCGAGCCGGCGTCCTTGTTACGCAGCAGCGACTTCGGCGTCATGATGACCAGCGGCTTGCGGAACAGGCGGATCATCTGGCGGCGCAGCAAGTGGAAAATCTGCGCGGCCGAGGTCGGCTGCACCACTTGCATGTTGTTGTCGGCGCACAGTTGCAGGAAGCGCTCGAGACGGGCCGACGAGTGCTCCGGACCCTGGCCTTCATAGCCATGCGGCAGCATCATGACCAGACCCGAGGCGCGGCCCCACTTCACTTCGCCGGAGCTGATGAATTGGTCGATCACGACCTGGGCGCCGTTGACGAAGTCGCCGAACTGCGCTTCCCAGATCGTCAGCGCATTCGGTTCGGCGGTCGAGAACCCGTATTCGAAGCCGAGCACGGCTTCTTCCGACAGGACCGAGTCGATCACCGTGAACGGCGACTGGCTGTCCGAGACGTTTTGCAGCGGCACATAGGAACCGGCATCCCAACGCTCGCGGTTCTGGTCGTGCAACACCGCATGGCGGTGCACGAAGGTGCCGCGGCCGGCGTCCTGGCCGGTCAGGCGTACCGCATAGCCGGACGACACCAGCGAGGCGTAAGCCAGGTGCTCACCCATGCCCCAGTCGAGGTTGGCTTCGCCGCGGCCCATGGCGGCGCGGTCGGCGATCACTTTCTCGACCAGTGCGTGCAGCTTGAAGTTGTCGGGAATCGTGGTGATGCGCGAAGCCAGGCGCTTCAACTCGGCCAGCGGCACGGCCGTATCGGCAGCATCGGTCCACTTGCGGTTGAGGAAAGGCACCCAATCCACCGCGTACTTGCTCTTGAAGTTCGAAATGACCGGGTCGTGCGTATGCTTGCCCACATCCATCGCATCGCGGAATTCCTTGACCATGGCGTCGCCGCCGTCGGCCGGCAGCATGCCTTGGGTGATCAGCTTGTCAGCGTACAGCTTGCGCGTACCCGGGTGCTGGGCGATGCGCTTGTACATCAGCGGCTGGGTCAGCGACGGCGTGTCCTGTTCATTGTGGCCGAGCTTGCGGTAGCAGATCACGTCGACGACGATGTCCTTCTTGAACTCCATGCGGAAGTCGAGCGCGATCTGGGTCGCCAGCACCACGGCTTCGGGGTCGTCGCCGTTGACGTGCAGAACCGGTGCTTCGATCATCTTGACCACGTCGGAGCAGTACAGCGTCGAGCGCGAATCGCGCGGGTCGGACGTGGTGAAGCCGATCTGGTTGTTGATGATGATATGGACCGTGCCGCCCGTGCCGTAGCCGCGCGTCTGCGCCAGGTTCAGGGTCTCCATGACCACGCCCTGGCCGGCAAACGCGGCGTCGCCGTGCACCAGGATAGGCAGCACTTGCGAACCGTCCTTGTCGCCGCGGCGCTCCATACGCGCCTTGACCGAACCTTCCACCACCGGGTTGACGATTTCCAGGTGCGAAGGGTTGAACGCGAGCGACAGGTGGACCGGGCCGCCGGGCGTCGTGATGTCGGACGAAAAGCCCTGATGGTACTTGACGTCGCCGGCCGGCAAGTCGTCGGCATGCTTGCCTTCGAATTCCGAAAACAATTCCTGCGGCGTCTTGCCGAGGATATTGACCAGCACGTTCAAACGGCCGCGGTGGGCCATGCCGATGACGATTTCCTGCACACCCTTTTCACCGGCGCGCTGGATGGTTTCATCGAGCGCAGCGATGAAGCTTTCGCTGCCTTCGAGCGAGAAGCGCTTCTGGCCGACGTACTTGGTATGCAGGTAGCGTTCAAGACCTTCTGCGGCCGTCAGGCGGTCGAGGATGTGCTTTTTCTTTTCCACGCCGAAATTCGGCGTCGAGCGGATCGATTCCAGGCGTTCCTGCAGCCAGCGCTTTTGCGCAGGCTCGCTGATGTACATGAATTCGGCGCCGATCGAGCGGCAATACGTGTCGCGCAGCGCGTTGAGCAAGTCACGCAGGCTGGCCGTTTCCGTGCCGAAGTAGGTGTTGCTGATGTTGAACACGATGTCCATGTCGGCGTCGGTGAAGCCGTACGTGGCGGGATCGAGTTCGGGAATGCTGGGGCGTTCCTGGCGTTGCAGCGGGTCCAGATTGGCCCAGCGCGTGCCGAGGAAGCGGTAGCCGTAGATCAGTTGGGTCGCGGCGACGCGCTTGCGTCCCATTTCGGCGTCGGCCGAAGCCGAGACGGTGCGGATCGGGCCTTGCTTGGCGCGCTCCGCAAAGGAAGCGACGACCGGAGCGTGGGCCACGTCGGGACGGGTGGAACCGTCGACCGCAGGCACGTGCTGCATGGCATCGAAATACGCGCGCCAGTTATCGGGCGCAGAACCGGGATTTTCCAGATACGCTTCGTACAGTTCTTCAACGTACGGAGCGTTGCCTCCAAACAGATAAGAGTTGGAGAGGTATTGCCGCATCATTTTTGCTCACCTTTCTTCGCGCTTCGCGAGATTAGCGGGTTGTTCAACCTTCCGCGACACGGCCTGACCGGTTAGCGGATTGCACATCAAGTTGTGGGGAAGGGCTTTCTTACATTTAGAAGCTCTAACGAAATGTGGCTGGCCAGGCGCTACAACGCCAGGCGCATTTTGTTAGAGCTTCTTAGCACTACCTGGGACGGGAGCATATCACGTTAGGTGGTATTGCTCAATCTGCGCCAACAGATCGCGAAACATACTACGGCGCAATGCGCGCAGAGTGTTTTCAAAAAGACAATGAAAGCGCAGCCGCTATCGGCCGGGAAGACCGATGGCATCAAACGCAGACTCCAAGGGCACATCGGACCGAAAGGTCTTTCCAAGACGCAGACGCGCCGGAAAGTCGAACTTGGCTTGCGGAATAGTGTGGCCGCCCTCCTCTATCGTGATCAGCCTTACCCTCGCTTGCGGTTTGTCCGGTCTACCCCAATCGCGCCAACGGGCAAGCAAGTCTCTCACTTCCAGCGGCGGGCGCATTTGCTGCAGTTCGTGCAAACCGTAGCGCTCGGCCAACAGCTGCGCGCTCTGCACCGCCGATAAAACATTGCCGCGGTCATCGGAGCCGAAAATTGTGACATCGCCGCCTTCGTAGGGGTTGATGGGATCCTTGGTGCCATTGATGAAAACGACCGGCACGGCGCGGCCTTCGGCGAAACGGCAAACGGTGTTTTCCGCGGTCGGAAGATTCGCGGCGATGGCGATCACGCCGGCAACCAGGTCCGGCGCTTCCATCGCCAGCCGGAACGCCATGTGGGCGCCGTTGGAAAACCCCAGTATGTAGACTCGATCCGGATTGACGTCCGCGCGTTTCACCACGTCGGCAACGATGGCGCGGGTAAAGCCGACATCGTCGATGTTTTGCGTGCGGGCGCTGTACGACGCGACTTTGCGGCAATCATTAAAATGCTCTTCATAACCTTCGGGATAGGCAATCGCAAAGCCACGGTCGCGGGCCAGACGTTCCAGCACGGCGCCGCTTATCTGGCGCATCTCGTCCGCGTTCGACCGCGAAGGATGAAAAGCAATCAGCAAGGCGGCGCCCGGCTGCAGGCCCGCCGGCACATAGAGCAAATAATTGCGCGCGGACTGGCCAACTTCGACTTTCAATGCTTCCACGCGTTCTCCCCGCCCTCCCGGCATTTCGGCAGCAGCCACCCGAACACAGCAGAAAGCCAGAAAACAACACTGCAAAGCCGCAAGAATAACGGCCCTCAATCTGCTCGCATGGGGTGTCTTCGCGCGTCGGGTCGGCATGTTGCGGCCAGCATACCACGCCGCTGCAACATGCCAATCCGTCTCTGGGGATTCACTTCAGCTGGAGTTCCTGCAGCTCCACACTGCCGGCCAGCTTGCGCAGTACCTTGCGCTCGCCCGATTGCGCATCCAACTTATGCGAATCGGCCGCCATCATCTGGTGCACTTTTTCCTGGAATGCCATGCGATCGGCGTTGGACAAATAGTCCTTGTACTCGATACCCAAAATCAGGTCGGGCTCCCCTTCACGCGCATCGTTGACTGCCCATACGTGATAGGACACCACCACCCCGCTCTTCTTCGCGAATTCCTGGATCTTCTTCCATTGCGTATCGAGGAAATCGAGATAGGCCTCGAACTGGCCTGGCTCAGTCTTGACGTGTGAAATTTCCCACACTGTTCCCGGCTTGTAATTGCTGTCGTCGGCTTGCGCGAGCGGCGCAAGAGCCAATGCGAAAGCCAACAGGCTTGATGACAAAACGGCGATTGCTTTCATGCGATTTCTCCCAGTGATCATAGACCGGAACAGATGGCAAAAAACAACCCTGCCGCTGTCCGGTACGGGCGGCATGGATTAGCTTGCTGTAGGCTCGATCTGCTCCCCGGTTTCGAGGGAGGCAGTCGAAACGCGCGTTGCGTGTCTCGTCGATTAAACGCTCTTACTTTTGACAAATAAACAAGGCGCGTCAAGCACTATAGGCGACGGGATAGGCAACTTCAAGAAAATACAACGCGGGCATTCTCGACGGAGAAAATGTATTGAACGCCGGAAATGGATTGGCTCATCTACAGGATTTCACGCACCACTTCCACGGTCGGCCGGCACAGGCGCACACCACGCGGCGTCACCACGAACGGGCGATTGATCAGGATGGGATGCGCCAGCATGGCGTCGAACAAGGCGTCGTCGCTCAAGGCCGGATTATCCAATCCAAGCTCCTTATAGATATCTTCCTTGGCGCGCATCGCCGCGCGCACGCTCAGGCCGGCTTGGGCTATCAAGCTCTTCAGCGTTGCGCGCGACGGCGGGGTTTTCAGGTACTCGATCACCTGCGGTTCAATGCCGGCTTCACGAATCAGCGCCAGTGTATTGCGCGAGGCGCTGCACTTGGGGTTGTGGTAGATCGTGACTTCCATCTCATTTGCCAATCAAATATTCCAATCTTCAATGCGCCAGCGCAATCACGCCGGCCGCAATGCATAGTGCGCCAAGCAGGCGCGGGATACGGTCGCCCTCACCCAGCAAATGGCCACCGATCAGGGCGGCAAACAGCATAGACACTTCCCGCGCCGGTGCGACATGGCTCAGCGGCGCCACGCGCAAAGCGTACAACACCATGACGTAGGACAAGGGACTGACCGCCGCAACAATCAGCGCATACTTCCATTGCTGCCGCCACAGCGCCGCTGCGGCAGCCCGGTCGCGCAGCACCGACGGCAGCAACAACGGAATGCGCGTGACGTTGCCGCAATAGTCGACCAGGATAGGCGACAGCAGCAGCATTTTGACGGCATAGCCGTCCAGCACAGTATAGGCGGCAATGAACACCCCGGTCAGCACGCCATAGCGCATGCCCTTGTGCAGGCGTTCGCGCTGCACCGGGTCGTGCGCCACGCGCCAAAAGCCGGTGCCGCCGGCGATCAGAAACACGCCGCCGGCAACGCCCGCGATGCCGAGCAAGCCGGTGATGGTTGCCCTTTCACCGAAAAAGGCAATGGCCACCAGCGAAGACAGCAAAGGACCCGTGCCGCGTGCCAGCGGATAGACGACCGTAAGGTCAGCCTTGCGGTACCCGCGCAGCAGCACAATGAAGTACAGCACGTGTAGCACGCCGCTTACGGCCACCACGGCCCACATCCAGGCGTTCCAGCCGCCAACCACGTCCCACCCGACGTAAACGCCGATCGGTGCCCAGACAAGGAGTTGCAGCATGCTGCTGAAGCAAGCAAAACGGGCATCCCCGCCTGCTTTCTTGGCAGCGATGTTCCAGAGCGAATGGATCAAACCAGCGAAAATAACGAGGGCGAATGCGGAGATTGGCACTATTCATCGAATTTCTTGTGGGCCTTTTTCCATGGTAGCATTAACTGCTTTTCAAACAGCCACTCTTTAGGGAGAAATAGATCATGTCTGCACTGCTGAACTACCTTAACGCTCAAGACAAAAATGCTTTAGCGCGCGCAGCGCACTTGGCTGATCCGGTAAAAAGCATGATCAGTTTCGGCTTGACGGTTGATGAGCAGGATGTTTTGCTGTCAGGCGACAAATATCGACTCGCAGATGCAATGAAAATTCCATCGCATGAGCTTTCTTTAGTGGTTTATGTAGCGCCTATACAACCAATAGAATAAGGGAATGACTGATTGGAATTCGGTTTGTCCCCGTGTAGTTGAATTATTGCGTCTGCACATTATTTACGTCTCAACTATGCAGTTCCAACCACCAAGTATGTCAGACGATACCTGACGCACGGAAGGCATACCTCTCGGAGTAGCTGTGCGTAAACATGCGTAGACGTCGTCGTAAGGTTGCTCTAGTGCGGCCGTCCAAACAACTTAGCCCCCAAAATTTTTTGAATCCTTTTATCTAACCGGCGGACCACATGTCGAAACTGTTGGATTACATTAATCATCTCGATAAAGATGCAAGCGCGCGCGCTGAACACCAAACTGCTCCGGTCAAGAGCATGACCAATTTCGGTTTGACGGTCGACGAACAAGATGCCTTGCTGGTTGGTGATCGGCAGCGAATTGCTGGCGCAATCGGCATCCTGACCAAAGATCTTCCTATGATGATCTATATAGCGCCTGGGGTGAAATAAGCGAACGACAGTCACAATGTGGACTACGCCCACGTGGGTGATTCATGTTGTGGCGACACTATGTGTTGCCGCAACGCTTGATGGTTTCCCGTTTATTGCTCAGGCGCAGACTGCCCCTGACACACTGCTCAATCGCGTTTATGAAGAGTTACCTCGCGGATCAGAATCTGCCAAAGTCACGTTCGATCAAATCGCCAAAATAGAGCCGACGCTTTCGCAAGCACAAAGGTTTCGATATCTGAAGCTATTGTCGGTTTTCTACGGCCTCCAAGATATGGCCGCAGAAGAGGTAGCGACCAGTCGGAAAGCACTGCAATATGCCGCCAACGAAAACCAACGCGCAGGCTTACTGTACTTTCTGGTAGATGGCTATTCTCGCTTGGGCGAATACGAAAACGCTTTGCGAGCGATGAACGAAGGTGTTCTGCTGTTGCCAAAGTTGACTGAACTTCAACCCAAAGCCGAGATACTACAATCTGCCATAGCGCTATATGAATCACTGCACGCTTATGATGAAGCTGGAGTGTTTGCACAGCGGATGATCGACCTACCTGATGGCGATACCAAGTCAGCATGCATGGGGATGGCCGATCAAATTGAAATCACCTACTTGCAGCACGACGGCTCACGTCTACGAGCGTTGCGACAGCAAGCGATAAAAATTTGCAATGATCGTGGCTTCAAAATTATCGCGCTCAATATTCAAGCATTGGACACCATTGACCGCCTCCGTTCCAATGGCGGCACCAATGCCTTGAAAGAAAGTCTGCTCCTACTGAACGGACTAACCCAAGCCAGTGCACGTTCGGACTACAACACGCAACTGGCCGAAGCTATCGCCAAGTCCTATCTTTCTTTCCATCAGCCGGCCCTAGCCGAACCGTATGCGAATCACGCATGGCAATGGGCCAAGGAAGGCAACTCCCTTCAACTACAACAGCAGACCAGCGAAACCATGGCCGCCGTGCTGCGTGCTCAGGGTAAACTGGCGGAGGCGCTCAACTATCTCGACATCAGCCATACCTTATGGGAGAAATTACTGGAAGAGCGCTCACGTAAAGACCTGGCCTATGAACGCGTCAAGTTCGAACAGCAAGACCAAGCCGACCAAATCAAGCTGCTGACCCAGATCAATCAACTTCTGACGAGCGAGCGTGACTTGGAGAAGCGCAACAAGCACAGCCTGTGGCTAGTATTGCTGCTGGCGCTTATGCTGCTGGGCGGCGCCTTGGCCTGGCTGGTACAGACGCGGCGCCAGCGGAACCAATACCGCACCTCGGCACAGATAGACAGCTTGACCGAGATCAGCAACCGCAGTCACTTCGTCGATGGCGCGTTGGCGACTTTCAAGGATACGCGCCGCAGTGTAGCAGTGGTGCTATTCGACATGGATCACTTCAAGCAGATCAACGACAATTACAGCCATGCGATCGGCGACTGGACGCTCAAGGCAGTGAGCGCAACCATCAAAGAATGCCTGCGCGCGCACGACATGTTCGGTCGCCTGGGCGGCGAGGAATTCGCCATTTGCCTGCCGAACACCGAGGAACGCGAAGCCCTGGCGTTGGCCGAACGCTGCCGCAGCGCCATCGAAGCCATCGATTCCAGTGACAGTGGCTTGCATTTTGACATTACGGCGAGCTTTGGCGTAGCCGTACGTCCAGCCCTTGGCTCCGCCTGTTTTGAAGATACGCTGGCCGCCGCCGACCATGCACTTTACCGCGCCAAGCGTCTGGGGCGTAACCGAGTGGTCGCGCATCAGGAAAGTACTTTAGTAACAAATGAGGAACAAGTAGCATGAATGTAAGTAGTCCAAGTATGGAAAAGCGCGGGAGCCTGGTATGCGTAGGCACTGGCATGCGCCTGGGCGGACAAATCACACCTATTGCGCAGAGCTACATTGAAAATTCGGACGTCGTGCTGGCGGCGGTTTCCAATACGTTAGCACGCAAATGGCTGCAAGGCTTGGCGCGCGAATATGTCTGCCTGACTCAACATTACGACTTGACCAAAGAAGAAGGCAAAACCCGGCGCGACACTTACCGCGCCATGACAGCCGATATCATGGGACAGGTGCGAGCCGGTAAAGCCGTATGTGCTGCGTTTTACGGCCACCCCGGCATCTTCGCCTGCGTTGCCCATCTTGCGATCGAAGCTGCACGCAAGGAAGGCTATGAGGCGCACATGGAGCCCGGTGTTTCGGCGCTCGATTGTCTGGTCGCTGACCTCGGCATCGACCCTGGTGCGTATGGCCTGCAGTCGATGGAAACGACGCAGTACATGATCCACCAGCGCCCGCTCGACACAAGTAGTCTGCTGGTATTGTGGCAGCCCGGCGTGGCCGGCGACCTGAGCCTGAAGCGTTTCGATACCGTGCCGGCGCGTCTGCAAATCCTGGTCGACAAATTGGCACGGCATTATCCCTTAGATCATGAAGTGATCCTGTACGAAGCTGCCACTCGTCCGTTCGAAGCAACCCGTATCGACAGAATGGCGTTGCGTGACTTACCTGCGGCAGAGGTCAAGCCTGCCACAACGCTGGTGATCTCCCCGGCACAGGAGCCTGTGGGCGACGAAGAAACCATAGGCTTGCTCGACGCACTAGCGCTGGCCTAACCAAGTTCGCAGACTGGGATGAAATCCCAGCAATCGGCCTCAACACATGACGGTTTGCTGGGATTTCATCCCAGCCTACAGACTATCTTGACGAGCACCCTCTCCCCTACCCCTCTCCCGGCCTGCGGGAGAGGGAACCCCCAGACAAAAAAAGCGAGCCGCAGCTCGCTTTTTCATTTACAGCCTACGCCTATCAACGCTTGCCGATAGGCAACACGTCGCGTGTCGTCGCGCCGACGAACAACTGGCGCGGACGGCCGATCTTTTGTTCCGGGTCCGAGATCATTTCGTTCCACTGGGCGATCCAGCCTATGGTGCGCGCCATGGCGAAGATGCCGGTGAACAGCGAGACCGGGATACCCAGGGCCGATTGCACAATGCCCGAGTAGAAGTCGACGTTCGGGTAGAGCTTGCGGCTGACGAAGTATTCGTCTTCCAGTGCGACCTTTTCGAGCTGCATGGCGAGCTTGAACAGCGGGTCGTTTTCCAGGCCGAGTTCGTTCAGCACTTCGTAGCAGGTTTCGCGCATGAGCTTGGCGCGCGGATCGTAGTTCTTGTAGACGCGGTGACCAAAGCCCATCAGCTTGACGCCGCTGTTCTTGTCCTTAACCTGCTTGACGAATTCGCCGATCTTGTCCGGCGAACCGATTTCCTTGAGCATGTTCAACGCAGCCTCGTTGGCGCCGCCGTGCGCCGGGCCCCACAGGCAGGCGATACCGGCAGCGATACAGGCGAACGGGTTGGCGCCGCTCGAGCCGGACAAGCGCACGGTCGAGGTCGAGGCGTTCTGTTCGTGGTCGGCGTGCAGGATCAGGATGCGGTCGAGCGCGCGCACCAGCACGTCGTTGACCTTGTACTCTTCGCACGGGTTCGAGAACATCATGCGCATGAAGTTGGCGCTGTACGACAGGTCGTTACGCGGGTAGACGAAAGGCTGGCCGATCGAATACTTGTAGGCCATGGCGACCAGCGTCGGCATCTTGGCGATCAGGCGCACGGCCGAGACTTCGCGGTGATGCGGGTCGTTGATGTCGAGCGAGTCATGGTAGAACGAAGCCAGCGCGCCGACCGTGCCGACCAGCACCGACATCGGGTGCGCGTCGCGGCGGAAACCGCGGAAGAAGAATTGCATCTGCTCGTGCACCATGGTGTGCTCAGTCACGGTGCTGACGAACTTATCCTTCTGCGTCTGGTTCGGCAGTTCGCCGTTCAGCAACAGGTAGCAGGTTTCGAGGAAGTCGCAATTCACAGCCAATTGCTCGATCGGGTAGCCGCGGTACAGCAGCTCGCCCTTGTCGCCGTCGATGTAGGTGATCGAGGAATTGCACGACGCGGTGGACATGAAGCCCGGGTCGTAGGTGAACTTGCCGGTGGTGCCGTACAGCTTGCGGATGTCGATCACGTCCGGGCCGACCGTGCCCTTGTAAATGGGCAGTTCGAGCGAGGGGCTGCCGTCCGAAAACGATAGCGTGGCTTTGGTGTCAGAAGTGGTGGGCATGGCTCTTCCTTCTCAAGGAGCGGGTAGATGAAATAAAAAGCAAACCAGTCAAATACCGGGGCACTCGCACGGCGCTCAGGCCTGGCGCAAACGCTCCAGCAATGCGCGCACGTGCGGCAAGTCGACCTCGCCTTCCGGCTCACTGCGCGCCAACAGCAAATTCAGCAAATCGTTGTCCGCCAGGTCCATCAGGCGGGTGAAGGCATCCACTTCCTCGTCGGTCAGGCTCAGTTCATGCGCATCGAGGAAGCGCGTCACGATCAAGTCGTTTTCCAGCAAACCGCGCCTGCTGCGCCAGCGCAGACGGGCGCGTTGGGCGGGATCGGCTTGATGCGTGACACTGCTCATTACTGCATATTCCTGCAACGAATTCCTACAATTCAATCAGAAAATCAGTTTGACACAGTTCAAAAATTTCCGTCGAAGCTGGTGAAACTGTGTACTAAACGATATTTCCTAGACTGCGCGGCGAACCATCAATTCCTTGATCTTGCCGATCGCCTTGTTCGGGTTCAGACCCTTCGGGCAGACGTCGACGCAGTTCATGATTGAGTGGCAGCGGAACAGGCGGTACGGATCTTCCAGGTTGTCCAGACGCGCGCCGGTGGCTTCGTCGCGGCTGTCGGCGATGAAGCGGTAGGCTTGCAGCAGACCTGCCGGGCCGACGAACTTGTCCGGGTTCCACCAGAACGACGGGCACGAGGTCGAGCAGCAGGCGCACAGGATGCACTCGTACAGGCCATCCAGCTCTTCGCGCTGGGTCGGGCTCTGCAGGCGCTCCTTTTCTGGCGGAATGCTGTCGTTGACCAGGTAGGGCTTGATCGATTCGTACTGCTTGAAGAACTGCGTCATGTCCACGATCAGGTCGCGGATCACCGGCAGGCCCGGCAGCGGGCGCAGCACGATGGGTTCGGTCAGTTCGTTCAGGTTGGTGATGCAAGCCAGGCCGTTCTTGCCGTTGATGTTCATGGCGTCCGAACCGCACACGCCTTCGCGGCAGGAGCGGCGCAGCGCCAGCGAGTCGTCGACGTCGGCCTTGATGCGCTGCAGAGCATCGAGCAGCATCTTGTCGGTCGGTTGCAGCTCGACCGTCAGGTCTTGCATGTAGGGCTTGGCGTCCTTGTCCGGATCGTAGCGATAGATTTTGAACTTGAGAGTACGTGTCGTCATAATCCGGCCTTGTTAGAAAGTGCGTGCTTTGGGCTTGAAGGTCTCGACCGTCAACGGCTTGGTCACCACCGGCTTGTACTCGAGGCGGTTAGCCTCCGAATACCACAGCGTGTGTTTCATCCATTCTTCGTCGTTGCGCTTTTCGTAGTCGCGGTGGGCGTGAGCGCCGCGCGATTCCTTGCGCGCCGCCGCCGAAACGATGGTTGCCTTGGCGGTTTCGATCAGGTTGTCCAGTTCCAGCGCTTCGACGCGCGCGGTGTTGAACACCTTGGACTTGTCCTTGAACGAGACGTGCTTGCGGCGCTCGTCCAGTTCCATGATCTTCTGCACGCCCTGATTGAGCAATTCGTCGGTACGGAACACGCCGCAGTAGTGCTGCATGGCGCTACGGATGCCGTTGGCGACGTCTTGCACGCGCTCGGAACCGGTGCTGGTTTCCAGGCGGTTGAGGCGTTCCATGGCGCGGTCGGCAGCATCGGCCGGCAGCGGCTTGTGGCTCTTTTGCTTGAGGTTGGCGGCAACGATGTGGTTGCCGGCCGCACGGCCGAACACCACCAGGTCGAGCAGCGAATTGGTGCCGAGGCGGTTGGCGCCATGCACCGAGACGCAGGCGCATTCGCCGATGGCATACATGCCGTTGACGACGTCGTTCGGGATGCCGTTCTTCGGCGCCACCACCTGGCCGTGAATGTTGGTCGGAATGCCGCCCATCTGGTAGTGGATGGTCGGCACGACCGGGATCGGTTCCTTGGTCGCGTCGACGTTGGCGAACTTGTGGCCGATTTCCAGAATCGACGGCAAGCGCTTCATGATGGTCTCGGCGCCGATGTGGCGCAGGTCGAGCAGCACATGGTCCTTGTGCGGCCCGCAGCCGCGGCCTTCCTTGATTTCCTGGTCCATCGAACGCGAGACGAAGTCGCGCGGCGCCAGGTCTTTCAACGTCGGCGCGTAGCGCTCCATGAAGCGTTCGCCGTTGCTGTTGAGCAGAATGCCGCCCTCACCGCGCACGCCTTCGGTGATCAGCACGCCGGCGCCGGCCACGCCGGTCGGGTGGAATTGCCAGAATTCCATGTCCTGCAACGGCAGGCCGGCACGTGCCGCCATGCCCATGCCGTCGCCTGTATTGATGAAAGCATTGGTTGACGCGCCAAAGATACGGCCCGCGCCGCCGGTGGCGAATACGGTGGTCTTGGCTTCCAGGATCATGACTTCGCCGGTTTCCATTTCCAGCGCGACCACGCCCAGGATGTCACCGTCGGCGTCACGCACCAGGTCGATGGCCATCCATTCGACGAAGAAGTGGGTACGCGCGCGCACGTTGCGCTGGTACAGCGTGTGCAGCAAAGCGTGGCCGGTACGGTCAGCCGCTGCGCAGGCACGCTGCACGGGCTTTTCACCCATGTTGGCAGTGTGGCCGCCGAACGGACGCTGGTAAATGGTGCCGTCGGGGTTGCGGTCGAACGGCATGCCGAAGTGTTCAAGCTCGTACACGACCTTCGGTGCTTCGCGGCACATGAATTCGATGGCGTCCTGGTCGCCGAGATAGTCGCCGCCCTTGACGGTGTCGAACATGTGCCAGTACCAGTTGTCTTCCGACATGTTGCCGAGCGAAGCGCCGATGCCGCCCTGGGCTGCAACCGTGTGCGAACGGGTCGGGAATACCTTCGACAAAACAGCGACGTTGAGGCCGGCTTCCGCCAGTTGCAGGGAAGCGCGCATGCCGGAGCCGCCGGCGCCCACGATAACCGCGTCAAAGCGACGCACGGGTGTTGTTGATTTGATTGCTGCCACGATTAGGCTCTCCAGAGAATCTGCGCCGCCCATCCGGCACAACCGATCAACCACAGGATTGTGGCAATTTGCAGAGTAAGACGCAGTGCGACCGACTTGACGTAGTCCATCCAGATGTCGCGCACGCCGACCCACACGTGATAAAACAGGGCCATGAAGGTGACGAAGGTGGCGGTCTTGAACCACTGCATGGCGAACAGGCCAGCCCAGCCTTCGTAGCTGAAGTCCTTGCCGGTCAGGAACAGCGCCAGCAGGATGACGGTGTAAGTGGCCATCACGATCGCGGTGACGCGCTGGGCCAGCCAGTCGCGCATGCCGTAATGGGCGCCGACCACCAGGCGCTTCGGTCCCACGCCGTGGGCGTCGCCGTAGGCGATTTCGTTTTCAGTCATTTTAGAATGCTCCAAACAATTTCAGGGCGACCAGCGCAGCCAGCGGCAGGCTGACGACGAATACGCCGACGGAAGACTTGCGCGCGCTATCCTTGTCGAGGCCGATGTGCATATCCATGATCAGGTGGCGGATGCCGGCGCAGAAGTGGTGCAGGTAAGCCCAGGACAGGGCCAGGATGATCAGCTTGACGAACACGCCGGAAGTGAAACCCTTCAGATAGGCGAAGGTGTCTTCCGACAGCAGGCTCTGGTCAAGCAGATAGAGCAGGAAAGGCAGCAGCAGGAAAAGCAGGAAACCGCTGATACGGTGCAAAATCGAGACGATGCTGGCCAGTGGCATCCGGTAATTCGGCAAATCCGCGAACGCATGAATGTTCCGGAATTCGCGCCGGCTTTTTTTTACGGCGTCAGACATGAATAAATCCTCCAAACCTGTTGAACCTGAAAATCCCGCTATTCTCGCCGATTTTTGTGCATCACATCAAATTAGGACCATCGAATGCGGCGGCGTCCGCATCGACACTTGTTTTCACGGTGCTGAAAACCTTCTAAAAATTTCTACGGGCGCGCCGTTCAATCACCCCTCGCCTGCTCGCGGGAGAGGGGGTGCAACTTGAGACGCCCGTATTTCTAACTGAGTTCGTTACGGTAGTGATGCCCCTCGGTCAGATACCATCCGCGCCGCACTTCGACCGGCTTGTCACCATAGGTGAACGACACGCGTTCGACACTCAGCAACGGCGTATCGATGGATACGTTCAATAGCTGCGCTTGCGCCTGATCGGCGCTGACCGCCCGCAGCTTTTCCGTGGCACGTATCATGTGCGTGCCGAATTCGGTTTCGAACAAGCCGTACATCGGCCCCTTGTATTCGGCCAGCCGTTCGGCGGTCAATCCCTTGAAGATCGCGCCCGGCAGCCACAATTCTTCCAGAATGGTCGGCGCGCCTTCGAAAACCTGCACGCGCTTGATGAAAATGACGGAATCGCCGGATTTGATGTCGAGCAGGCGCGCTACGTCGGCCGGCGCACGCAAGCGCTTGACTTCGACGATGTGGTTTTCGGGGTTGTGCGGTTCGCCGACGTCGGGCATCAGCCGCAGGAAGCGGAAATGCGCGCGCTCTTCATGGTGGGTGGCGACGAAAGTACCCTTGCCCTGACGGCGCACGACCAGGTTTTCGGCGGCCAGTTCGTCGATGGCCTTGCGTACCGTGCCCTGGCTGACCTTGAAGCGCGCAGCCAATTCGATTTCGCTGGGAATCAACTCGCCCGGCTTCCATTCGCCGGACTGCAGGCCGTGCAGGATCAAGGCCTTGATCTGCTGATATAAGGGGCTGAAAGTTGGCGAACTGGCGCCGGAAAGATTACCCGCCCCGGCGCCGGAACCGCCAGGACTTGCCAAATGGGACGGGATGGAACTCATGCAAAGCTCGTCGCAATGTCGTTACAAAAATCGCCGCAGAAATCGCCGCAAGAAGGAAGTCTAATTTGACCACAAAACGCCGATTGCCGTCCAGCAAAAAGTAAGATGTAATGTATCTTATATAAGACATAAGATATACATTGACAACACGGTCCGCGCGACCTAAACTCGCTAGCGACGAAGGTTGCATGAAAGGCGGTGCCGCACTGCCGCTGCACACGCATCGCGCTTCTTGGATCGCCGCTGAATACCACTATGCATACCAGTTGCTCGAACCCGTTCCGCTGACGCGATTGCGCGTTCAACGGTATCATTGTTGGCTCGACCGAATTCCCTGCTCCGGCATCGACTTATTATCGTACTTCTTTACTTCATCACTTCATTGGAGATTCATCATGGCTAAAGCCCCCATGCGCGTCGCCGTTACCGGCGCCGCCGGCCAGATCGGCTACTCACTGCTGTTCCGCATCGCCAACGGCGACATGCTCGGCAAGGACCAGCCGGTTATCCTGCAATTGCTGGAAATCCCGGATGAGAAAGCACAAAAGGCGCTCAAGGGCGTGATGATGGAAATCGACGATTGCGCCTTCCCGTTGCTGGCCGGCATGACTGCGCATAGCGATCCGATGACGGCATTCAAGGATATCGACGTTGCCCTGCTGGTCGGCGCCCGCCCGCGCGGCCCCGGCATGGAGCGCAAGGACTTGCTCGAAGCCAATGCGCAAATCTTCACGGTGCAAGGCAAGGCCCTGAACGCCGTCGCTTCGCGCAATGTCAAGGTACTGGTAGTCGGCAACCCGGCCAACACCAATGCCTACATCGCCATGAAGTCGGCTCCGGACCTGCCTGCCAAGAACTTCACCGCCATGCTGCGCCTGGACCACAACCGCGCGCTGTCGCAAGTCGCCGCCAAGACCGGCAAGCCGGTTGCCGCCATCGAGAAGCTGTGCGTGTGGGGCAACCACTCGCCGACCATGTACGCCGACTACCGTTTCGCGACAGTCGACGGCCAATCGGTCAAGGCCATGATCAACGACGACGCCTGGAACAAGGACGTGTTCCTGCCCACAGTCGGCAAGCGCGGCGCCGCCATCATCGAAGCGCGCGGCCTGTCCTCGGCTGCCTCGGCTGCCAACGCCGCCATCGACCACGTGCGCGACTGGGTGCTCGGCACCAACGGCAAGTGGACCACGATGGGCATTCCGTCCGACGGTTCCTACGACATTCCCGAAGGCACCATGTTCGGCTTCCCGGTCACCACGGAAAACGGCGAATACAAGATCGTCAAGGGCCTGGAAATCGACGCTTTCTCGCGTGAGCGCATCAACGTCACGCTGAAGGAGTTGATGGAAGAGCGCGAAGGCGTGAAGCATCTGGTCGGCTAATTTCGATCAGTGACGAGCGCCGCAACGCCTGACGTTGCGGCGCTTTTACTCCCCCGCTCTATTGCTCATGCATCCATCCGAGGTCTTATTCCAGGGCACCCGCATGCCGGTTTCGATTCCGGCCTGCGACCATTACGCCGGCTCCGAAAAGCTGATGCGCAAATCGCTTGCCCTGCAACAAGAGCTTGGCCCCGTATTCGACATCACCTTCGATTGCGAAGACGGCGCCAGCGCCGGCAATGAAGAAGCGCACGCACAGCTGATCGGCGCGCTGATCGCCGGAGAAGACAACCGCTACGAACGTATCGGCGCGCGCGTGCACGATACCGGCAGCAAATTTTTCGAAAGCGACGTCAAGCTGATCTGCGAAGCCGCCGCCAAGCGTCTGGCATATATCGTCTTGCCGAAAGTGCAGAGCGCGGCCGAAGTGTCGAACGCCATCACGCTGATCAATCAACACGCCAAGAAAGCCAAGCGCAGCAAGCTGCCTATCCACGTCCTGATCGAAACCCACGGTGCCCTCGAAGACGTGCGCGCCATTGCCGCATTGCCGCAGGTGGAATGCCTGTCCTTCGGCATCATGGATTTCGTCTCCGCCCATCTGGGCGCCATTCCGGCCACGGCCATGCGCGCGCCCGGACAATTCACACATCCGCTCGTGGTGCGCGCCAAGCTCGAAATTGCCGCCGCCTGCCACGCACACGGCAAGGTGCCGTCGCATAACGTCACCACCGAGTTCAAGGAACCGGCTGTGGTTGCGCACGACGCCAACCGCGCCGGAGCCGAATTCGGCTTTACGCGCATGTGGAGCATCCACCCGGACCAGATCAAGCCGATTCTCAAGTCGCTATCGCCGCGCGTTTCGGAAGTGAACGAAGCGGCGCAAATCCTGGCGGAAGCCAGGAGCGCCGCCTGGGGCCCGATCGAACATCACGGCCGTTTGCACGACCGCGCCAGTTACCGCTATTACTGGACCGTGATCCAGCGTGCCAAGGCCAACGGCCTGCATCTGCCCGAAGGCGCAGACGAACTTTTATGAATTGGACTATTGCAATGAAACTTTCCCTGTCCGCATTGCTGCTCGCCGCGTTCGCGGTCGCGACGCCCGCGCAAGCTCAAACGGCGGCCACGACTGCTTCAGGCGCTTCGGCCTCGGCTTCAGCGACCGCGCCGGCGCCGAAGAAGGCCGTCAAGAAAAAGGCCGCAGCCAAACAGGAGGCCAAGCCGGAAGATCCGGAAGCGAAGGAACCCGATGTGGCCGGCACCACGGTCAGCGAATATAGCTGCGAACTCGGCAACAAACTGACGATCTTCCAAAACAACGACGACAGCGACCATATCGCGCTCAAGTGGGGAAAACGTCTGCATCGCATGACGCGCGTGCCCACCAGTACCGGCGCCGCACGCTACGAAAACCATTATTACGGCCTGCTCTGGATCGGCCTTCCGGCCAAGGGCATACTGCTAGACTCGAAGAGCGGGCACGAGCTGGCGAACGAATGCAAGACCGCCGAGCAGTTGGCGCAGTAGAGATGGACAGAAACAGGCGACAGAAATAATCGGCAGAAATCAACTGAAACACCCCATACCACCACAGAAGTCATTCATATCACTAGCATTCAAGAAGGAGAAGCCATGTCCCGCAACACATTGAATACGCTCAAGGAATTCAAGATCGGCGCCAAGAAAGGCTCGTTCTATTCTTTGCCTGCGCTGGAAAAATCGCTCGGCGTCAATATTTCGCGTCTGCCGGTGTCGATCCGCATCGTGCTGGAATCGGTGCTGCGCAATTGCGACGGCAAGAAGGTGACTGAAGAGCACGTCAAGCAATTGGCGAACTGGGCGCCGACCGCTTCCCGCACCGACGAGATTCCCTTCGTTGTCGCGCGCGTGGTGCTGCAGGACTTTACCGGCGTGCCGCTGCTGGCCGATCTGGCCGCCATGCGCGGCGTAGCTTCCAAGATGGGCAAGAACCCAAAGAACATCGAACCGCTGGTGCCGGTGGACTTGGTCGTCGACCACTCGGTGCAGATCGATCACTTCCGCGAAAAGGATGCGCTCGACCTGAACATGAAGCTGGAATTCTCGCGCAACAACGAGCGCTACCAGTTCATGAAATGGGGCATGCAGGCGTTCGATACCTTCGGCGTCGTGCCGCCCGGCTTCGGCATCGTGCACCAGGTCAACCTCGAGTATCTGGCGCGCGGCGTGCACAAGAAGAAGGAAGGCAAGGCTGAAGTCTATTACCCCGACACACTGGTCGGCACCGACTCGCACACCACCATGATCAACGGCATCGGCGTGGTCGGCTGGGGCGTGGGCGGCATCGAAGCGGAAGCCGGCATGCTGGGCCAGCCGGTCTACTTCCTGACACCGGACGTGGTAGGCGTGAATCTGACCGGCGCGCTGCGCGGCGGCGTCACCGCCACCGACCTGGTGCTGACCATCACCGAAATGCTGCGCAAGGAAAAAGTGGTCGGCAAGTTCGTCGAATTCTTCGGCGAAGGCACGGCCTCGCTGTCGCTGACCGACCGCGCCACCATCGCCAACATGGCGCCCGAATACGGCGCCACCATGGGCTTCTTCCCGGTCGACGACGCCACCATCGACTACTTCAAGGGCACCGGCCGCAGCAAGGCCGAGATCGACGCCTTCGAAGGCTATTTCAAGGCCCAGAAGCTGTATGGCATTCCCAAGGCCGGCGACATCGACTACACCAAGACGCTCACGCTCGACCTCGGCACGGTGGCCCCGTCGCTGGCCGGCCCGAAGCGTCCGCAGGACCGTATCGAAATCGGCAAGGTCAAAGGCACGTTCTCCGACCTGTTCTCCAAGCCGGTCGCCGACAATGGCTTCAACAAGAAGGCCGATGACCTGAACGCGGAATATACCAATGCCGACGGCATCAAGCTCAAGAACGGCGACGTGCTGATCGCCGCCATCACTTCGTGCACCAACACCTCCAACCCGAGCGTGCTGCTGACCGCCGGCCTGCTGGCCAAGAAGGCGGTGGAAGCCGGCCTGGAAGTGCCGCGACACATCAAGACTTCGCTGGCGCCGGGCTCGCGCGTGGTCACCAAGTACCTGGAAGCGGCCGGCCTGCTGCCCTACCTGGAAAAGCTCGGCTTCGGCGTCACCGCCTACGGCTGCACGACCTGCATCGGCAACGCCGGCGACCTGACTCCGGCCATGAACGAAGCCATCGTCAAGAACGACGTGGTGGCCGCCGCCGTGCTGTCGGGCAACCGTAACTTCGAAGCGCGTATCCATCCGAACATCCGCGCCAACTTCCTGGCTTCGCCGCCGTTGGTCGTGGCTTACGCCATCGCCGGCAACGTCACGCGCGACCTGATGACCGAGCCGGTCGGCAAGGGCAAGGACAAGAATGGCAATCCGCGCGACGTCTACCTCGGTGACATCTGGCCGACCAATGCGGAAGTGGCGAAGTTGATGAAGTTCGCGATGAATTCCAAGACCTTCAAGGACAACTACGCCGACGTCAAGGGCGCACCGGGCAAGCTGTGGGAGCAGATCAAGGGCGTGGCCGAAGGCCAAGTCTACAACTGGCCGCAATCGACCTATATCGCCGAGCCGCCTTTCTTCGGCGAATTCGCGATGGAACCGCAAGCTGCCGCCGGTGGCATCAGCGGCGCGCGCGCACTCGGCGTGTTCGGCGACTCGATCACGACCGACCACATCTCGCCTGCAGGCTCCATCAAGGAATCGAGCCCGGCCGGCAAGTGGCTGATTGAAAACGGCGTGCTAAAGGCCGACTTCAATTCCTACGGCTCGCGCCGCGGCAATCACGAGATCATGATGCGCGGCACCTTCGCCAACGTGCGCATCAAGAACCTGATGATCCCGGCCAAGTCCGACGGTTCGCGCGTCGAAGGCGGCATCAC
>JAFANH010000025.1 GCA_019232795.1 Burkholderiaceae bacterium
CAATGACCAGGTGTTCATTCGCGGGGCCTTGCATGTGCCCTTGGCCAAGGAAGCCGTACGGGAATGCATGCCGGTTTTCTTCGAGCTACTGGCATCCGAACCGCATCCGGCTGTGCGCGCCGTACTCGGACATTTCTTCTTTGTCTACATTCATCCGTATATGGATGGAAATGGCCGTCTGGCCCGATTCATTTTCAATGCGATGCTCGTGACGGGCGGCTACGTCTGGACCATCGTACCGCTGCAACAACGCCAGCCCTACATGGCCGCCCTGGAGCAGGCCAGCTCGTTTCGCAATATCCAGCCATTGGCAAAATTCTTTGCCGGCTTGGTGCGTGAACAAACGACGTCACCATTGCCGCGGCACTCGCCCGGCAGATAAGCGTTGGGCGAAAAGTTGCGTTCAAATTTGCCGTGTAAGTCCCAATGTCCACTTTTACGCGATAAATCGACCGTTTTACTCCCAGCAAGGAGCCCGTATGACCAGCGAAAGCATTTCAGCGGTAGAGTCGAGTGACGCCGATGCCAAGCGCGATGTCACCCGCGATGAATTGTATGCGCTCGTCTGGCACGAGCCCATGTTGCGGGTGGCAATGCGATTCGGCGTGTCCGCGAGTTACATGGCACGGGTCTGCACTGAGATGAGGGTTCCGCGGCCAGCACGCGGCTACTGGGCGAAGTTGGAACATGGGAAAAAAACCTATCAACCGCCATTGCCACCGGCCGAACCCGGTGACATAGTGGAATGGCGTCGCGGCGAGCCGCCGGTAAGTTGGTGGCCACAAACATCAAAACCTGTTCTTCCCTCACCGCAAAAGCGACCACAAAAGCGGCCTCGACCGGACGCCGAGCACCCGCTCCTGGTCGCTGCGAAAGCGCATTTTGTCGCGGGCCACAAGAATGACGAAGGACTGCTGCGGCCGCAAAAGAAAATTCTGGTCGACATTGTTGTGTCGGAACCGCTTCTCGATAACGCGCTGGCGGCCGCAAATATCATATTTGGAACACTAGAACATCGCGGCCATCGGGTTGTCATCGCTCCTTCAGGCATGCACATGCAACGTGCGGCGGTTGACCTGCGGGAGATGCCGACGAAGAATCAGTATTACCAGCAGGTATGGTCACCCCTGCGCCCGACTGTGGTCTACGTCGCCGGCATCCAGATTGGCCTGACGTTGTTCGAAATGACTGAAGAAGTCCCATCGGTGTATTCGAATGGAAAATACCTTCCATTGCGAATGCTGACGCCAGCCCAGTTACGCCAGTATCAGGGGCCTCTACACTGGACCACTGATAAAACGATGGTGACAGGCAGGCTTTGCCTGCAGGCTTACTGTGGATTGTGGGGAATCAACTGGACCAGGCAGTGGCGTGAAAACAAGCCCGGGCAGCTGGTGGCCATGGCAGCCAAAATCGCCCGAGAACTTGAAGAAGCCGTTCCCGCACTTTCCGAAGAGCTTGTAGTGGCTGAACAGCGCGCGAAGGAACGGCATCAAAGGTGGCTCGAGACAATGGAGCAACATCGCTTGGAGCAAGAGCGCGCGGCGCGCCAGAAGGCAAATAGCGATTCGCGAACCGACCTACTTACTGCGATTAAGGCATGGGACGAAGCCAATCGTATCCACGCCTACTTTGATGCGATGCTGCAGAAGTCCGGTCAACTGGGCGAGGGCGAGCAGGCGCTTTTACTCAACCGAATTGACGAAGCCAGGAAACTGATTGGCCAAGTCGATGCGCTGGCTATCTTGAAATCTTGGCGGACACCCGACGAGCGACTTACCCGCTGATACCGGCTCCAGAAGGTCCGCACCGAACAGGCAATGAAAAATTGACTAGCAACACCGACAACAGCGGATTACACTAGGTATAAAATCTACGCACGGACATCGAACTCGATGGGTGTGACCTGATATAAATTGGCACCTGCAGGTCGTCAAACAAAGCTGCGGAATTTTTTCTCAGCTTATGGTGGAACTTGTCTCACCTTATGCGTCCGCCCCTCCCGTAAGTCCTTGATATTTCAATGGGGACTTTCTCAGCTTATGCGTCTACCTACAATGTTGTAGGTTCTCAGAATAGTTGAGACTTTTTTCAAATAAATGAGACCAAAACGAAAATCATCAAATTGGTAGGATCGAAAGCAAATGGCCGATATGAATCGGCCATTTGCTTTTATAGCTCTTAACATTACGGTTTATCTGGGGGTTTTTGTGGGTGATGTGCGCCAACTTTAAAGCCAGAGGAAAGCGCCGTTCCATCCTCAAGCTCGACCCGCAAAATGCGCTCACGCGCGTCATAGCCGATCGCGCGCAACTTGCCGGCGTTGATCTTTTTCATTTCCATAACTCGCCCCAATCCAAATGCTTTTGAATAAGGTATGCCAAGTGGGTAGAGGAAAACCTGCTACTCTTGAAGCGACTACCTATTCGCAAAGCGCAATGATCTGATTGAGCGATTCGCAAGCTTGCGCAAATAGCGGCTCGGGAATCTGCTTCATCGGATGCGCTTTGGCGCCGCGCATTCTCCAGTCAAACGACTTTGGCTGGTGGGTCAGTATGTAACTCACCACACCTTTGGCACCGCTGAATTTGACGGCAAAAGGATTCGATTCGTTGAATGCTGCGGTCGTCATCGGCAAGCCGATTACGATGCCAGTGCGCTCATTGAACGGCTTAGGTGAGAGCACCAGCAAGGGATGAATGTCCTTCATTTCGCGGCCGGTTTGAGGATTGCAATTAATCCAAATCACGTCCCGTCTGTCTGGTGCCCAATTCTTGCGGGCTGCCATCAAACAATCTCCGCGCCGATCGGTTCGGATACCATCACCTCGCCGCCGTGTATTGTCGGATCAAATAGCGCCAACTTCTGGGCAAGAGACAGTTTCGGCTTGCCGACTGCCCTCACCAACACGGAATGATCTTGAAGAACAACCTCGACCGGCTGGCCGACGACGAAACGCGCAGACCGGGCGATTGAGGCAGGAATCCGCACCGCCAGGCTGTTGCCCCATTGTTGAATCGAGAGACTGGCTGTTTTGTTCATGATTGGCTCCTATGTATCAACAAGTATAGCCGAAGCGCGCCACGTGTCAACCTGTCGATACATTGCCATCCGATAACCGCCTACGCCTGCGTATCCCCCGGCAACTGCAACTCCAACTGCCGCGCAAAACTCGCGAAACTGTCGATCTTGCGGAAGCAGATATTGTCCTTGCCGCTGCCCTTGACCTCGTACATCAGCTCGTCGGCCGCCTTGGTCATGTCGGCGAAGAACATGTCGATGAAGCCGAACCAGGCTACGCCTATGGAGACCGTCACCGGCGGGAAGTCGGCGAGCACTTGTTTGATTGATTCGAAGATCTTGGTGCCGGCCGTGACTGCGTCGTCGTAGGTGATTTCGGTCAGCAGGATGGAAAACTCGTCGCCACCGAGGCGGCCGACGATGTCGCTGGAACGCAGCGTGCGTTGCAACGCTATGGCAACGGCGCGCAGGGCGGCGTCGCCGGCGTGGTGGCCGCGGCTGTCGTTGAGTTTCTTGAAGTTGTCCAGGTCCAGGAACAGCACAGCCAGCGGGTGGCCGTGGCGGCGGGCGCGTTCGACTTCGAACATGCCAGCCTCTAAAAAGGCGCGGCGGTTTTGCAGGCCGGTCAGTTCGTCGCGCCGCGCATACAGGTGTTCGCGCTCGACCTGTTTGCGCATCTGGATGAACTGGCTGGCGATCACCAGCGCCAGCAGCAGCGCTTCCACGGCGACGGCAAGCAGGCCCAGGTGTTCCACGTAGAAGGTGTAGAGGCCTTCCACTTCGGAAAGCGAAATCGAGACGATGCCGAGCGCAAAGAACAACAGCACGGCGACCGAGTAGTACGGTGCGGCAAAGTCGCCCTGGCGCGCCCGCAGAATACCCATGGTGAGGCCATAGCTGAGGAACAAGGCGACGCCGGCGCGGTCCAGCTCCAGCGACCAGTTTGGCTTGATGGCAGCCAACACGATAAAGCCGGCGAACAGGGCCAGCAAGGCCATGCCGGCGTAATGCATGCGCGGATGAACGGCGCGCGTGATGCCGAGCAGGCTCAGCACGAACACGATGTAGGCGCAGTTGGAAAACAGTATCGGCACGCTGATCAGGTAGAACCAATGCAGCTCGAAAAACTGCGGGTAGATCAGCAGCGCCGTGCCGTTGTACAGCAGGTTGCCGAGGATGAAGACGCAATACATGGCGTCGGTCAGGCTGCGCCGCATCAGCGCCAGTGCAATGTAGTAGAACGCCAGGCTCAGCAGAACACCCATGCTCAACAAGGTGATGGCGTTGCCGGGTGCGATGGCCTTGCGGTAGTGTGAAAGTGTGTCGATGTAGGGCGCCGGCTGCGCCAGGAAGAATGGAGAGGTTACTTCGCTGATCAGGCGGTAATGCCCCGCCGGCAGGTTCAAGTCGCGGCCGTGGCGCAGCAGAAAGGGATTATTTTCTTTGCTCTGGATGCCGCCTTCCAGCGTCAGCACCTGGCGCCCCTTGGCGTCGAAGATGTGGTGCGTGAAGCGGCCTATCACGCTGGAGTTCTTGAAGTCGATTACGTGCGGCTGGGCGTCGGTTAGTTCGAATTCGCCTTGGTAGATGTAGTGCCCGCCTACGCGCGACAGCGCCGGTACCGGCGATAGGTCTGTCTTGGCTAAATCGGTTTGGTCGGCGTATTGCCGAGCGACGCCGGCGTCGTACCACGTGCCGTGCAACGCCTGCGGCTCGGCTTGGCACGGTACGGCCACAAACAGCAGCGTCCAGGTCAACACGGCCAAAACCGCCTTCCAGAGTGCTTTCATCGTGATGCGCGAACCTTTCGGGAACGTAATCAAGCAAACAACTCGGATGCTGCCTCATATTGTCATCCCCTGCTACACCCTGCGCGGGGACGACGGGGTAAAGGGTTGCTGTTATTCTGACGCAATTACCCGCATTCGCAATGCGACACAACGCCGATTTTCATGCATGGTCACTCAAGCATGAAAACTCGCCAACGGGAATTTTTCCGTGATCACGCCCAGCGGTAGGCCGCCCTGGTGCAGCAGGTAGCTGCGCGACAGCAGTTGCGTATCGGCCGGCAGGCCGAAATGTTCGG
Organism: Burkholderiaceae bacterium; assembly: GCA_019232795.1. Classification (GTDB taxonomy): domain Bacteria; phylum Pseudomonadota; class Gammaproteobacteria; order Burkholderiales; family Burkholderiaceae_D; genus PKWO01. Next base: position 5,108 of record JAFANH010000025.1, read on the forward strand.
CCACGGTAGCGCAATGTTCTACGCGGATGTCGATGATCTCGCGGTACATCTCTACCTTTTCCTGCTTCCAAAGGGTGCCGATCGGCGTATCCGTTTCCAGCAGCTTGGTCTGGATGGTTTGTGAAAAGCGTTCGAACACGAAGGTTGATTCAGCGTACACGTGCTTGCGCTTGGAATCGACCAGCATGATCTTGCGATGCAAGAGCCTGGCGTCGGGCGCGCATTGCATCTCGGCCGGTGCGTCGCCCTGGCCTATGAATTGTTCTATCTTGTGTACGCTGATTTTTTCGCCGGCGTATAGGGCCAGCAAGTGCGTGACTGAGCCGTCGGTGGTCAACAGTATCTTTTGGAACAGGCTGAGCGGATATTCGTGTGAAATCAGCTTGCCTTCGTCCAAAGGCATGGTTTCCATTTTCATTTCCATAGCAACAATTTGATAAATCGTTTTGGATGGGGGCAGGGCGCGGGTAGCGGCTGTCCCCTAAGTTCAATAAATATTCGATGCCGCCGTACTGTCGTTCCCGTGAATCGGATGGCCGTCGCGCAGTAATCCATAAGTCGGTTGCACGTCCGCACTCCCTATGGATTCCCGTCTACGCGGGAATGACGGGGGAAGTGGGCACTGCCGCAACGGCATGTCCCCGCCATCGACAGCTCTGGCAATTTATTTCTGGTTGAAGTGCGAAGACCAAACAACACTGAGAATTTTCCAGCTGCCGTCGATACCCTTCATCACCTGCCAGGTCTCAACACCATAGTTCTGCACCTTGCCGTCAATCAGGAATTCGAAGTCGAACATGACCCAGCCTACGTTGGCGTCTTGCGTGATCTTGATGTTGTAAAACTTTTCTTCAACAGGCTTGGGCGACATGCCGATGAATTGTGCGAACTGGGTGAAGCCGCCGGCGGCGACGCCGTTGAAATTGACGTCGTATTTTTCCTGCACCATCTTGATGCCGTCGGCCGGCATGGGCGAAGTGAACAGGATGCCGGAATTCACCAGCAGGCTGGAAAGCTGGCGCGGGTTCTTGCCGACGATGGCGGCGCTGAAGTCCTTGGTGAGCTGCATGATGGCAGCCGTGTCTTCCGGCGTGCTTTCGGCGCGGCTGGCATAGGGTGCATCTTCGGCATGGGCTGCGCCGCAGGCCAGAGCTGCGGCAAGCAGGGCGGCAAACAGGGTGACAAATGAGAAACGAAACATGGCGATCTTTCGGTTCGGAAGTAAAGGCGTCATCGTATACGAGATTGGTGCAATCCGCCCCCCAATGTGGCTCAGTCGGGCGCTACGCAAGCACTATGCCGCACGCGCCAGGGCGCGTTCTATCAAGGCTCCGCGCATGGCGATCTTGTCGGCATCGGCTTGCAGCAAGGCTTGGCGGCGCAGCAGCAGGCTCCAGCCCGACCAAGCTACGGCGTCGGGGTCGGACGGCGGCGCCATTGCTGCCTCTGCGCCGGCCAAGACCTGCTCCGCTTGCGCAAAGCTGAGACGCAAACTTTCACTCACCAGCTCTCTCGGCAAGCCCTGCAGGTGACGCCGCAACAGCAGGCGCAGGGCGGCGATGTGGGCCGCCACCAGGTAGTTGTCGACAATGAACAGGTGAATGTCTTCCACCGCATGGTGCTTGCTGGGCGGCTCGTCCAGCATGCGAACCAGGGCCGCGCCCAAGCTGCCGACGCTGTCGAAAAAGCGTTTGCGGCAAATGCGGTAGACGAAGTCGTCGCCCACCTTGCCGGTCAGCAGGTCGCTGGTGGCGCCCAGGTAGCGGCGGTTGGCTTCCAACACGTTCCGAATCAGCTCCGGCAAGGCGCGGTATTCCCAGCTCGGCAGCACGAAGCTGAACAGCGAAGCGATGGCCACGCCGATCACGGTGTCGAGCAGGCGTTCGCCAATCACATGGTGGCTGCCCGGCGCCAGCAGGGCGATCTGCAACAGGATCTGCATGCTGGCAAACACCGCCGCATAACGGTACTTCACGTACAGGAAAGACGGCACGCCCACCGTGGCCAGGAACAGGAAGCCGAGCAGGGCCAGCGGCGCATGCACGTAATGCAAAATCAACGCGGTCAGCACGCAGCCGATCAGGGTGCCGATCAGGCGGTCGCCACGGCGCTGCTTGGTCATACTGAAAGTGGGCTTGAGCACGATCACGATGGTCAGCACGATCCAGTAGCCGTGCGAGGCATAGGGCAGGTGCTCTGCCACCAGCAAGCCGAAGGCTACCGCCATCGACAGCCGCAGCGCAAAGCGGAAGGTCGGCGACTGCCAGTGCAAATTGCTCAACAACACGCCCAGCTCGTATTTCTGCTGGCTCAGGAAGGGCGTCATGTCCACGCCGGGCACGATGGGCAGTTCGCCATCCACCTTCTGGGTCGCTACGTGCAGCTTGGCGATGGTGTCGGCCACGGAATTGAGCTTGTTGAAGGAGGTACGCAGCAGGGTCAGGGCTTCGCCGTTCGGGTCCGCGGCTTGCAGGCGCGCAATTTCGGCTTCGATGGCTTGCCGTTCGGGCCGGTAATCGACGCTGGAGAACGAAGGGCGCGCGCGCGTGACGGCGAAGGCGATGCTTTCCGTATCTTGCGCAGCCTTGCGCGCCATGCTATGCAGTACGTCCAGGATGTCGGCGTCGGCCAGATGCTTGTGCAGCAGCGCGAAATCGGCGTGGGTGGCCAGCACCAGCTCGTACAGGTCAAGCATGCCGTAGTGCACCTGGACCGAGATCATGTCGCGCGCATCAGGGTTGCCGCGCAGGATCATGTCGCGCGAGGCCTGTTGCCTTTCCGCCAGCACGCTTTGCTGGCGCACCAGCAAGTTGAACTGCTCGTGCAAGTCGGTATGAACGTCGTAAAAGCCGGACTTGATCTCGATATACTTGGCCAGTTCGAACAAGGCTTCGGCCAGCACCTGCTGCTTGATGCGAAAGCGGAATACCCAGGCCGCCGTCATCGCATAGGCAAGGTAGGCCGAAGCGCCGGCCAAGAACAGCAGGCTATGCAGCACCGCCTGGCCCGCGCTCAGCTCGTTTTCCATGGACAGCGTCATGATCAGCAGGGCCGCGAACTGCAAGGGCATGGTCTTGCGGCCATAGATCACCATCATGCTGGCGATGAAGCTGACCAGCACCAGCATCACGCCCAACAGCCAGTGGATGGGCGCGCACAGCGTGATAACCAGCGACACCACGGAGCAAAACAGCACGCAGGCCAGCATTTCGTGGAACTTGTGGCGCAACGGACTCGGCAAGTCCATGAAGCTGGTGCACAGGGCGCCCACGCACACCGTCATCGCCACCGGCAGGTTGGTGAAGTACAGGGCCAGCAGGGTGAGACCGATAACGCCGACCGCAATGCGCAGGCCGGTGTAGAAGTAATGGCTGAAAAGGAAGGTGCGCGGGTTGAGGGCGTAATGCATTCTACTGAGGCATTGGACTAAGCAATGGCTATGTGCATTTGCGACAATGCAATAGCTCACACTTTAGCCGATTTTCAACTCTCCGTCGCCCCCGCGCAGGCGGGGGTCCAGGTAGCTTTTGATTTTTTGCCTAAGCCAACTTCAACCTGGGCCCCCGCCTACGCGGGGGCGACGGATGATGTTCGATTTAATAAGGCGAAAATGCGCTCGGTCGATGAGGTACAACGTATAGAACGACTCGTTACTTCGCCGCCTGCACCACATCCCCCGACCAGCCGCCACCCAATGCCTTGATCAGGAACACCGAAGTCGTCATCTGCTGCCCGTGGATCTGCACAGCCTGGCGCTGGTTGGCCAGCAGGGCTTGCTGGGCAGTGATCACGTCCAGGTAGGTGTCGAGCCCGCCGGTATAGCGGTCGTTGGCCAGGTCGAGCACGCGCTGCGCGCTGCGCACGCTGGCTTCGGCCATGTTGCCGGCGCGGCCCAGCAGGCCAAGGCCGGAAATGCCGTCTTCCACTTCCTGCATCGCCACCAGCACGCTTTGGCGGTAATTCGCCACCGAAGCCGTATACCCCGCTTCGGCGATTTTGACGCCGGCGCCGGTCTTGCCGGCGTCGAACAGCGTTTGCGTCGCCGACGCGCCAAGCGACCACAGCACGCTCGGTGCGCTGAGCAGCGTGCTCATCCGGTTGCTGTCCCAGCCGTAAGTCGGCTGCAGCATGATGGTCGGAAACCAGGCCGACTTGGCCACGCCGATGTTGGCGTTGGCCGCGGCCACGGCGCGTTCGGCCGAAGCCACGTCGGGGCGGCGCTGCAACAGGTCGGCCGGCAAGCCGACCGGAATGGCGGGCGGCGTGGCCATGCTGACGTCGGGCGCCAGCTTGAATTGCGGCGCCGGCGTGCCGGTCATGGTGGCCAGCGCATGTTCGAATTGCGCTCGCTGGTTGTTCAACAGTTCAAGCTGGGTATGGTTGGCATCGAGCAAAGCCTGTTGCTGGGCGAGGTCGAGACCGGAAGCCAGGCCCAGCTCATGCCGCGCGGAGATGAAGGCCAGTGCTTTTTCCTGCAAGACCAGGCCCTGGCGCACCACGTCGATTTCGGCATCGAGCGCGCGCAAGTTGAAATAATCGGCGGCCAACTCCGCCATCAGCACCAGGCGCGCATTCTCGAAATCGGCAACGGCTTGCTGGCCGGTTGCGCGTGCGCTTTCGGCGCTGCGGCGCACGCCGCCGAACAGGTCGGCCTCGTAATTGACGGCGAAACCGAGCTGGAAATTGCTCTGCACGGTAGACTGGTTAGGCACGCCATAAGCGCCGAGCGGACGGTCGGCCGATATCTTTTGGCGCGCGGCGCCGGCTTGCAGGTTGGCTTGCGGCAGCAGGGCAGCGGTGCCTATGGTCACTTGCGCACGTGCCTGCTCCAGGTGGGCGGCGGCGGCGCGCAGGCTCTGGTTTTGCGCCAGCGTCAGGTCGGCCAGCCGGTTCAGCTCGGCGTCGTGGTACATCTCCCACCAGTTGCCCTTGAGCGCGGCATCGTTCGGCTCGGCGGCATGGAAGTCGGCAGATTGCCAATTGGCCGGCAGCGGCGCGGTGGTCGCTTCCGGCTTCTTGTAGTCGGGGCCGACCGCGCAACCAGTCAACACAGCGGCCAGGGCCGCGCCCAGCGCCGTCAGCACCGCCGGATTGATGGCCTTGCGCATCATGGATGGGCCTTCTGCGCCGCGGCGCCGTCGGCTTGCTTGGGCTGCGTGACGATGACCACGTCATTGTCGGCCAGCGAATCGGCTGGGTTCAGCACCAGCTTGTCGCTGGCAGTAATGCCGTCCAGGATTTCCAGCGCATTGCCCAGATCATGGCCTATCATGACCGGATGCAGCTTGATGTGCCCACTGTCGTCCACCACGGCAATGCGCGCGCCTTCCGGACGGAACAGGATCACGTTGGACGGTACGGTCAGCGCATTGGAGGCGCCGCTGACCGGCAGCGCCACTTGCACGTAGGCGCCGGCCAGCAGCTTGCCGTCGCGGTTAGGCAGATTGATTTCGATCTGCAAGGTGCGCGTAGCCAGGTCGATGGCGCCGGCGGTGCGCGCCACCGTGCCCTTGAAGCGCTGGCCTGCCAGTTCTGCCTGCGTTACCGTGACCGAGTCGCCGGCCTTGATGCGCTGCGCATAGGCTTGCGGCACGTAGACATAGATGCGCAGCGGGTCGACCTGGGCCAAGGTGAACAGCGCACGGCCGGCGCCGCCGTTGCCGGCGTCGATCAAGTCGCCGACGTCGACATTGCGATGCGTGACCACACCGGCGAACGGCGCCACCACTTTCTTGAAGCCTTCCAGCTTTTGCAGGCGGCGCACGTTGGCGTCGGCTGCGGCCAGGTTGGCTTGCGCCTGGGTATAGGCGCTGGTGCGCTCTTCCAGTTCCTGCTGCGTGACCGCATCCTTCTTGCGCAGCGCTTCCCAGCGCGCCGCGGAGGTCTTGGCCAGCTCCAGGCTGGAAGCAGCTTGCTGCTGGGCGGCGACCGCCTGCGACAATTGCTGGTCGACTTCGGGCGTGTCGATCTCGGCCAGCACTTCACCCTTGGCGACGTGGCTGCCGATATCCTTGTTCCAGTGCAGCACGTAGCCGCTGGAGCGCGCATAGATCGGCGATTCGATGAAGCCTTGCAGCGTGCCGGGCAGCGTCAGCGCATCGTTGTTGGCGACGCTCTTGGCATTGGTGGTGGTGACATACAGGTGGCCCTGCTCAGCCGTCGCTTCGGCCAGCGCATGCGCCTTGCTGACGCGCAGCGCGACCGTGCCCGCGGCACCGAGCACCAATACCGCCAGGATGCCGGCGCTGGCCAGCTTGGCGCGTTTCAGGATAGGGCCGCGGTGCGCGTGATGCGGCGTTCCATGCGGGTCGAGACCGTGGATGCCGAGAGCGGCGTGACGTTTATCAGACATTTCAGGTTCCTTCAACAGCTGGCAGGTTTGGCGGCAACTGCTTCTCGGCACGCGCTTGCCTGCGGTGCTCGAGATAGCGGTGGATGCCGGCAAAAACAATGGGGACAAAGAACAAGGTGGAAACCGTGGCGAACAGCAGGCCGCCGATCACGGCGCGGCCCAGCGGCGCATTCTGCTCGGCGCCTTCGCCCATGCCGATCGCCATCGGGATCATGCCTATGATCATGGCGGCAGCCGTCATCAATACCGGGCGGATACGCGTGGCGCCCGCTTCCAGCGCAGCCGACAGCGGCGGCAAGCCTTCCTGCATGCGCTGGCGCGCAAACGACACCATTAGGATACTGTTGGCCGTGGCCACGCCCATGGTCATGATGGCGCCGGTCAGGGCCGGCACGGACAGCGTGGTGCCGGTCAGGAACAGCATCCAGGCGATGCCGGCCAACGCGGCGGGCAGGGCGGTGATGATGATGAAGGGGTCGACCCAGGACTGGAAATTGACCACAATCAGCAGGTAGACCAGCACGATTGCCATCAGCAGGCCGAGGCCGAGGCCGATGAAGGACGACTTCATGGTTTCCACCTGGCCGCGCAACACGATGTGGGTGCCGCGCGGCAGCTTGGCTTCGGTGTCGGCCACCAGCTTGCGCACCTCGGTGGCAACGCTGCCGAGGTCGCGCCCCTCGACGCTGACGTAGAGGTCGATCACCGGCGTGATGTTGTAATGCGAGACATCGGCCAATTGATGCGCCGGCTGCACCTGCACCACGTTGCTCAGCAATTGCGGGACGGGCGCCGGCCCGGCCGCGCCCGCGGCGTTGGCCGGAACGCCGGCAGCGACAGGCGTACGCAACAGCGCGTCGAGGTCCTTGATCTGGTACTGCGGCGTTTGCACCGCGACGTTATACACCACGCCGTTGGTAGGGTTGAGCCAGAAGCCCGGCGAAACCTGGCCGCTGCCCGACAAAGACAGCAGCAGGTTTTGCGCTACGTCGGAGGGATTCAAGCCCAGTTGCTTGATCTGCGTGCGGTCCATGTTCAAGGCCAGCGTAGGCTGGTCCAGTTTTTGATGGATGTGTACGTCGACCGTGCCCGGCACCTGCTTGACCTCCTTCATCAAGTCGCTGGCGAAGCGGTAATTGGATTGCAAGTCGTTGCCGGCAATCTGGATGTCGATCGCCGCCGGCAAGCCGAAGTTCAGGATTTGCGTGACGATGTCGGCCGGCTGGAAAAAGAATTCCATGCCGGGGAAGCGGCGCGGCAGTTCGCGGCGCAACTGGTCGACGTACTCGCCACTGGGCCTATGGCCTTCCTTGAGCGAGATTAGGATTTCGCCGTCGAGCGTGCCTATGGTACCGGCATTGCTGTAGGACAAATTGATCGAACTGTAAGGCACGCCGAGATTGTCGAGCAAGGTGTCGAGATCCTTGGCCGGCACGATATCGCGGATGGCATGGTCGACCTCGTCTGCCAGGCGCGCGGTTTCCTCGATGCGGGTACCGGTCGGCGCGCGCATGTGCAGGCGGATCTGGCCGGAATCGACGTTGGGGAAAAAGTCGCGTCCGAGTCCGAACACCAGGCCGCAGGACAGCACGCAGAACGCCAGGAAGGCGCTGCCGAACGCCTTGCGGTGCGTCAGCAGCGTGGACAGAATCAGGATGTAGCCGCCGCGGAATTTCTCGAAAGCTGCATCGAAACTGCGGTAGACGCGCTGCAGCAGGCTGGGCTTGGCTTCGGCGTTGTGGGCGCGGTCCATCATCAGCATCACCATGGTCGGCACCAGGGTACGCGACAGCACATAGGAAGCCAGCATCGCGAATACCACGGCTTCGGCCAGCGGCACGAACAGGTAGCGCGCCACACCGGTGAGGAAGAACATGGGCACGAACACGATACAGATGCACAGCGTCGACACCAGCGCCGGTACCGCGATTTCGCCTGCGCCTTCGAGAATCGCCTGGTGCAGGTCCAGCCCCAAATGCAGGTGGCGCTCGATGTTCTCGATGGTCACGGTGGCGTCATCCACCAGGATGCCGACCGCCAGCGCCAGGCCGCCCAGGGTCATGATGTTGATGGTCTCGCCGAGCGCATACAGGATGATGATCGAGGTCAGGATGGACAGCGGGATCGAAACCGCGATGATGCAGGTGCTGCGCCAGTTGCCGAGAAACAGCAGGATCATGGCTGCGGTCAGGCAGGCCGCGATCAAGGCTTCGCGGATCACGCCGCTGATGGCCGCCTTGACGAATAGCGACTGGTCGAACAAGGGCACGATTTTCAGGTCCGCCGGCAACGATTGCATGGCGGTGGGCAGAATTGCGCGCAGGTTGTTGACGATGTCGAGCGTGGAAGCGCCGCCGTTTTTCAGGACCGACAGCAGCACGCCGCGGTGGCCGTTCTGACGCACGATATTGGTTTGCGGTGAAAAGCCGTCGCGCACGCGCGCCACTTCGGACA
>JAFANH010000050.1 GCA_019232795.1 Burkholderiaceae bacterium
CGCATGGCGCGTGGCGAAATTGTCGCTGCAATCGAGCACGATATCGGCCGACCCGATACATGCATTCAGGCGCTCGCCCTGCAAACGCTCCTGCAGCGCGATCACTTCAATCTCAGGATTAATGGCTCGCATGGCGGTCTTGCCCGACTCCACCTTGGCTTTACCCACGCGTGCGCTGTCATGCATGATCTGGCGCTGCAGATTGGTCAGGTCGACCGTGTCATGGTCGGCCAGCGTGATCTTCCCGACACCGGCCGAAGCCAGGTAAAGCGCCGCCGGCGAACCGAGTCCACCGGCACCGACAATCAAGGCATGCGCCGCCAATAGTCTTTGCTGACCCTCGATACCGATTTCGTCGAGCAGGATATGACGCGAATAGCGCAGCAATTGGTTGTCATTCATGGAGTACGCGCCTATTAAAAAGGCCGCATTGCTGCGGCCTCGTCATCTCTGTGTCGCCTGCGTTTACTTCTGCACAGGCTCGCCCGCCGACTCTGCTGCCGCCTGTTTCTTCGGCTCGGGCTCCACGGCGGCCTGCACCGGTTTGCCTTTCAGGTGATTCAAGGCCTGAATCAGCTGGAAGTCGTCCTTGCTGCCGTATTCGATCGGCTTGCGCTTCTTCTCTTGCGCCGCGATCCGCATCTCTTCTTCCATTTCACTCAGCTTGGGCCGATCGGCCGTTTCGGCATTTTGATCCTTGTCGTTGATCAAGTGTTTCTGCAGGTCCGACTCGCGCAGACGGTAGCCGCCCAAGCCATCGCCGTCGGCATATTCGTCGACCACGATATCGGGTTCGATGCCTTTGGCCTGAATCGAGCGGTCCTTGGGCGTGTAGTAACGCGCCGTGGTCAGCTTGAGCGCCGTCTCGTCGGGCAGACGATGAATGGTCTGCACCGAGCCCTTGCCAAAAGTCTTGGTGCCCATGATGACCGCACGCTTATAGTCTTGCAGCGCGCCGGCCACGATTTCGGAAGCTGAGGCCGATCCGGAATTGACCAGCACCACCATGGGAACATCTTTCACGGCGCCGGGCAGTTTCGCCAATTGCTCGCCCGCCGGACGCGCGCTGTATGCCTCGCTGGCGTAATAGGTTTCATTCGACCCCGGAATCTGGCCCTTGGTGGACACGACCACCACGTCTTTCGGCAGGAAGGCAGCCGACACCCCGATTGCCCCGGGCAATACGCCGCCCGGATCGTTGCGCAGATCGAGCACCAAGCCCTTGAGCTTCGGTTCCTGCGCATAGATCGCATTGATCTTCTTCGCCAGGTCGGAGACGGTCGGCTCCTGGAATTGCGACACGCGCAGCCACGCATAGCCAGGTTCAATCACCTTGGACTTGACGCTGACGGTGACGATTTCCTTGCGCACGATGGGGATCAACAGCGGCGCAGGCTCGCCCTTGCGCTCGATGGTCAAGAGTATCTTGGTGTCGACCTCGCCACGCATTTTCTTGACGGCATCTTCGAGCGTCAGGCCGCGCACCGGCTTGCCGTCCAGATCGGTAATCAGGTCACCCGCCTTGATGCCGGCATGGTCGGCCGGCGAACCTTCAATAGGCGAAATGACGCGTACATAGCCGTCTTCCATGCCGACCTCGATGCCGAGTCCGACAAACTTGCCTTCGATGGTCTCGTTAAGTTCCTTGAAGGCATCCTTGTCGAGGTAGGCAGAATGGGGATCGAGCGAGGCAACCATGCCCGAAATCGCATCGTCGAGCAATTTCTTGTCTTCGACGTTTTCAACATAGTCGGATTTGATCAAGCCGAACACGTCGGTCAGCTTGCGCAACTCTTCGATCGGCAGCGGCGACACGCTGCGCTGAGCCAGCGCATCGAACTGCAGGGAACCGGCCACGCCGGCAATCATGCCCAGGCCGATCAGCCCGATATTTTTAAGTTTGATGCCCATGTTCCTGCCCGCCGCTCACTGGCCTACTAGAGGATGTTTCAAAATGAGCAGGGCTAGGCGCTATGCCGCAGACAGTACGACTGTACGGCAAGGCCTAGCAACAACGCCATGTTCATTTTGAAAGGTCCTCTTACTCACTTGACGGCAACCCAGGTCAGTGGGTCAAACGCCCGTCCCTGATGCCTCATTTCAAAGTATAAACCGGATTGTTCGATGCCGCCGCTGCTGCCGGCCTCGGCAATCACTTCGCCGGTTTTGACGGCATCGCCCGCATGTTTCAGCACGGTCTGATTGTTGCCGTAAATCGTCATGTACTGGTTGCCATGGTCGATAATGAGCAGGTTGCCGAAACCGCGCAGATATTCGGCAAACACCACGCGCCCGGCAGCCACGGCCTTGACCTCCGTTCCCTCGGGAGCCTGTATGAACAAACCTTTCCAGGTCGGACCGTCGCCATGCTTGCTGCCGAATTTCGCCACCAGTTCGCCGCGCAAGGGCAACCGCAATTGCCCGCGCAAGGCCTCGAAGTCACGCGGATAGACGCCTTCTTCTGCCTTGGCGAGCGGCGTTAACTCGACCTTTCCGTATGACGAAGCCGCGTTTTGGTTGGAGTTGTCACCATTTTGACCGGGTTTGACAGCGGTTTCCCTGGCTGCAGTTGCCTTGGCTGCGGCCACGGCCCTGGCGCGCTCCAATTCTTCGCGATGACGCTTCTCGGCCGCCGCAGCCTCGGCCTTTTGTTGCTCTTCGATTAATTTCGCCAACTTGTCGACCAGGCTGCCAAGACGCTGCTCGTTCTGCTCCACGGTGCCGGCTTCCTTACGCTGGCTGGCCAGCTTGCTGGACAATTTGGCAAGCAAGGCGGCGTGCTGCGCTTTTTGGCGTTCGAGTACGGCTCTTTGCTGCTTTTGCTCTTGTTCGATCTCGTCGAGTTCGTCCTTGGCATCCTGAGTATCGACCTTGTTGACTTCGACCGCCTGCAGATTGGTGCGCAAGCTGGTGATCAGCTTGGCCTGCGCCTGTGACACATAGCCCAGCATTTGCAGCTCGCGATTGATGCGGTTGGGGTCGTCTCCCGAAAGCAGCAGCTTGATGCGGTCCTCGTTGCCGGTTTCGTATTGCCGGCGCAGGATATGGGTAAGTTGCCGCTGCTGGCCATCGATCGCTTTCGCCAGATTCTCTTGCTGGTGGGTTAGTTCATCGAGCTTGGCCGTTTCCTGCTGCTGTTCCAGCTGCAAGTCATGCAGTTCGCGGTCGGCATTGGAGATCGCACTTTCCGACTCGGCCAGCGCATCGGCAGCCTGGCCCTTGGCGGTTTCGGTATGTTCGATCTCACGCTTGAGCGCCGTCAGCTTTTGCTGCAATTCGGCGCGCTGCGCTTCCACCTGCTTTTTTTGCTTGGCGCGTTCGCTGACCTTGGCGGCGGCAGCCGGCTGCGAAATCAGCAGGGCCGGCAGCAGCAGCGCCAAGCCGGCCAGCGCAGGAGAAAGTCGAAGCGGCAACAGTATGCTATGCAAGGGTCTTGCCGTCTCTTTTACTTGGCCTTGCCTTGGCTGGCCACGGCTTTCAGGGCGGCTTCGATGGCAGCGGTATCGCCCAGGTAATAGCTCTTGATCGGCTTCAAGTCGGCATCGAGTTCATACACCAGCGGCTGGCCATTCGGAATATTCAGGCCGACGATGTCGCTGTCGCTGATGCCGTCCAGGTACTTGATCAGGGCGCGCAAACTGTTGCCGTGCGCCGAAATCAGAATACGTTTGCCGGCACGGATAGCCGGCGCAATCGATTCGTGCCAGACCGGCATCACGCGCGCCACGGTGTCCTTCAAGCACTCGGTCAACGGGATTTCCTCGCGCTTGAGCTTGGCGTAGCGCGGGTCGCCGAACGAAGCACGGGCGTCGGCGGGATCGAGCGGGCTGGGCGGTACGTCATAGCTGCGGCGCCAGACCAGCACTTGTTCGTCGCCGTATTGCTTGGCCGTTTCGGCCTTGTTCAGGCCCTGCAAGGCGCCATAGTGGCGCTCATTCAAGCGCCAGCTATGCACCACCGGGATCCACATCAAATCCATTTCGTCCAATGTCCCCCACAGCGTGCGGATCGCGCGCTTGAGCACCGAGGTATAGGCCACGTCGAAGGTAAAACCGGCTTCCTTCAACAGCTTGCCCGCCGTCTGCGCCTCAGCAACACCCTTTTCGGTGAGGTCGATGTCGGTCCAGCCGGTGAATCGGTTGTCGAGGTTCCAGGTGGATTCGCCATGGCGCATCAATACGATTTTGTACATAGGGAAGTCGGGCAAGTTGGTGGTTAAGGGCTAGGGGCTAAGGGCTCAGAAAAAATGACAATAGGCTTGCAAAACCATGGTCAAGTCCTCAATTACTGAGTTCTGCAGCCTTCTATTTTATAATGCGAAGATTG
>JAFANH010000077.1 GCA_019232795.1 Burkholderiaceae bacterium
AAGCGGCCAAGCCTGTCCGGGAAACCAAGGCGGCTACCGCCAAGCGCGCCAAGGCGCCGAAGGTGACGGCCGAGAAGTCGGGCACGGCACGTAATGCTTCACGCTCGTCCCGCGCCGCGCGTGCCTATGGCAAAGCCGTAAAGAAGAAACGCTAGCAACAGTAGAGAAGCATCAAAGAAATATCCATGAAAAACAACAAGCTCGTATTCGGCTTTCACGCCGTCACCTCGCGTCTGCGCCACGAAGCCTCGTCGGTGGAAGCGATTTACGTCGATGCCGGCCGCGAAGACCGCCGCATGCACGAATTGATCCGTACCGCCAAGGCAGCCAACGTGCGCATCATCCCGGTCGATGACGGACGTCTGGGCAACATGGCCGGCACGCGCCGCCATCAAGGCGTGATTGCGGTTGCCGGCGAGCTGTCGCTGGCGCGCAATCTCGATGAATTGCTCGACGCCATCGAAGGCCCGCCGCTGTTGCTGGTGCTCGACGGCATCACCGATCCGCACAATCTCGGCGCCTGCCTGCGCGTGGCTGACGGCGCCGGTGCGCACGCGGTGATTGCACCAAAGGACAGAGCGGTCGGTTTGAACGCCACCGTTGCCAAGGTTGCCAGCGGTGCGGCCGAAACCGTTCCCTACATCACCGTGACCAATCTGGCGCGCACGCTGCGCGAACTCAAGGAACGTGACATTTATCTGACCGGCACCAGCGACGACGCCGAAAAAGGTCTGTACGACGGAGACTATACCGGCGGCACCGCCATCGTCATGGGTTCGGAAGGCGAGGGCATGCGCCGCCTGACGCGCGAAACCTGTGATTTCCTGGTCCATATCCCGATGTATGGCGCGGTCGAGAGCCTCAACGTGTCGGTGGCTTCCGGCGTATGCTTGTATGAGGCGCGCCGTCAGCGCCTGGCCGGCAAGTCCAAGTAATTCAGTTAACCTCATTCATGTTCAGCAGACTGCGCGAAGACATCGCCAATATCATGGAGCGCGACCCGGCGGCGCGCTCGGCCTGGGAAGTGCTTACCTGCTATCCCGGACTGCATGCCATCACCTGGCATAGGTTGGCGCACTGGTGTTGGTTGAACGGCCTGAAGTGGTTGGGACGTTTCATCTCGCAGGTAGCGCGCCTGTTCACGGCCATCGAAATCCACCCGGGCGCCACTATAGGCCGGCGCGTCTTTATCGACCACGGCTTCGGCGTGGTGATCGGCGAGACCGCCGAAGTCGGCGACGAGTGCACGATTTACCAGGGCGTCACCTTGGGCGGCACCTCATTGAGCAAAGGCGCCAAGCGCCATCCGACGCTTGAGCGCGGTGTCATTGTCGGAGCCGGCGCCAAGGTCTTGGGCGGGTTCACGGTCGGCGAGGGCGCCAAGATCGGTTCCAATGCCGTGGTGGTCAAGCCGGTCCCGGCCGGCGCGACGGCGGTCGGCAATCCGGCGCACATCGTGCGCCATGAGAAGAGCGCAGCGGAAGCCGCAGCGGCGCGCATGTTCGCCGCCTACGGCGTCACGCCGAACGGCGACGATCCCATGTCAACCGCGATTCATGGATTGGTCAACCATGTGGCTGCGCAGGAGCAGCAGATCACGCAGATCGTGACTATCCTCAAGCAGGCGGGCGTGTGCTGCGATAACCTGCCCGAGGTCGAGAAGATCGATTCCGAGCAGTTGAACAAGCTGGTTGAATAGTTACTTGATGACGGTGCCGTCGGCCCGATGGCGGCAGATGCTACCATCGCTGTTCACGGCCAGCCAACCGCCGCGGTGCGTACCCTCTGTTTCACAATCCCAATCCGGCAAGACATAGCGTTCGTAGTCGACCCCGGCGCGCGCCACTACATGGTGCGCCGGCCGATGCGTATGGCCGTGGATCATCAGTATGGTGTCGGTGGCTCGGTACAATGCTTCGACGGCATCGGCATTGACGTCCATGATGTATTCGGCCTTTTCGCGCTGCGCATCGCGGCTGCCTTGCCGCAAGCCGGCGATGATGGCCTTGCGCTCGGCCAGCGGGCGGGCCAGGAAGGCGCTTTGCCATGCCGGGTCGCGTACCTGCGCACGGAAGGCCATGTAGGCAGTGTCATCGGTGCACAGCGCATCGCCATGGGTCAGCACGATGCGCCGCCCGGCGATGTCGATGACGTGCGGGTCGTCCAGCAGGCGCAATCCGGCTGCCGCGGCAAAGGCAGAGCTGACCAGGAAGTCGCGGTTGCCCGCTACCCAAAACAGTTCTACCCCGCTATCGGCCACGGCACGCAAGGCGTCGATCACACTGCGGTTGAAGGCGTCGTCGCAATCGTCGTCGCCGGCCCAGTATTCGAAAATGTCACCGAGCAGGTAAAGCTGCCGGGCGTGCATGGCCTGCCGCCGCAGGAAGTTGAAGAAGGCTGCGGCGGTGCGCGGCATGGCCGCCTGCAGGTGCAGGTCGGAAATAAAAAGCGCAACCGTTGCTGGTTGCGCCGTCTGCGTTGCTTCCATGAAGAATCGCTACTGTTTAGATCACTTCAGCTTTTTCGATGATCACGTCTTCCGCCGGGACGTCGGCATGCATGCCGGCGCGCGTGGTGGCGACACCTTTGATCTTGTCGACCACGTCCGTGCCTTCGGTCACTTTGCCGAAAACGCAGTAGCCCCAGCCATCCTGGCCGGGATAGTCGAGGAAGCTGTTGTTCTTGACGTTGATGAAGAATTGCGCCGAAGCCGAGTGGGGTGCCGAGGTGCGGGCCATGGCCAGGGTGTACTTGTCGTTCTTCAAGCCGTTCTTGGCTTCGTTTTCGATCGGTGCGTTGGTGTCTTTTTGCTTCATGCCGGGTTCGAAGCCGCCGCCCTGGATCATGAAGTCCTTGATCACGCGATGGAAGATGGTGCCGTTGTAATGGCCGGCGTTGACGTAGGCCAGGAAGTTTTCAACCGTCTTCGGCGCCTTCTCGGCGTCGAGTTCGATGGTAATGTTGCCGTGATTGGTGGTGAGCAGTACAGCCATGATAGTCCTTGTTGGTGAATTGAAATGGGGAGGAAGCTTGCGTTGTGACTTAGTTTACTTAACTCAGTTTACTTAATTATCGCAGCCGATACGATGAATACCGGCTTGATCGGGGCGGCCTCGAATTGGCCGCTGATTTCTGTTTTGACCTTCTTGATGCGTTCTACAACGTCCATGCCTTCGACGACCTTGCCGAACACGCAATATCCCCATCCGTCGCCATTCGGATAGTCGAGCGGGTAATTGTCGGCAACATTGATGAAAAATTGCGAAGTGGCGGAATTCGGCTGGTTGTCTTCACGCGCCATGGCGACGCTATAGGTTTCGTTCTGCAGCCCGTTTGATGCTTCGCTGCGGATGGGCGGATGGGTAGGCTTGCCATGCAGCTGTTTGTCGTAGCCGCCGCCCTGGATCATGAAATCGCTGACGACGCGATGGAAGATCGTGCCGTTATAAAAACCTTCCTTGACGTATTTGACGAAATTGGCGGATGTTTTCGGGGCTTTGTCGGCATTAAGCTGCAACACGATATTGCCCATATTGGTCTTGAGCATGACCTTGGGTCCATGTACTTCCGGTACCGGTTCGGCGGTAGCAGTGTCCGTGGTGGCCGGAGCGGTTGCAGGCGGCGCTGCTTCCGAAGCGGGGGGCGCGGACGGTTCGGTCGTTTGTGCGCCTGCGAAAGAAGTCAGCATGATGCATGCCGCCACGCAGGCTTGGAGGAAGCGAAATGTGACTGGATTCGGTTTTGGCATGGGAAAACTTGGACGAAGTCGTCCAGGATCAAGACTTCAATATTGTCAAACCGGGACCTTGTAGCGACTGCTGGAGATAGTGAAATTGTCCGGTTTTTAAATGCGATACAAATGCTATACTGCCGCTCTTACGGCTGCATTTTATCAAAAACAAGCACGGACTTTTCGGCGAATTTTTCAGCGGGGCGCGGTGCGGCAGCATCCGGCGCAAGAAGCTGCGGCCGAACCCTCACAAAACGTCGATGAGCGTTCTCAAAATCTACAACACGCTTGCGCGTGATAAGCAGGTCTTTTCCCCAATCGAGCCAGGCCGTGTGCGCATGTACGTGTGCGGAATAACGGTCTACGACTATTGCCACATTGGTCATGCACGCATGATGACGGTATTCGATCTGGTTTACCGTTGGCTGATGGCTTCCGGCTACCAAGTTACCTACGTGCGCAATATCACGGATATCGAGGACAAAATCATCAAGCGCGCCGTCGAGAACGGCGAAACGATCTCCCAGCTGACCAGCCGCTTTATCGGTTATATGGATGAAGATATGGGTGCGCTCGGTATTCTAGAGCCGACGCACGAGCCGCATGCTACTGAATATGTGCCACAGATGCTGGGCCTGATCGAGAAGCTCGAGCAGAACGGCCTAGCGTACAAGGCCGAAGACGGCGACGTCAATTTTTCCGTACGCGACTTCCCCGGCTACGGCAAATTGTCCGGCAAGTCGCTCGACGACTTGCGCGCCGGCGAGCGTGTCGACGTCAACACCGGCAAGCGTGACCCGCTCGATTTCGTTCTCTGGAAGGCTTCCAAGGAAAGCGAGCCGGAAGAAGTCAAATGGGCTTCCAAGTGGGGCAGCGGCCGCCCTGGTTGGCATATCGAGTGCTCCGCCATGTCGTGCGCGCTGCTCGGCGAGCACTTCGATATCCATGGCGGTGGTGCCGACCTGCAATTCCCGCATCACGAAAACGAAATCGCCCAGTCCGAGGGCGCATTGCGCCACCCCTTCGTCAACTACTGGATGCATAACGGCTTCGTGCGCGTGGACAATGAAAAGATGTCGAAGTCGCTCGGCAACTTCTTCACCATACGCGACGTGCTCAAGCGCTACGATGCCGAGGTAGTACGCTTCTTCATCCTGCGCGCACACTACCGCAGTCCGCTCAATTATTCCGACGCCCATCTCGATGACGCACGCCAGGCGCTCACGCGTCTGTATACAGCGCTGAAGGACGTGACGCCGGACGCCTTGCCGCTGGACCGCGGCGATGCCTTCGCAGTACGGCTCACCGAAGCGATGAATGACGACTTCAATACGCCGTTGGCCGTAGCGGCCTTGTTCGATTTGGCCAACGAAGTCAATAAAACCAAATCACCGGCGCTGGCGCGCCAGTTGAAGGAGTTGGCCGGCATACTCGGCTTGCTGCAGCGTGCGCCACAGCAATTCCTGCAAGCGGCACCGGTACAAGAGGGCGCGCTGGGCGAAACCGAGATTGTGGAACGCATCGAAGCGCGCAAGGCGGCCAAAAAAGCAAGGAATTTTGCCGAAGCCGACCGCATCCGCAACGAATTGACGGCGCAAGGTGTCGTACTCGAAGACAAGCCGGATGGCTCGACCGAGTGGCGCAGGGCATGAACTGAACCGCGAGCGTGCGGAAACTGAGCGAAAACTAAATGGCGAAGATCATTCAACCTGAGAACAGCCTTCCCGAATACTGGGAAGACGCCAAGGCCGAGCTGATGAAGCGCGACCGTATCCTGCGCAAGCTGATTCCGCAGTTTGGCGATCTGCACCTGATCGGCCGTGGCGACCCTTTTACCACTCTGGCGCGCTCCGTGGTCGGTCAGCAGATTTCGGTCAAGGCGGCACAGTCGGTATGGGAACGCTTTCTCGAAATGTGTCCGAAATGCACGCCGCTTCAAGTCATCAAGGCCGGCGAGGAATTGGCAAGCTGCGGCATGTCGAAACGCAAGGCGGAATACATTCTCGATCTTGCTGAACATTTCAAGGCCAAGCGTCTTCATGTCGAGCAATGGAGCGAGATGGACGACGAAGACGTGATTGCCGAACTGGTGCAAATCCGCGGCATTGGCCGCTGGACCGCCGAAATGTTCCTGATCTTCAATCTGCGCCGCCCGAACATTTTGCCGCTTGACGATCTCGGCCTGCTCAAAGGCATCAGCGTCAATTATTTCTCCGGCGAACCGGTGTCGCGCAGTGACGCGCGCGAGGTGGCTGCCAATTGGGAGCCGTGGCGCACGGTCGCCACCTGGTACTTGTGGCGCAGTCTCGACCCGGTCCCAGTAGAATACTAAGCCCTATGCGGATAGCCTCATGAGCGACCACCGCATCGCCAAGCTGCAAAATGACTTTGAACGCCGTTTCGCGGAAATTTGCGCACTTGCCGGCTTGGTGCATCCGCCTTGCTTCGCCGTGGCCTATAGCGGCGGCCTCGATTCCAGCGTATTGCTGCAACTCGCGCAGAGCTATGCGCGCCAGGCAGGCATTTCTCTGTACGCCTTTCATATCCACCATGGTTTGAGCCCAAACGCTGACAGTTGGCTGCAGCACTGCAACGCCACATGTGCGGCGCTTGGCGTCGCTTTCGACAGCCGGCGCGTGACGCTGGGCCAGGGCGGCGGCATCGAAGAGGCGGCGCGCCTGGCGCGTTACGCCGCTTTGGGCGAGCTGTGCCAAACACATGGCGTACCCTTGCTGCTGACCGCGCACCACCAGGACGATCAGGCCGAGACGGTGCTGTTGCAACTGCTGCGCGGCTCGGGTGTGGCCGGCTTGGCCGGTATGGAGAGCGCCAACCGCGCGCCGGACATGCTGGGCTCCGACGCCGTCATCGGCCGCCCCTTGCTGGAAGTGGCGCGCAGCAAATTGGAGGAAGCGGCAGCGGCCTACGGCCTCTCCTGGATAGAGGACGAATCGAATCGCGACCACCGCTTCGTCCGCAACGCATTGCGCCATCGCGTGATGCCCGAGCTGGAAGCCGCTTTCCCCGGGTTCCAGCACCGCATCGCCCGTTCCGCCCAGCATGCGCAGGCAGCGCAGCAAGTGTTGACGATGACGGCGGCGCAGGATTTCGAGCTTTGCCGCGCAGGAAACGGAATCGATGTGGCGGTGCTGGCCACGCTGGCGACCGATCGCGCCAATAATTTGCTGCGCTATTGGTTTGCGCAGCGCGGCATGCGCATGCCATCTACTGCATGGCTCGATGAAATGCGCAACCAAATCCTTGGAGCGAAGGAAGATGCGCAGATTTGCGTGACGCACGCCGATTGCGTGGTGCGCCGTCATCGCGGCGCGGCCTATCTGACGCCGCGCCTTGATGGCGAAGAGGGTCCGGCGCCGCATTCCTTTGTCTGGAATGGTGAACCGGTTTTACAATTTCCGACATATCGCGGCAGCCTGCATTTTGATGTCGCGCTTGGCGCAGAAGAGGGCGTGTCGGCGGTGTGGCTGCGGGGCAGGCCATGTGTATTGCACCGCCGTCAGGGCGGCGAGCGCTTGAAGCTGGCTGCCAATCGTCCTTCACGCGATCTCAAGCATCACTACCAGACGCATGGCATTCCGGCCTGGGAGCGGCCGCATCTGCCTTTGGTCAGTTGTGAGGGCGAGCTTCTGTTTGCAGCCGGCCTTGGCACGGATAGCTCTCACCTTAGCGTAGAGGGCGTGCGGGTTCGCTTGCGCTGGGAATCGAACCTGGCTTAAAGCTAAGGTGACCGAGGCGCCTTATTCGGCAATTTGCATTGCAGAATAAGCATATGGGCAAAATATTATTTGTTTTTTTGCTGTGCAACATGTACAGTTGACGGTTGTCCTTGCTCTATTGTTGCTAAAGTTTCAAAAGCGCTTTCAGGGCATCATCTTTCACTGCATTTTTTCCGCAATATTTTTATGGCCTTGTTTGTTCATAAGTACGGCGGCACATCGATGGGCTCGATCGAGCGCATCAAGAATGTCGCCAAGCGTGTCGCCAAGTGGCATGATGCCGGGTATCAAATCGTTGTGGTGCCGTCCGCTATGTCGGGCGAAACCAACCGCCTGCTTGGCATGGCCAATGAGATCATGCCGCGCCCCGACCCGCGCGAGCTCGATATGCTGGCTTCGACAGGCGAACAGGTCTCGGTCGCCTTGCTGTCGATTGCGTTGCATGCACTGGGTAAGGACGCCGTGTCCTATGCCGGCTGGCAGGTCGCCATCAAGACCGATTCCGCCTACACCAAGGCGCGCATCCAGTCGATCGACGACGCCAAGGTGCGGCGCGACCTCGACGCAGGCAAAATCGTGATCATCACCGGTTTCCAGGGAGTGGACGACGAGGGCAATATCGCCACGCTGGGCCGCGGCGGTTCCGATACTTCGGCCGTGGCTGTGGCCGTGGCGATGAAGGCGCAGGAATGCCTGATCTACACCGACGTCGACGGCGTATACACAACCGACCCGCGCGTGGTGACCGAAGCGCGCCGCCTCAAGACCGTGACGTTCGAAGAAATGCTGGAAATGGCTTCGCTCGGCTCGAAAGTGCTGCAGATCCGCTCGGTCGAGTTTGCCGGCAACTACCGGATGCCGACGCGCGTGCTGTCGTCGCTGACCGACCCCATGATTCCGCTGGAAGAAGAAGCTGCTTCCGGCACCCTGATTTCGTTTGAGGAAGATACCAATATGGAACAAGCTGCAATCACCGGCATCGCGTTCAATCGCGACGAGGCGAAGATCACTGTGCTCGGCGTGCCCGACAAACCCGGGATCGCCTACCAGATTCTCGGTCCGGTCGCCGACGCCAACGTCGAAGTCGACATGATCATCCAGAACCAGTCGGTGGATGGCAAAACCGACTTTACGTTCACGGTACCGCGCGGCGAATTTGCCAAATCGATGGACGTGCTGAACAAGACCGCCAAGGAAAACCTGAATGCCGTGAGCATCAACGGTGACGCCAAGGTGTCGAAAGTCTCCGTGGTCGGCGTAGGCATGCGCAGCCATGTGGGCATCGCCTCCAAGATGTTCCGCACCCTGTCCGAAGAGGGCATCAATATCCTGATGATCTCGACTTCGGAAATCAAGATTTCGGTGTTGATCGACGAAAAATACATGGAACTGGCCGTGCGCGCGCTGCACAAGGCATTTGACCTGGAAAAAGCCTGAAAGAGACCAGACATGAGGCTGATCGTCGGGCTTGATGCAGCTTCGATTGGCGTTAAACATTACACTAGTTGACCAAAGCCGCGGGAAAAGCTATTATGCGTGGCTTCACGACTTTCGGCACTGGCCGAGGTTGTGAGAAGGTGTGGAGACGTGGCCGAGTGGTCGAAGGCACTTCCCTGCTAAGGAAGCATTTGGGCTTAAACCTGAATCCAGGGTTCGAATCCCTGCGTCTCCGCCAGAAATTCAACGCCCGCGCAAGCGGGCGTTATTCTTTTCGGCGCCTGTCAACTGTGCGGCCGGTCTTGATACCATGATGTTGTCGGCAGATCATTGCGCACCGCTCATCCCCATGTTCCATATATGACTTCGGCGACCACGTCTATCGGCACCACCGGAACCATCCCGGGCGAAGCCGTCGAAGCCGCCGGGAAGCACGTCGGCGACATACTTCGCCACGCGATTGAATACGACGGCCGGCATGAGGCCGTGGTTGTCTACGACACGCGTTGCGATTTGGCGGCCGTGTTGGCGTCGGCCTATCGCCATTGCCTGCCGAAAGCCAAATTCATAGACTTCGACGCTGTGGCGCCGCAACAGGTGCTCGATGTTTTCGCCGCATTGGCGCCCTCTGACCTGGTTGTTCTGATTCAATCGACGGCATTCCGCCTGGATGCCTACCGCCTGCGCGTCGAACTGTTCAAGCGCGGCCTCAAGGTGGTGGAGCATGTGCACTTGGCGCGCCTGCCTGGCGCGCAGGCTGGCCACTACATCGAGGCGCTGGCTTACGACCCAGCATACTTGCGCGGGACGGGGTGGGCGCTCAAACAAGCCATCGACGGCGCACAACAGGCGCGGCTGGACAGCGGCGGCGAACAGTTGATTTTCGCTTCGCCACTCGAAACGGCCAAGTTGAACATTGGCGATTACTCTGGAATGAATAACGTCGGCGGTCAATTCCCGATCGGCGAAGTGTTTACCGAGGCGCGTGATCTGGAAGCCGTGCATGGCGCCGTGCGCGTGTTCGCCTTTGGCGATACCGCATTTGCAGTCAATCGTCCTGAACATCCCATCGTCCTGACGGTAAGCAGGGGCAGGGTGGTCGAGGTTCGCGACTCGACCCCAGCTTTCGACCAGGTTTTGGACAAGATTCGCGCCGATGAAGGCGAAATCTGGCTGCGCGAACTCGGATTCGGCTTGAATCGAGCCTTTACGCGCGACCGCATGGTCAGCGACGTCGGGACCTACGAGCGCATGTGCGGCGTGCATCTGTCCTTGGGTGCCAAGCATGGCGTTTACAGCAAGCCAGCTATCAAGCGTAAGGATGCTCGTTATCACATTGATATTTTTCCAGTCACGGAAGCCGTCTATCTAGACCAACAATGTGTGTATCGGAATGGCGCCTGGCAGGTTTGATTGCTGAAAACTTGCTGTTTCTCCAATTTTTGAAAGCTCTTCTTGTGTTTGTGTTTGGCTGAATTTCTCAATAATGCGGCCGAATATGGCGATTCAACGCCGAATAGGATGCCATTTTCATATCTATTTGCTCATTTTGATTGTAAAAATATTAATAAAATTGAGCTATTTGAAAATAAATCAAAAATTTTTAAATATTTTTCGATTTATTCCTAAAGTTTCCCGAAAGCCTGCCGTAACCGGATTTAGATAGGCAGTGGTGGGTTTTGAAAATTTTTAAAAATATTTTCAAAAGACCCTAAAGTTCTTGGCTGGCTTGTCGTAACCAGACCTAGATACGGGTTCTTGTAAAAATATTTTTCGAAAACCCTAAAGTTTTACTAAAGCGTGTCGTAATCAGTACATAAACGAAATCCGGTGAAGTTTTTCGTTGTGAAGTGGCAACAAAATCTTAAATTTTTTACGAACCGAAGCGAAATAAATACTTCATTCCAATATTGCTGCTGAGGTAGTTTTTGGTTGTTGCTGAAATAGCAAACCGCCTGAAAACCTAAGCTGCAAGCCACTTTCGGCGTGGTTCCTATTTGCCGAGATTAACGCTGCCTGACGTTTGTAAGACAAACGCCTACAGGTGGCGCGTCTGCGTCTCTTACGCAAAATACAGAGTCGTTCTTATTCCCTGTCTGTGAATCGCCGTCCAGAATGCAATCACTGGCCGCACAAATTGTTGCCAGCATTCACCGGATGGGAGCTTTACCATGAATACGAACGACATGATTGCAGAAATTCGTGACGCCAATTTGGGTTACCTGATGCTGGCTCAACAAATGATCCGCGCCGACAAGGCGACCGCGATCTTCCGCTTGGGCATCAGCAACGACATCGCCGACATGATCGAAGGCATGAACAATGCTCAGATCCTGAAGCTTGCCGGCACCAACATGATGTTGGCCCGTTTCCGTTTCGACGACGGCACCATACTTGGCATGTTGACTAACTACAACAAGGATCGCAGCCTGGCGCACTCTCATGCCGCCATCCTGATGGCTGGTCAAGCGGTTGAAGAAATCGCCTAAGACCCGATCAACGCAAATAAATTAGTCAAGAGGCGTCAAAATGACCAAGAAGAGCGTAGTGACAGAAGCACAAGAAATCCAGCTGGCGATCGAGCTGATCAAACTCGGCGCACGTCTGCAACTGCTGGAATCCGAAACCTCGCTCTCGCGTGAACGGCTGCTGAAGCTGTACAAGGAACTCAAGGGCGTATCCCCGCCCAAGGGCATGTTGCCGTTTTCCACCGATTGGTTCATTACCTGGCAGCCGAACATCCATTCGTCCTTGTTCATTGGCATTTACCGCTATTTGTGCGAGCACGCGCAGATCTCGGGTATTCAAGCCATCATCAAGGCCTATAAGCTGTATCTGGAGCAGGCCGAGCTTGACGGTAACGGCGAGCCGGTGTTGTCGCTGACGCGGGCCTGGACGCTGGTGCGTTTTTTCGACAGCAATATGCTGGAAACCACTGCTTGCAGCGAATGCGAAGGGCATTTCGTCGTGCATCGCCTGGATTTGCACCACAACTATACTTGCGGTCTTTGCCACATGCCTTCGCGCGCCGGCAAAACCAAAAAGGCCAAGAGCGAAGCCGCCGCCCTGGCAGCTTGATCGAATCTGTATTCGGCGCAGAGCTGCCATTCGCCAGCCGCGCCGGGTAGAATCACCGCATTAGAATAGTCCGCTGTCCGCCGGAAAAATGCCCGGCGCGCGAGTCCGAGCCGCGGTCCGAGTCATTTTGTGGTCGGTCGCGCAACGGAAGGGCGGGCACAAATAAAGCGGGAGGACTACGGGTGGTCAGAGAAGCATCGGGCGAACAACGCCGGCTATCCCGCAAGCTGCGCTTACCCATCCTTCTGGCTCTTTGGGCGCAATGCCTGTCCTTATTTATCACCTTGACTGCGGCGGTCGTATTTCCGGCCGCAGCGGGCGTCGATTTGCCTGCTTGGGTTCTGGTCTTGTTGCAGGGAGTGGGGGCTGCTGTGATGTCGCGCCTATTCAAGCTTGCTCCTTGGTGGCTGCCCATGCAACTGGCCTTTCCGTTGGCGTTGCTCCTGGCCTGGTCCCTGCAATTGCCTTCTACCGTATACCTGGCGGCCTTCCTGTTTTGTCTCTTGCTTTACTGGACCACTTTCCGTACCCAGGTGCCGTTCTATCCGTCCGGCCCACTGGTCTGGTCCATGGTGGAAGAGTTGCTGCCCAGGGACCGGCCCTTGCGGGTGATCGACATCGGCAGCGGTTTTGGCGGCATGGCTTTGCGTCTCGCCGAGCGCCGTCCCGACAGCACCGTCATCGGTATTGAAGTAGCGCCCTTGCCTTGGCTATGCAGTCGTTTGCGGGCCGCTTGCCGGCACAGCGGCGCACAATTTTGGCGCGGTGATTACCACGAGCTCGACTTCGGCGATTTCGACGTGGTTTTTGCCTACCTGTCGCCGGCGGCCATGCCTGCGCTATGGGAGAAGGTGCGCGCGGAAATGCGCTCCGGCAGCCTCTTGTTGAGCTACGAGTTTCCCATTCCTGAGGTGCAGTCGCAAATCGCCAACAGGTGCGGAAAGCGTGGCACTATTCTCTATGGATGGCATATATAATTTCCGCCAAGGGGACGCAGGAATTGAGCTTTCTCGCCTCGAATTTCCCCGGGTGCGCTACTATTACACTTTCTTCAAGTTTGGGCGGCCGGTGTCGTAATCGTGATGACGTCACGCGATCTTTGCGATGCTGATATGAATAATGAGAAGCCCGTGTAAGGCTTTTCCCAACGCTGGAGTGCACACTTGTTAGTCCCCATTGGATACCTGATCGTTCTGTCTTCCGTTTTCGGCGGCTTCATGATGGAAGGCGGTCAGCTCGCTGCATTGATGCAGCCTATCGAATTGCTGATGATTGGCGGCGCTGCCGCCGGCTCCTTCTTTGTTGGCAACAACGGCAAGGCCATCAAGGCGACGATGAAAGCCTTGCCGACCGTGCTCAAGGGGTCCAAATACACCAAGAATCTGTATATGGAACTGATGACCTTGCAATTCGAGATATTGAGCAAGGTGCGCAAGGAAGGCTTGATGTCCATCGAAGGGGACATCGAAGCCCCTGAAGAGAGCGCGATCTTCGGCAAGTATCCCGGCGTTCTGGCAGACCACCATGTTATCGAATTCATGACGGACTACCTGCGGTTGATGGTGTCCGGAAATATGGATGCCTTCCAGATTGAAAACCTGATGGATAACGAGATCGAGACCCATCACGTCGAAGGGGAGGTGCCGGTGCACTGTATCGCCAAGCTTGGTGACGCCATGCCCGCTTTCGGTATCGTCGCCGCGGTCATGGGCGTGGTGCATACCATGGCTTCGGTCGGCTTGCCACCCGCGGAACTGGGATTGCTGATCGCCGATGCGCTGGTTGGAACCTTCCTCGGTATTCTGCTTTCCTACGGCTTCATCGGCCCCTTGTCGACCCAGCTCGAACAGAAGCTGCATGAATCGTCGAAGATGTTCCAATGCGTGAAGGTGACTTTATTGGCCAGCTTGAACGGGTATGCTCCGGCATTGGCAGTGGAATTCGGACGCAAAGTGCTGTTTTCGACCGAGCGTCCATCCTTCGCTGAACTGGAAGAGCATATCAAGCAGTCCAAGTCCAAATAAACAACAAATTCGCCCCGGGAAAAGTCCGAAGAATTGGATCCGGGACGATAAGAGGCAGGACAAGTGACTACGCTCGCTAATCTCAGTTTACAATTGCCGGAGATGGCTTGCGGATCCGTTTGTGCATGCACGAACGGGCGGGGTCCAACTCATGGAATGCGCGCTACATGGCTGACGACTCACTTCGTCCAATAATTGTCAAACGCATAAAAAAATCGGGCGGCGGCCATCATGGCGGCGCCTGGAAGATTGCGTACGCCGATTTCGTGACGGCCATGATGGCTTTCTTTCTCTTGATGTGGTTGCTTGGCTCGACCACCAAGGGCGACTTGCAGGGTATCGCCGATTTTTTCCAGACGCCTCTCAAGGTGGCGATGGCGGGCGGTTCGGGCAGCGGCGACAGTTCCAGCGTGATCAAAGGCGGCGGCCGCGATTTGACCCGTACCAACGGCCAGGTGCAAAGGTCGGATCAACCGAGTCAGCGCAAGACCTTCAATCTGAAGGCGGCGCAAGCCGAATTGGCCAAGGCCGAGCAGGCGCAGCTGCAGGCGCTGAAGATGCGCATCGAAGCTGCCATCGAAACCAATCCCATGCTCAAGCAGTTCAAGAACCAGCTGTTGATCGACATCACGTCGGATGGTTTGCGCATCCAGATCGTCGACGAGCAAAACCGTCCGATGTTTGCACTGGCGAAGGCTGAATTGCAGCCTTATACCAGGGAGATTTTGCTGGAAATCGGCCAGCTGCTGAATGGCATTCCGAATCGCATCAGCTTGTCCGGCCATACCGATGCCACGCCTTATTCGAGCGGCGAGAAGGGCTACAGCAACTGGGAGCTGTCGGCCGATCGCGCCAATGCCTCGCGGCGCGTGCTGGTGGCGGGCGGCATGGATGAGACCAAGGTGCTGCGCGTGGTCGGTCTGTCGTCGGCGGTTCCCTTCAACAAGGATGACCCCTTCGATCCGATCAATCGGCGTATCAGCATCATCGTCATGAACAAGAAGGCGGAAGAAGCCATCACCAAGGAGGCGGCGGCAGTCGATCCTGCCAGCCTGCAGGCGGCGACTGCACCCGCGACCGCTCCGGGAACGGCAGCGCCGTCCGCGGCGCCAGCGGCAACTCCGGCTGCCGGTGCGAAATAAGGAATGCTGGTTTGAGAGTTTCGATGACGGTACAGGGTATTTTTCATGACGAAAAATAATTTATTGGGTTCGCAGATCGAGCGTCTGCTATCCAGCTTGTCCGATCACGGCAATCAGCATTTGACGGAGGTGGAGACGGACCTGGTTCAGACCACCTATCTGCTCAGCGAAGCGATTGAAAAGCTGGCCGCCAGTTTCATGGCAATCCATGAAGGTGTGGCGGCCCAGCAGGCTGCCATGGAATTGCTGTTGGCCGGCGGCTCGGCGACACCGGAACTGGCGTCCAGGCTCAAGGCCTTGCAAGGAGAGGTGGCGCAGCATGTCAATGCGGCCGTCACCGGTTTGCAATTCCAGGATATGACCAGCCAATTGATAGGCAGGACGGTCAGACGGATTGCCGGCTTGCGCGATTTGCTGTGCGAAGTGGGAACCAGCGGCGCCAATATGCTGCAGGAAAGCGAACAGGCCCCGATCATCGCGCTGCTGAACGAAATCAATAAAGCGCTCGACGAGCAAAGCAGCAAGCTGGAGAGCGTATTGTGGAAGGCGGTGAACCAGACGCATATGGAGAGCGGCGACATCGAATTATTTTAGAAACCCCAACAAAATGAGCTTGGCGGTGTTGCCGGGGCGGCTGACCGCCTGGCCAATCTCATTTTGTTGAGGTTTCTAGAACTCATATCAAAACGGGCTGGGCTGCCTCATTTTGATATGGCTTCTTGAGGGAACGGGGAATACTCCGGCCTAGCCGCGCGAAGAGGGTTCGCACGGCGGTTTTGAGAACAACGAATTGGGAAATTAGCGGGAGCGAAGATGGCAAAATCAATATTGGCGGTAGACGACTCCGGCTCGTTGCGGCAAATGGTTGTATTCAGTTTGCGCGCGGCGGGCTATCAAGTGACCGAAGCGGTCGACGGACAGGATGGCCTGGAAAAGGCCAAGGCGCAGAAATTCGATCTGGTGCTGACCGACCAGAATATGCCGCGCATGGATGGCCTGACCCTGATCCGCTCATTGCGTGCATTGCCGAGCTATCAGCGCGTGCCCATCCTGATGTTGACCACCGAGTCCGGTGACGACATGAAGGCCAAGGGGCGGGCGGCGGGTGCCAACGGCTGGCTGGTCAAGCCTTTCGATCCGCAGCGATTGACCGAGGTAGTCAAGAAGGTAATTGGCTGATACTCGTATTCCGCTGAGGAACAGACAAGGAAAAGAGCAATGGAGTTGAATAATGACCATTGATGTGAGCCAGTTCTTCCAGGTGTTTTTCGATGAGGCCGAAGAACTTCTCGCCGAGATGGAGCGACTGCTTTTGGCAATCGACGTGGAGAATCCCGATAGTGAGGATCTCAACGCGATTTTCCGCACGGCGCACTCGATCAAGGGCGGGGCTTCGACGTTCGGATTGACCGAGCTGATCGACGTCACGCATTTGCTGGAAACCCTGCTTGACCGCATCCGTAAAGGCGAGATGGCACTGACCAGCGAGCATGTCGATGCTTTCCTGCTGGCGAAAGACACCTTGAAGATGCAGGTGGATGGCTTGAAGCTGCAGACGCCGGTTGATCAGGAGGCGGTGGCCGATGTGCGCATGATGCTGCAATCGCTCTCCCAGAATGCGCAACCGATTGCACCACCGCCGGAAGTGGTGTCGGCGAAACAGGCCGCCGCGGAAGAAAAATTCCTGCATGTCAAGAGGAGTTTTCGTGTCGAAATGCCGGAACTGGCGCAGCGCGACATTGACGCGCTGGCGACAGAAATGGGACTGCTCGGCCGCTTGACCAGCACCAAGCTGGATAACCAGCGTCATGTGTTTACCCTGGCGACCGATGAAACCGCCGACGACATCATGGCGATCTGTTCCTTCATCCTCGATCCCGAAGACGTGAAGATCACGGAAGAGGCGCCGTTGCCGGCTGCCGCCGACCTGACGGCGGAATGGATCAAGCAGACCGAAGAAGAGCAAGGCTACGGCTTCTTTCAGCCGATCGAGGAGTTGCGCGCGTTTATTGCGGAAGATGAGCCCGAGGCGGCAAGGCCGGTGCAGGTGCAGGAAGTGGCCAAGCCGGAAGCGGAAAACACTGCCGAAAAGCGGCATTCCGGCCGGCGCGAGAGCGATCGCCAGACAGCCAGCCAGGAAACCTCGTCGATCCGCGTCGGTATCGAAAAGGTCGACTTGTTGATCAACCTGGTCGGCGAGCTGGTGATCACGCAGGCCATGATCGAGCAGAGAACCGGCATGCTCGATCCTATGCAAAACGAGCGCCTGCTCAACAGTGTGAGCCAGTTGACCCGCAATACGCGCGCACTGCAGGAATCGGTCATGTCGATTCGCATGATCCCGATGGATTACGTATTCTCGCGCTTTCCACGCATGGTGCGCGACCTTGCCAGCAAGCTTGGCAAGAAAGTGGAATTCGTCACGCAAGGTGCGGCAACCGAGCTTGACAAGGGCTTGATCGAACGTATCGTCGATCCCTTGACCCATTTGGTGCGCAACAGCATCGACCACGGCATCGAAACTCCCGAAATCCGCGAAGCAGCCGGCAAGGGCGAAAGAGGGCGCTTGTCGCTTTCGGCGGCCCACCAGGGCGGCAACATCATTATTGAAGTCAGCGACGACGGCGGCGGACTCAATCGCGAACGCATTCTCGACAAGGCCAGGCAGCAAGGTATTGCGGTGTCGGACAACATGGCCGACGAAGATGTGTGGCAATTGATTTTCACTCCCGGTTTTTCGACCGCAGAAGTGGTAACCGACGTGTCCGGCCGCGGGGTCGGCATGGATGTCGTCAAGCGCAATATTACGGCAATGGGCGGCGTGGTCGACATTCGTTCGGCCAAGGGATTCGGCACGACGATTTCGATATCCCTGCCTTTGACTCTGGCGATCCTGGACGGCATGTCCATCCGGGTCGGTGAAGAGACCTATATCCTGCCGCTTGGATACGTGGTCGAGTCCTTGCAGCCGGAACGGGACGATATCAAGGAAATCAGCGGGCATGGCAAGGTGGTCAAAGTGCGCGGCGAATATTTGCCCTTGATACCGTTGTACCAGATGTTCGATATCGTCCCTAGCTTTACCGATCCTTCGCAAGGACTGCTCGTCATACTGGAATCGGACGGCAAGAAGGCGGCGCTGTTCGTCGACGACCTGCTCGGTCAGCAACAGGTCGTGGTCAAGAATCTGGAGTCGAATTACCGCAAGGTGGCCGGTATTTCCGGCGCCACCATTCTGGGTGATGGCGGCGTGTCCCTGATTGTCGATGTGGCGGCCCTGATTCGTTCGAGCCGGCAGCTTGCCGACGAAACCATTCTCTCCATATAGGAACAAATCATGTCGCAAAGCAGCCAAATCAGCGCATCGATGGGCGATAAGCCGGAAGAAGATATTTCCATGTCCGAGTATCTCGCCTTCAAGCTGGGAAAAGAAGAGTACGGTCTGGACATCCTGAAAGTCCAGGAAATCCGCGGCTATGAGGCCGTGACCAGGATTGCCAATGTGCCGGACTTCGTCAAGGGCGTGATCAATCTGCGGGGCATCATCGTTCCTATCGTCGATATGCGCATCAAGTTCAAGCTTGGCGAACCGACCTATGATCAATTCACGGTCGTGATCATCTTGAACATCCCGGGCAAAGTGGTGGGCATGGTGGTTGACAGCGTGTCGGACGTCATCACCCTTAAGCCAGACCAAGTGAAGCCGCCGCCTGAAATGGGCAACTCGCTTTCCGGCGGCGACTACATCATTGGCTTGGGTACTCTCGATGAGCGCATGCTGATCCTGATGGACATCGAACGCCTGATGTCGTCCAAGGACATGGGATTGGTCGATGCTGCTGCCTTGGGCAAGTGAGCTTGGGGGAAGGGTGGCGCGCAGGGCGGTACAGGAATAGGGCACGAGCAGAGCAAGGGCAGGATTTGATCCGCTGCGGCGGATCGCGAAGGGGCAGTTGGCATGACAAAAGGACGGCAAGGCAAGGAGTTTGAGTTCACGCCGCACGACTTTGAGAGGGTTCGTGCGCTGATTTATAAGCGTGCCGGGATCGCGCTCGCCGAGAGCAAGCAGGAAATGGTGTACAGCCGCCTTGCGCGCCGCTTGCGCGCGGTAGGCATGACTTCCTTTGTCCAATACCTGGACGAACTGGAGCACGGCGGAGACGACCAGGAATGGGAAGCATTCACCAACGCACTGACCACCAATCTGACTTCGTTTTTCCGTGAGGCGCATCACTTCCCCATTTTGGCCGAGCACGCCGCCAAGCTGAAGGGGCAGATCGACATTTGGTGCTGCGCCAGCTCGACCGGCGAAGAGCCGTACACCATCGCGATGACGGTGTGCGAAGTCTTCAATACGCTGACGCCGCCGGTCAACATCATCGCCACCGATATCGATACCAATGTGTTGACGACGGCCGCGAACGGTATTTATCCGATTGACCGGGTAGAAAAGCTGTCGCCGGAACGCGCCAGGCGCTTTTTCCTGCGCGGCAAGGGCGAGAAGGCCGGCTTGGTGAGGGTGCGGCCGGAATTGCGCAAATTGATCACGTTCAAGCAGCTGAATCTGTTGTCCGACCATTGGCCGATTGCCGGCCCGTTCGACGTGATTTTCTGCCGCAATGTCATGATTTATTTCGATAAGCCTACGCAAGGCAGGATTTTGACCAGGTTTGCGCCTTTGATGAAACCCGACGCCCTGCTGTTTGCCGGACATTCCGAGAATTTCCTCTACGTGACCGACGCCTTCAAGCTGCGTGGCAAGACTGTCTACGAGCTGGATCCACACGGGACGGCTAAACGTTCGCTGCCCCGTCAGGCATGAGACCAAGCCTATGAGCCAAGCAATACAAGAACAATTCGCAACCAACGTCTATTACGACCGCACCTTCGACATCGATGCGGCGAAGATCCTGCCTGGCGAGTATTACTTCACCAGCAAGGATATGATGATCGTCACGGTGTTGGGGTCTTGCGTGTCAGCTTGCATCCGCGACCGCGTTTCCGGTGTGGGAGGCATGAACCATTTCATGTTGCCCGAAGTCGGCAGCGATACCGACAGCCCGGTCTCCGCATCCATGCGCTACGGCACCTACGCGATGGAAATCCTGATCAACGACCTGCTCAAGGCCGGCGCGCGCCGCGAGAATCTGGAAGCCAAGGTGTTCGGCGGCGGCAACGTCTTGCGCGGTTTTATTGCCATTAACGTTGGCGAGCGCAACGCGCAATTCGTGCGTGACTATCTGCGCGCGGAAAATATCCGCATCGTGGCCGAAGATCTCAATGACATCCATCCGCGCAAGGTTTACTTTTTCCCTCGAACCGGTAAAGTACTGGTGAAGAAGTTGAAGCAAATGAACAACAATACGTTGGTGAATCGGGAGCATGACTACGCGAACCGCCTGCAGTCCGGCAAGGTCGGCGGTGACGTAGAGCTGTTTTCGTAAGGCCCCCGGGAGCAAAAATGAAAACCAAGGTTTTGATTGTCGACGACTCGGCGCTGATTCGCAGCGTCATGAGCGAGATCATCAACGGCCAGTCGGACATGGAAGTGGTTGGGGTGGCGCCCGATCCCTTGGTGGCGCGCGAAATGATCAAGCGCCTCAATCCCGACGTGCTGACCCTCGACGTCGAAATGCCGAAGATGGACGGCCTCGACTTTCTCGAAAAGCTGATGCGTCTGCGGCCCATGCCGGTAGTCATGGTGTCGTCGCTGACCGAGCGCGGCTCCGAAATTACCTTACGGGCGCTGGAACTCGGTGCGGTGGATTTCGTCACCAAGCCTAAACTGTCGATCCAGGCCGGCATGCGCGAATATGCGGAAATCATTGCCGACAAGATTCGCGCGGCAGCCAGGGCCAGGGTCAAGCCGCGTCAAGTTACGCATGGCGAAACGGCAACCGCCAGCCTTTCTGCATTGCGCAACCCCCTCATCAGTAGTGAAAAACTGATCATCGTCGGCGCTTCAACCGGCGGCACGGAAGCAATCAAGGAATTCCTGATTCAGATGCCGTCGGATTGCCCGGGCATTTTGATCACCCAGCACATGCCCGAGGGGTTCACCCGTTCGTTTGCCAAGCGTCTGGACGGCATCTGCAAGATTTCTGTCAAGGAGGCAGAAAGCGGGGAGCGGATTCTGCCCGGACACGCGTTCATCGCGCCCGGCCATTCACATTTGCTGCTGACGCGCAGCGGCGCCAACTATATGACGCAGCTCGATCAGGGACCGCCGGTCAATCGCCATCGCCCGTCAGTGGATGTTTTGTTCAACTCCGCAGCGGCATGCGCCGGTAAAAATGCGGTAGGCGTCATCCTGACCGGAATGGGCAAGGATGGGGCGCAGGGCATGCTGGAAATGAAAAAGGCCGGCGCTTATAATTTTGCCCAGGACGAAGCCACCTGCGTGGTGTTCGGCATGCCGCGCGAGGCGATCGCGGTCGGTGCGACGCACGAAGTCGGGGGAATTACGCAATTGCCGGGCATGGTGCTCGGTTATCTTGCGGCACAGGGCAGCCGTGCATTGCGGGTGTAGCATAATTGCGATAAATTCTATCTATTCGCGACTCAGACCGGTGAAATCGGGGTAATATCGCGCGGTAAGATCGATAACGGTTTGCAAGAATTATTGGAGCGTTTCATGGCTGGTCCAAATACAAAGTTTCTGGTTGTTGACGATTTCTCTACGATGCGCCGCATCGTCCGTAATTTGCTCAAGGAATTGGGATATTCGAACGTCGACGAGGCCGAAGATGGGGCGATGGCGCTCTCCAAGTTGCGTTCCGAGCAATTCGATTTCGTGATTTCCGACTGGAATATGCCGGTCATGGACGGCTTGACCATGCTGCAAAACATCCGTGCCGATGCGGCACTCGCCAAGTTGCCGGTTCTGATGGTGACTGCTGAAGCGAAAAAGGAAAACATCATTGCCGCTGCCCAGGCTGGCGCCAACGGCTACGTTGTCAAACCATTTACTGCCGCCACGCTGGACGAAAAACTCGCCAAGATTTTCGAAAAACTTGGTTGATTTGCTGACCGGGTGGTCTGAGGCAGGGGAGTCCCTGCCCTCATCGAGCGAAGCCTGCATGGAAACGAATATTCAGCATGAAATGCTGGCCCGGGTAGGGGCCATGACGCGCACGCTGCACGACAGCCTGCGCGGGCTGGGATTCGACAAGCTGATCGAGAGAGCGGCCCACGATCTCCCAGGCGCCAAGGACCGGTTGGATTATGTTGCCAAGATGACCGAACAGGCGGCGCAGCGCGTCCTCAACGCGACCGATGCCGCCGGTCCTTTGCAGGATGGCATTGATCAGGGTGCCGCACATTTGACCGATGGCTGGAATAATGCCATGGCGTCGCCGTTTACCGAAGCGCAGTACCGTGCCTTGGGTGAGCAGACACTGGCCTATCTTGAGCAGGCACGCAGCAACGCTGGGTCCACCAAGCAGCATCTGATGGACATCATGATGGCGCAGGACTTCCAGGATCTGACTGGACAGGTCATCAAGCGCGTGACGGAGCTGGCCAATAATCTCGAAAAACAGCTGGTACAAATGCTGATCGATTATGCGCCGCCCGAAGTCAAGCGGGATGCTGGTTCAGGCTTGTTGAACGGACCGCAAATCAATCCCGAAGGAAACCCGGATGTGGTTGCGGATCAGGAGCAAGTGGATGACTTGCTTGAAAGCCTGGGTTTTTGAGTTTCTGGTTCCATCACAATATTTCCTCCCGTTTCAACCGGGCCGAATCCCTTTATGCTAGACACGAATTTCATTGTTCGCGAACCTTTGCTGGACCCGAAACAGACGGTTCTCGGCTATGAATTGAGCTTGCAGGGGGGCGGTGGCAAGAGGCCGGGCGATACCGATTTTGTCGACTTGGCAGGTTTCATCGCCGAACATTGGAATCGCGAAGAAACCGGTTGGCTGTTTGGCGAGCAACTGATTTTTCTCGATGCCTCGCCGGCCTTGGTATTGAGCGGAGCGCTGGCCGGTTTGCCGGCCAAAAACCTGGTTCTTGCCGTTCCGGCTTCCGATCTTTCCAATGCCGACATGCTGGAAGCCTTTTCTGCGTTGCGTAGCCTAGGGTGTGGCATCCTGTTGCGCGATGCCGATTTGCAAGGCGAGCACAAGAACCTGTTACCCTTGGCCAGCCATATCGAATTGCTTTGTGAGGTGCCGAATTTTGGTGACCAAGTCAAGAGCACGCTTGCCGTAAAGCCGGGTACAACCCGTGTGGTGGCGCGCCGGGCCTTGAGCTGGGAGGCGTTCGATGCTTGCGCGGCCCAAGGCCTCGATTCCCTCATCGGCAACGTCTACATGACGTCGCGCCCCGGTAGCCACCCCAAGGGACTCAATCCGGCCCAGACCATGATTCTGCAGTTGATGGACATGGTGCGCAAGAATGCCGATGTGCGCAAGCTGGAAGAAGTCCTCAAGCGCGATGCCGGCCTGTCTTATAAATTATTGCGTTATATCAACTCCGCTGGATTCGGATTGGGCGCGGAAATCCAATCCTTGCGCCATGCGGTGACCATGCTTGGCTATTCGCCGCTGTACCGCTGGCTTTCGGTATTGCTTGCCACCGCCAGCACGGCAGGTTATTCGCCGGTACTGATGCACACGGCCATCGTGCGTGGGCGCTTTGCCGAATTGCTGGGCAAGGGCTTCATCCCGAAGTCGGAAGTCGAGAACCTGTTCGTAGCCGGCATGTTTTCGTTGCTAGACCGCCTGCTCGGCGTGCCGATGGCAGATTTGCTCGAAAACGTGCAGTTGTCGGAACCGGTGACACAAGCCTTGCTGGCGCGCGAAGGCATGTATGGTCCCTTCCTGGCCTTGGCTGAGGCTTGTGAATTCGGTAACAACGAGCAAATAGGCGAGTTGGCAGACTCGCTGTTCATCAGTCCGGTGCAGGTCAACGAAGCACATCTCGCGGCCCTGGCTTGGGCACAAAGCCTGAAAATCTGAACTCCTGCACTGCTATGCCAGCCCGCAGCCGTAGCCAGCCGGCGGGCAAATTCGACCGGAAATATTGGATTGCTGTCCGGAATTAAATAATTCCCCTCATCAACAACAGGGCTTGTCGAAAAGCACCATGAAATAGCGGGGCGTTTTGACCCTTGTTCTATCGATAAGCCGGCCCCCGTCTCCTCAATAATCAATCCTGACCGCAATAGTGTCGCGGTCTGAGAATGATTTGGGGAGTCGGCCATGGCCGAAGATAGCGATCTTGAACGAACGGAACAGCCTTCACAGCGCCGCATTGAGCAGGCGCGTGAGGATGGCGACGTTCCCCGGTCGCGCGAACTGGCCACCTGTACGGTCTTGTTGGCTGCGGGCGCCGGCTTCTGGTTCGTGAGCGGCGGCGTAGTGCGCGAGATCGACAGCTTGATGGTGTCGTCATTCTCGTTCGAACGCGCGGCCATTTACGATCCCAACCTCTGGTATTCCCAGTTCGGCAGTCACGTCGTGCAGCTTTTGTTGGCCTGCATGCCTTTTGCGCTGTTACTGATGGTGACGGCCATGGCTTCGCCGCTGCTGATCGGCGGCTGGCTGTTCAGCGTCAATGCGCTGCAGCCGAATTTCACGAAACTCAATCCGATTTCCGGCATCAGCAACATGTTCTCGGTGCGGGCCTTGGTCGAATTGCTCAAGGCGATCGCCAAGGCCGGCCTGGTCGGTGTCGTTTCCTGGCTGGTCATCTCGCACCAGATCAATGCAGTCATGGGCCTGACTGTGGAAACCCTGCAGGATGGCAGCGCGCACGCCATACACATTCTCCTGGTGAGCTTTATCTCCATCGTCGGCAGCTTGATCGTGATCGCCATGATCGACGCGCCTTACCAGATGTGGCAATACGCAAACAAGCTCAAGATGACCCGTCAGGAATTGCGCCAGGAATCGAAGGAGTCCGACGGTAATCCTGAAATCAAGGCGCGCATACGCGGCCTGCAGCGCGAAATGGCGCGTCGCCGCATGATGGCTGCCATCCCGACAGCCGACGTGGTGGTCACCAACCCGACCCACTTTGCCGTGGCCTTGCAATACAAGGGCGGCAGCCGCGGCGCGCCGCGCGTGGTTGCCAAGGGTGCCGATGAAGTGGCGGCCAAGATCCGCGAAATCGCCACTGCGCACAAGGTGCCAATGCTGGAAGCGCCGGCTCTGGCGCGTGCCTTGCACCGCCATACCGAACTCGGCGACGAAATTCCCCAATCGCTGTACACGGCTGTGGCCGAAGTGCTGGCTTACGTCTTCCAGTTGCGCACCTACAGCCAGCATGGCGGCGTGCGTCCGGAAGCGCCGACCGAACTGGACGTGCCGCCGGAACTCGATCCGCTCAATCCGGCTTCCCGAGCTGCCGCCCAAGCTGCGGTGCAGTTGCAGACAACGTAATGGATAGATGAACAATGGATAGTTTGAAGTTACCGGTTTGGCTGACAGGAGACAACGCCCGCGTATTTGCGGCGCCGCTCATCATCATCATGATTTTGTCGATGATGGTGTTGCCTTTGCCGGCATTCGTGCTCGACATACTGTTCAGTTTCAACATTGCCTTGTCGGTGATCGTCCTGTTGACCAGCCTGTACACGGTCAAGCCGCTCGATTTCATGGTGTTTCCGACCGTGCTGCTGGTTTCCACCATGCTGCGCCTGTCTCTGAACGTCGCCTCCACGCGTGTGGTACTGACGCAGGGCCACACAGGGCCGGATGCGGCCGGCAAGGTGATCGAGGCCTTTGGCCACTTCCTGATCGGCGGCAATTACGCTGTTGGTATCATCGTGTTCATTATCCTCACCATCATCAACTTCACGGTGGTGACCAAGGGTGCCGGCCGTATTGCTGAAGTCGGCGCGCGCTTCGCCTTGGACGCGATGCCGGGCAAACAGATGGCAATCGATGCCGACCTCAACGCGGGCCTGATCGGCGAACAGGAAGCGCGCCGCCGCCGCAAGGAAGTCGGACAGGAAGCGGAATTCTATGGCGCCATGGATGGTGCCAGCAAATATGTGCGCGGTGACGCCATCGCCGGCATCATCGTCACGGTCATCAATATTCTCGGCGGCCTGCTGGTCGGCATGCTGCAGCACGACCTCGACTTCGCCACGGCCATCAAGAGCTATACCCTGCTGGCGATCGGCGACGGCCTGGTCGCACAAATCCCCTCACTGGTGATCTCCACGGCGGCGGGTGTGGTGGTATCGCGCGTGGCCAGCGATCAGGACATCGGCGGCCAGTTGATTGGCCAACTGTTCGCCAAGCCGCAAGTGCTGTACATCTCGGCCGGCATCCTGGGCGGCATGGGCATCATCCCGGGCATGCCGCACGTCGCCTTCCTGTTCCTGGCATCGCTGCTGGCTGTTACGGCTTTCGTGATCACGCAAAAAGCCAAGTCTGCAGCTGCGGCAGCGGCAGCGCCGACACCGACCGCACCGCTGACGCCGCCCGAGGAAGAGGCAACCTGGCAGGACATCGTACCGGTCGATACGCTTGGCCTGGAAGTCGGCTATCGCTTGATCCCGCTGGTCGACAAGGCGCAAAGCGGCGAACTGCTGCGTCGTATCAAGGGCATCCGCAAGAAATTCGCTCAGGAAGTCGGCTTCCTTGCGCCGCCCGTGCATATCCGCGACAACCTCGAATTGAAGCCATCGGCTTACCGTATCACGCTCAAAGGCGTGGAAGTTGGGGCCGGCGAGGCCATTCCCGGCCAATTCCTGGCGATCAATCCCGGCATGGTGACCGGCACGCTGCCAGGCGCTGTCACCAGCGATCCAGCCTTCGGATTGCCTGCAACCTGGATCGATGCCGGCATGCGCGAACAGGCACAAGCCATGGGTTATACGGTAGTCGACGCCGGTACTGTGGTGGCGACCCATCTCAACCATCTCATCACCACCAATGCCGCCGATTTGCTGGGGCGTCAGGAAGTGCAGCAATTGCTCGACCATCTGGCCAAGGAATCGCCGAAACTGGTGGAGGATCTGGTGCCGAAGCAGGTCAGCCTGGCGACGCTGCAAAAAGTATTGCAGAACCTGTTGGCCGAAGGCGTCCATATCCGCGATATGCGCAGCATCATCGAAACGATTGCGGAATACGCCGGTACCGCACGCGACGCCAACGACTTGACGGCGCTGGTACGGGTCGCGCTGGGCCGCGCCATCGTTCAGCAGATTTTCCCGTCGACCAATGAATTGTCGGTCATGACGCTCGACAATCGCCTGGAACGCCTGTTGATGCAGGCATTGCAGACAGCAGGGCCGGAAGGCGCCGGCATCGAACCGGGCCTGGCCGACACCATCGTCGCACAAACCGAACAGGCAACGCGCGCCCAGGAACAAATGGGTCTGCCCGCTGTGTTGCTGGTGCCTGGCGCGTTGCGCGCCTTGCTGTCGCGCTTCCTGCGCCGTGCTCTGCCGCAGCTCAAGGTGCTGTCGCAAGCCGAACTTCCCGAATCAAAAACGATTAAGGTTACCCGTCTGGTTGGAGGCCAAGCATGAACGTCAAAAAATTTTCCGCCAACACTTCGCGCGAAGCATGGCGCATGGTGCGCGAGGCCCTCGGCCCCGACGCGGTCATTCTGTCGAACAAGACCGTCAACGGCATGGTCGAGATTCTGGCGCTGGCCGGCGAAGACATGTCTTCGCTGTCCGCACCGCTCCATGAGCAAGGTTCGACATTCGAATCAAGCGCCGCGCGCGCGCCGGCGAGCCGGAAGATGGCCGAACCACCTCGCGCAGAAGCGCCAAGGCGGGCCGCTTCAGCACCTGCCAGGACGGCCGCCGCACCGGGTGGCGCACAGCCGAGCTTCGCGGCAGGACAAACGGCCAGGCAGCAGGCGGAAATGATCGAAGTCATGAGCGAAATCCGCTCGATGCGCGGCATGCTGGAGTCGCAGCTCGCCGAAATCGCCTGGGGCGGCGCGCAGCAGCAGCGCCATCCGGCCAAGGCCGCGGTCTTGAAAGAAATGCTGGCGGCGGGCTTCAGCGCAACCTTGGCGCGCTATCTGGTGGAAAAGATTCCTGCTAGCGTAACGTCGGACGGCGGGCTAAACTGGATCAAGGCCGTATTGGCGCGCAATCTTGCAGTGATCGAGAACGAAAGTGAAATTCTCGAGCAGGGGGGAGTCTATGCCTTGGTGGGGCCGACCGGGGTGGGCAAGACCACCACAACGGCCAAATTGGCTGCAAGGTGCGTAATGCGCCACGGCCCGAGCAAGCTGGCCCTGATTACCACCGACGGCTACCGTATCGGCGGCTACGAGCAATTGCGCATCTACGGAAAAATTCTGGGAGTCATGGTGCATTCGGTCAAGGACGAGACAGACTTGCGTATCGCCCTGGACGAACTCAAGAGCAAGCATACCGTCCTGATCGATACTGTCGGCATGAGCCAGCGCGACAAGATGGTGGCCGAGCAAGTGGCCATGCTCTCGGGTACCGGCACGCCGGTCAAGCGCCTGCTGTGCCTGGCGGCGACTTCCACCGGGGAGACGCTCAACGAAGTGGTGCGGTCTTATCAGGGCACCGGTCTGGCTGGCTGCATCATGACGAAAATGGATGAGGCGGCAACCATAGGCAGCGCACTCGATGTCATCATTCGGCAGAAATTGAACCTGTACTATGTCGCCAACGGACAGCGCGTTCCGGAAGATTTGCATGTCGCCAATCGCCAGTACCTGATCGACCGTGCCTTCAAATTGAAACGAGAGACGGCGCCGTTCCAGATTCATGACGACGAATTGCCGCTGGTAATGGCCAATACCGCGCGCAATATGGGCGACAAGAGCCTGAGCGGGGTGCATCTTGGCTAGTTATGATTTCGATCAGGCGGAAGGCCTGCGGCGCATGCTGGCCGGTCCCAAGCCGCGTATCCTGACCTTTTTGTCGGCAACGTCCGATGATGAAAAAAGTGCAATGCTGGTCAATTTGAGCGCGTCGCTTGGCAACGCAGGCCGGCAAGTCGCCCTGGTTGACGCCCGTGCCGGTTCGCAAGGCGTGGCGGCGCGCCTGGATGCGCCGCGTGCCGCTACCTTGCTGGACGTGGCACGCCAGGAGCGCAGTCTGGAAGAAGCAATCCGGCCTTTGCCCCAGGGTTTTGGGCTGGTCAAGCTGGCGCGCGAGAGCATCGGCGCGGCCGCGATCGGCAAGCAACAGCTGCGCCGCCTGTCGAATACCTTTGGTGTGTTGGCGGCCCAAGCCGACGTCGTGCTGATCGACGGCGAATTGGACGTCGAGGATGCCTTCCCGGTTCCGGCCATGGCTAGCGGCGACATCGTGATACAGGTCGGGAATGGCGCAAACTCCATCAAAAGCGCCTACGCGCTCATCAAAAGGCTTAATGTACAGCTAGGGCGCCGTCCATTCGGTATACTGGTGACCGGCGCGTCCGAATCGGAGGCGCAGGTCGTTTATGACAATATGGCAAAAGCATCCAACCGCTATCTTGCTGTGCAACTGAACTTTCTGGGCTCGGTGCCGGCCGACGAACACCTCAAGCGCGCCGCGCGCCTGGGGCGCTCGGTGGTGGATGCTTTCCCTTTGGCTGGAGCTTCGGTCGCGTTCAGGCGCATCGCCGGACGCGTATCTGCGTCCGAGATGGCCTCGGGAATGGCCTCTTCCGGCTTGCGCGGCATGGCAGGCACCTGAGCCGATTTGGTGATTTGATTTATGTATACAGCGCATGGTAAGACCGATAAGAATCATCTGCTTGCGGAACATGCGCCGCTGGTGAAGCGTCTCGCCCACCAGATGAAAGCCAAGCTGCCGCCGAGCGTGGAAGTGGACGACTTGATCCAGGCCGGTATGATCGGCTTGCTCGATGCAGTTGGCCGTTACGAAGAAACGCACGGCGCGCAATTCGAAACCTACGCAGTGCAGCGGATTCGCGGCGCCATGCTCGACGAGTTGCGCAGCAGCGACTGGCTGCCGCGCGGCATGCGTCAGAACATGCGGCGCATTGAAGAGGCGATGAGCGAGTTGCAGCAGCGGCTGGGACGGCCGCCCAACGAAAGTGAAGTGGCGAAGCAGCTCAAAATGTCCCTGCCCGAGTATCAGGACCTGTTGTCCGAAGGCGGCGGCCACCAACTGGTTTATTACGAAGATTTTCACGACGGCGACGGCCACGAGCATTTTCTCGACCGTTATTGCAGCGATGACGAAAGCGATCCGCTGCAAGCCTTGATGAATACCGGTTTTCGCAGTGCATTGATCGAAGCGATTGAAGCTTTGCCGGAAAGGGAGAAAATTCTGAT
Source organism: Burkholderiaceae bacterium (assembly GCA_019232795.1). GTDB lineage: Bacteria > Pseudomonadota > Gammaproteobacteria > Burkholderiales > Burkholderiaceae_D > PKWO01. Next base: position 30,392 of record JAFANH010000077.1, read on the forward strand.
GGGGCTGTACTACGAACAAGAAATGAACCTGAAGGAAATCGGCGCGGTGATGGGAGTTTCCGAATCGCGCGTCTGCCAACTGCATAGCCAGGCCATTTCGCGGCTGCGTGCAACGCTCAGAGAGCAAGCGTGGACTGGGGCAGCCTAGCCGGCCTGCTGCTGGGGCTGGCCGGCATCGTCGTCGGCCAAGCCATCGAGGGAGGTGAGCTCACCTCCCTGGTGCAGCCGGCCGCATTCGTCATCGTCGTGATCGGCACCATTGGTGCCGTGCTGCTGCAATCGGGGCTGCCGCGCTTCGTGCGCGGTGTGCGCATGGCAAGCTGGGTTTTTTCGCCGCCTGTCGACAACCTGCGCGAAGTCAAGAACGACGTAGTCGGCTGGAGCGTGACGGCGCGCCGCGAGGGTTTGTTGAGCCTGGAACGCCAGCTCGATCAGGTCAAGGATCCCTATGTGGCCAAGGGCTTGCGCCTGATTATCGACGGTATCGACCCGTTCAAGGTGCGCGAAATACTCGATGTCGAGATTGCAGCGTTCGAAACCGAGCACAGGCTCGCGATGCGGGTGTGGGAGTCCGCCGGCGGCTACTCGCCGACCATAGGTATCCTGGGCGCCGTGCTTGGCTTGATCCACGTGATGGAAAATCTCACCGACCCCAGCCGCCTGGGCGGCGGCATCGCCGTCGCCTTCGTCGCCACCATCTACGGCGTCGGTCTGGCCAACCTGATCTATCTGCCTATCAGCAGCAAGCTCAAAATGATGATAGGCCGCGAAGTCGCGAAGCGCGAATTGATTGCCGACGTGTTTTGCGCAATCGCCACGGGCGAGAATCCACGCATCATCGAAGAACGCATGTCTTCCTACTGACCTGCGTATTGGACGCAACACCGGACGCCGCACATGGCCAGGAAACATCGAGAGGAAGACCACGAAAACCACGAACGCTGGATGGTGTCGTACGCCGACTTCATCACGCTGTTGTTTGCGTTTTTCGTCGTCATGTATGCAATTTCCTCGGTCAATACCGGTAAATACAAGGTGTTGTCCGATGCGCTGGGCAGCGCTTTCGGCCGCGCCGAACCGGTCATCAAGTCGTCGGATGCGGTTTCGATCAGCACCCAGGAGCGGCAATTTTCCGAACAGCGCCGCATGCTTGCGATACGTCGTGAAAAAGACCAGATGACCGACATGGCGCGCGACATCTTGAAGGCGCTCGCGCCGCTGGTGAGGCAGGACAAAGTGCGTGTGACGCAGACCAGCCGGGGCATCAATGTGGAAATCAGCGCCAGCGTGCTGTTTGCCAGCGGCGATGCGCGGCTGACTCCGCTATCGGAAAATGCCCTGAAGGCGGTAGCCGCAGTGCTCAGGAACGACAAGCACGCAATTCAGGTGGAAGGGCACACCGACAACGTGCCCATCAAAAATTCCGCCTTCCCGTCCAATTGGGAACTGTCGGCGGTGCGGGCGGGCAGCGTAGTGCGGCTGTTTGCCGACAATGGCATCGATCAAGGGCGAATGATTGCGGTCGGTCACGGATCGAACCAGCCGGTCGACAGCAACGATAGCGCAGAGGGCAGGGCGCGCAATCGGCGGGTCGAAGTGATGATACTGACCGGCGTGCCGGACGTAGGCAAGGATGTTCCGCTGGCGGCGCGCGGCAAGTAGCGCGTTGCTGCTTATGCCTCCGGATTGACCAGATCGAGCAATGGCGCGAGATGGGAGCGGAACCGCTCCCAGCGCGCAACGGAAGTCTGGTATACGGGTTTGCGGACTTGAGAGGCACTGGCCGTATGTACCGGCCGCGTATTCCGGTGAAAATCAAGGCAACGCGGATCCCATTCCATGCCGAGATGCCGCAGCAGGCGGCGCGCCTGGTTTTCGGTGTCGCTCACCAAATCCTCATACCGCAGGTCGAGTATGCTGCCTTCCGGCAGTACCGCATGCCAATGCCGCATCAATTTGGCGTAGCGCCGGTAATAGCGGCCCAGACTGTCCAGGTCGTAGCTGAATTCCTGCGTATCTGAGGCGAACAGACGCGCGTAGCAGGAAAAGCAGG
>JAFANH010000027.1 GCA_019232795.1 Burkholderiaceae bacterium
AGGTGGTGATGACCTGTAAGAACGATGTCAAGCGCGTCTCCATCGACCCGTCGCTCCTGGCTGACGACAAGGACATGCTGGAAGACCTGGTCGCCGCTGCCTTCAACGACGCCGTGCGCAAGGCCGAAGCGCTGTCGCAGGAAAAGATGTCCAGCCTGACGGCCGGCATGCCGCTGCCGCCGGGCTTCAAGCTGCCGTTCTGATTTTCGCCCGATCGCAATCCTATCGATGAAGGCTCCATCGAGCGTCGAGCGCCTGACCGAAGCCTTGCGCCGCCTGCCCGGCGTCGGGCCGAAATCGGCGCAGCGCATGGCTTACCACCTGCTGCAGCACGACCGTGAAGGCGCGGGCCAGCTCGGGCAAGCCTTGCTGCAGGCGGTCGAGCGCGTGCATCACTGCGCGCGCTGCAATACTTTTACCGAGCACGAAGTTTGCGAAACCTGCCTCGATCCCGAGCGCGACAACGCCTTGCTGTGCGTGGTTGAAACACCGGGCGACCAGTTGATGATAGAGCAGACCCTGACCTACAAAGGTTTGTACTTCGTGCTGATGGGGCATCTCTCGCCGCTCGATAATATCGGCCCCAAGGACATCCACCTGGACAAGCTGATCGCGCGCGCCACCGACGGCGTGGTGGCGGAAGTGGTGCTGGCGACGAATTTCACCAACGAAGGCGAGGCGACCGCCCATTACATCTGCGAGAACCTCAAGGCGCGCGGCCTCAAGGTGAGCCGTCTGGCGCGCGGTGTACCGGTGGGGGGAGAGCTTGAGTATGTCGATGCGGGTACGATCGCGCGCGCCATGCTTGATCGTCGCTCTGCTTAGTTGGTTGAAGTTCCCCTCTCACACTTGTGGGAGAGGGGTAGGGGAGAGGGTGTGTGCAAGACCCCAGGCCTTGGCGCTTACCCTCTCCCCCCAACCCCTCCCCCGCAAGCGGGCGAGGGGAGTCCAATTTGTAAATAGGAACTCCCTGTGACACAGACATCTCAGGCAACCGGCCCCCTGGCCGGCATCAAAGTCCTCGAACTCGGCACCCTGATCGCCGGCCCCTTCTGTTCGCGCATGCTCGCCGAATTCGGCGCCGACGTGATCAAGATCGAAGCGCCCGACGGCGGCGACCCGATCCGCCAATGGCGCGTGCTCAAGGACGGCACTTCGCTGTGGTGGTCGGTGCAGGCGCGCAACAAGAAGAGCGTCACGCTCAACATGAAGGATGCGCGCGCCCAGGAAATTGCCCGCAAGCTCGCGCTCGAGGCCGACATCATCATCGAGAACTATCGTCCCGGGGTGCTGGAGAAATGGTCGCTGGGTTATGAGCAGTTGAAGGCGATCAATCCGGCCGCCATCATGGTGCGCCTGTCCGGCTACGGCCAGACCGGGCCGCTAAGAGACTTGCCCGGCTTCGGCGCCATCGGCGAATCGATGGGGGGCCTGCGCTATGTGTCCGGCCACCCGGACCGGCCGCCGGTGCGTATTGGCATTTCCATCGGCGATTCGGTCGCCGCGCTGCACGGCGCACTGGGCGCCATGATGGCCTTGCGCCACCGCGACGCTACCGGCGGCCGCTGGAACGGCAAGCAGGGCGCGGAATGCGTGGCAGGGCAGGGGCAGATGGTTGACGTCGCCCTGTACGAAGCGGTGTTCAACATGATGGAATCGCTGGTGCCCGAATTCGATCACGCGGGCGTGGTGCGAGAGCGTACCGGCGGCGCCTTGCCCGGCATCGTGCCGTCCAACACCTACACCACCGGCGACGGCGAGAACATCGTCATTGCCGGCAACGGCGACGCAATCTTCAAGCGCCTGATGCTGGCCATAGACAGGCAAGACATGGCCGACGATCCGCAACTGGCGCGCAACGACGGCCGCGTGCCGCGCACCGCCGAGATTGACGATGCCATCCAGTCCTGGTGCGCCACGCAAACCATAGACCAAGCGCTGGAAGTGCTGAAAGCAGCCGACGTCCCGGTCGGCAAGATCTATTCGGTGCGCGACATGATGAACGACCCGCAATTCCTGGCGCGCCGCATGTTCGAGCAGCATGCCTTCAAGGACGGCACGCCGATCAAGCTGCCGGCCGTCACGCCGAAATTTTCGGCCACACCGGGCACGACGCGCTGGCTGGGGCCGGAGTTGGGCGAGCACAATGACGCCGTGCTCGGTGAGCTTGGTTTCAGCGCGGCCGAAATTGCGCAATTGCGCGTGGATAAGGTGATTTGATATTGGACTTTTACCCCTCTCCCGCAAGCGGGAGAGGGTGTAACAGGGAATTCAGGTGGTATGCCACCTGCCTGTGGAACGAAGTTCGCTTGCAAGCGAACTTTCCTTCCCTACAGGGACACAGGGGCAGGGGAGAGGGCAGTCGCCAAGTCCAATGATCTTGCAAGCACCCTCTCCCCCGACCCCTCTCCCACAAGTGGGCGAGGGGAGTGAGAACAACAGCAAACAAGTGCTAAATTCGCTAGGAGTGTAAGCATGCATCAGTACTACGCAACCATCAGCTGGAACCGTGGCGAGCAGCGCTTCACCGACAATCGCTACAGCCGCGCGCACGAATGGCAGTTCGACGGCGGCGCCGTGGTGCCGGCTTCGTCTTCGGAATTGAACGTGCCGCTGCCGATGTCGGTGGCGGCCAATGTCGATCCCGAAGAGGCGCTGGTGGCGTCGGCGTCGAGTTGCCACATGCTGTTCTTCCTGTCGTATGCAGCCACGCGCGGCTTTCTTGTCGACTCCTACCGCGATGCCGCTTACGGCGTGATGGAAAAGAATGGCGAAGGAAAAATAGCCTTCACGCGCATTGTGCTACGCCCGCAGATCGTGTTCGGCGGTGAACGGCAGCCTGGCGCCGAAGAGCTGGAAACCCTGCATCACGAATCGCATGCAAGCTGCTTCATCGCCAATTCGCTCAAAGCCGACGTGATAGTCGAGCCGGCCTGAACGGGAACACCATGTACCTGCCCGCCCATTTCGAAGAAACCCGCAGCGAATTGCTGCATGGCCTGATCCGCGAACATGGACTCGGCACGCTGGTGGTCATGACGGCCGACGGACTGGAAGCCAATCACATCCCGTTCGAACTTGAGGTCGGCGCCGATGGCGCCTGCACGTTGCGCGCCCACGTCGCGCGCGGCAACCCGGTATGGCGCACGTTTTCTGAGGATGTCGATGCGCTCGTCGTGTTCCAGGGCGCGCAATCCTATATCTCGCCTTCGTATTACCCGAGCAAGCAGCAGGACGGCAAGGTGGTGCCGACTTACAACTACATGGTGGTGCACGCCTGTGGCCCGCTCAAGGTGGTGCAGGACGCCGCCTGGCTGCGTGGCCTGGTTGGGCGCCTGACTGATCGCTATGAAGCCGGCCGGCCGGCGCCGTGGAAGGTCGACGATGCGCCGGCCGACTACGTCGAAAAAATGCTGTCGGCCATCGTCGGCATCGAAATCCCGGTGCGCAAAATGGCAGGCAAGTGGAAGGTTAGTCAGAACAGAACGGTGCCGGATCGCGCCGGGGTCGTCGCTGGTTTGCAGCAACAGGGCGATGAAAACGCAGTCGCCATGAGCAATGCAGTGATGAAAGCGCGTTAGAACACTTGCAATGCCTTGCCGAGCATCCCGCCGGCGACCACAATCAAGACCAGGGAAAACCCGCGCTGCACATGATGCGCGGTGAAGTAAGCCACCGCCTTGCGCCCGGCCAGCATGCCGATGGCCGTGGCCGCGGCGAACCAGAGCGTGGCCTGCAGCGGCATGGTCACGTCGTGCACCAGGGCCGAGACGATGCCGCCGGTGCCGATCAAGGCGATCGACATCAGCGAGGTGGCGACCACGCCGTGCATGGAGACGTCGGTATAGCGCCGCAGCGCCGGCACGATCACGAAGCCCCCGCCCACGCCCAGCATCCCGGTCAGAAAGCCGGTGACGGCGCCGATGACGCCGAACAGTGCGCCGGTAGCCCATGACCAGTGGAAGCGCCCGCTGTCTGGATTGATGCGTGCCCAGACGCGATCATCATTGCTTTCCTGCGACCCTTGCGATTGCAGCAGCAGGCGGATGGCGACGATCAGCATGACCGCGGCAAACAGCCCCAGCAACCAGCGTTGCGGCAGCTTTTGCGCAACCAGCAAACCGACCGAAGTGAAAGGGATGCCGGCCACGACCATCAAGGTGGCGGCCTTGTAGCGCACCAGTCCCTTGCGCAAACCCTCGATGGCACCGAGCGCTGCCGCGCCGGCAATGGCGATCAGGGCTACCGGCGCCGCCTGCTGCATGGTCCAGCCCATGCCGGCCACCAGTGCGGGCACGGCCAGCACACCGCCGCCGGCGCCGGTCAAACCGAGAATGGCACCGACCAGGACGCCGAGCAACAGCGTGATACTCACCGGGCTCCGAAGAAATCGTCGACAGTCTGTCGAAATTCGCGCTGTGTGGTGACGCGGTAGAAGTGCCGTGCGTAGGGGAAAACCTTACGCAGCGCACCCGAGTGGATGGTGCGCTCGGGGTCGCTGGTGAGGAAGGTCATGTTCTTGCCGTCGTCCTCGATCGGCACGCAATGGTTCTGGGCGACGAAGTCGCGGTCTATCTTGGCGATCGCCTCGGTCGGCTTCTTGCGCACCGGGTCGTAGCGTTCGTAGGTCAGCTTGGAATTGGACGCGAGACAAGCGCCGATCGCTTGCAGCGGCACCTTGAATTCGTCGAGCAGAACGTCTTCCATGTCGAGGTTCTTGCGCTGCGCCGAGCGTGCCGCGAGGTCGAGTTCCGGTTGTGAGAGGACGGCTTTTTCGACCAGCGAGCGATATTTTGAAGTGTCAAGCGTGATCGCCATCACCACCGGCGCCTTGCGCCGCTCGAACACCATGCCTATCGATTTGCACAGCTTGTTGAGTCCGAGTTCATCGGTCGAGGAAAATGCGGCATCGCCGTTGCTGCGGTTGAGCAATTGGATCACGCCGACCACTTCAGTGGATTTTTCCCGGAAAATCGGCGCCGCCAGCATCTGCCTGGTCTGGTAGCCCGTACGTTCGTCGACGTCGCGGCAGAAGGTCAGCCCTTCGCCGTACTTGGTCAGCTCTTCGGGATTGTAGGCGTCGCGCAGGCGCACCGTGCGGCGATGCAGCGCGACCCAGCCGGCAATGCTTTCGTTATCGAGCGGCAGCACGATGTCGCGCGCAGATTCCAGGCCGGATTTGATCTTCGAGTACAGCATGGCCTTGTCCTTGTCGACTGCGTACAGCGTCAGGCGCTCGCACTCGAACAATGCGCAGATTTCGGGCGCCAGGTCGATCATCAGGGCGTCGACCTCGCGCGTGGCGCGTATCTTCTTGGACATGGCGCGCACGTTTTCCGCGAAACGCGCCAAACCTTCCTTGTCCTTGGAGGCAGCTTGCGCTTCGGGTTCTTTTTCGCGTTTTCTGCCGAAAAACCAGATCATTGTGGTCGGCCTCAGGTTCCTGGAAATAAGAAAGCAGGGAGTTGCTGCGATGGCTTGCCATCGTACAACGTTTGGCGCGACACAACTACTCCCTTTTGCTTATGGTTTGTTGTTGAAAAATCAATCTCTAGCAACCAGGCGACCGTCGCTGACTCGCACCGGGTCACCATTGCGCCACTCGGGCATTTCGGCATAGCTAAAGTTGCGAATTCGACCATCTTCCATGCGCACGCGTACCTGGTAGGAGGTCGTGCTATGGGAGTTCTTTTCAATTTCGTTGCCGGCAACGCCGCCGCCGACTGCGCCGGCCACGGTTGCAAGTGAACGGCCGTTACCGCCGCCGACTTGATGGCCGAGCACGCCGCCCAACAGGGCGCCGGTTACCGCACCCAGCCCCGTGGCTGGCGCTTGGTGACGGACTGCCTGTACCGATTCGACCCTGCCGCAGTTGATGCAGATATTGCTGGGTGGCGGAGCATTGGGCGGCGGCGGCGCGTTTGCGGCAACCGCTGCCACAACCGCAGGCGAGTCAGACGGTAGGGGCGCCGAGGACGGGGCCGAGGCAGTTGCCGGGCCGTTCATGCCGTGCGAAGTGGAGATGACGCCGGTAATGGCGGCCACGCCGACCAGGCTGAGCACGATCACCGAGACTGCGGCCGCGGCGACCAAGGGATGGAGCCGATTGAATACGCGCGGGGTTTCCATGACATTTCCTCCATGTTACGGGTGACCGTATGACATCGCCCAACAGCGGAAAGTTGCTTGCCGCAACGCAAATTGCGAGTGAAGTGTAACGAACTGTAAAAAACGCGTTTGAGCGGAGTCAGCGGATGAAGGAGTCGAATTGCACGTCGTACTTTTGCAAGGCCTTTTGCGCGTTTTGCATCTTGTGGCGGAAACCTGGGCCGCGCTTGATGGCCAAGCCGACGGCGAGGATGTCGATCACCACCAGGTGCGCCAAGCGCGCCGAGATCGGCGTATACGGGTCGATGTTGAAACTGAGGTCGATCGGCACCAGCACCGTTGCCAGTTCCGCCAGCGGCGTGCCGCTGGGACTGAGCGCGATGACATCGGCTTCCATGTTGCGCGCCAACTGCACGCTGCGCAGCAAGGCGGGGCTGATGCCGCGCTGCGAGATCGCCACCACGGTATCGCCCTTCTTCAGCAACGAAGCGGCAATGCTGTGAATGTCGGGATCGCTGTAAGCCACGGTCGGCACGCCCGAGCGGAAGAACTTGTGCTGGGCGTCGGCGGCGACGATGCCGGAAGTGCCTTGGCCGTAGAACTCGATCTTGTTGGACGCAACCAGAACGTCGAGCGCGCGCTGGATGGCGTCGACGTCGAGGTTGTTGCGCAGGTCGAGCAGGGCATTGAGCGAACGGCTGCAGATCTTGCTGACCAGGTCCACGGCCAAGTCGTCCTGGGCCGGCGACTCGTCCACCGAAGGCACAGCCAGCGCCAGGCCCTGCGCCAGCTTGAGCTTGAACTCCTGCCAGCCGTCATAGCCGAGTGCGCGGCAAAAACGCACCACGGTCGGCTCGGAAACGTCGGCGCTTTTCGCCAGCGCCGTGATGTTGCCCGAGATGGCGAGGTTGGGGTCCTTCAATACCGCGTGCGCGACCTTTTTCTCCGATTTGGAGAGCAGGTCGAGTTGGGTGCGGATTGAGTCGAGCAGCATACGGAATCTATTGAGAATTCGGTAAAGGAGTGACGTTAAATCGAAAAAATGAAAGAACGATCAATTGCGGGCGGCTACCATTTTTTGCGACTGCCAATTGCCCCGTCATTCCCGCGAAGGCGGGAATCCAGGTTGAAGTTGATGTTTAATTAAAATCAAATCTACCTAGGTTCCCGCCTTCGCGGGAACGACGGTGTGGCCATGTCATCCATTTACGAGGGGCAATAGAAGCCTCGATCAAAGATTCGGCAACGCCTCTTCCCGCCACTGCAAGCCGTCGCGTCCTATCAGAGCGCTGGCCGCGGCCGGTCCCCAGGTGCCGGAGGCATAGGGAGTCGGTTCGACTTCCTCCTGTTCCCAATAGTTCAGCACCGGTTCCACCCATTCCCAGGCCGCTTCCAATTCGTCGCTGCGCATGAACAGCGTGAGCTGGCCGCGCAGCACGTCGAGCAACAGGCGCTCATAGGCTTCCATGCGCGGCATCTTGAAGGTTTCGCGGAAGTCGAGTTCGAGGTCGACCGGCTTCAGGCGCATGCTGTCGCCCGGCGTTTTCGCCATCAGGCTCAGCTGCAAGCCCTCGTCGGGCTGCAGGCGGATGATCAGGCAGTTCGGCTGAGAAGACGTGGTCTGCTGCGCGAAGATGGAGTGCGGCACCTGCTTGAAGCGCACCACGATCTCGGCCAGCTGGTCGGCCATGCGCTTGCCCGTGCGCAGGTAGAAGGGCACGCCGGCCCAGCGCCAGGTGTCGATCTCGGCTTTCAGGGCGACGAAGGTTTCGGTGCGCGAATTCGGGTCGGCGTCGGGCTCGCTGCGGTAGCTCGGTACCGCTTGGCCGCCGACGTGGCCGCTGCGGTATTGGCCGCGCACCACGTTCTGCGCCAGCGTGGTTTGGGTGAAGCGCTTGAGCGAGCGCAGAACCTTGAGTTTTTCGTCGCGCACGGCGTCGGGCGTGACCGACACCGGTGGTTCCATGGCGACGATGCACAGTAACTGCAGCAAGTGGTTTTGCAGCATGTCGCGCAGCGCGCCCGAGGTTTCGTAATAACCCATGCGGTTGCCGACGCCGAGTTCTTCGGCAATCGTGATCTGTACGTCGGAAATCCATTCACGCCGCCACAACGGTTCGAACAACACGTTGCCGAAGCGCAGCGCCAGCAGGTTTTGCACGGCTTCCTTGCCCAGGTAGTGGTCGATGCGGTAGATCTGCGATTCGGCGAACACGCGCCCGACTTCGGCATTGATCTGCTGGGCGCTGGCCAGGTCGCGGCCAAGCGGTTTCTCCAGCACCACGCGCGAATTCGCGCTGGCCAGGCCGACGCCGGCCAGGTTGTGGCAAATGGTGGCGAACAGGGCCGGCGGCGTGGCCAGGTAGAACACGCGCACGATGGAGGCGTCAGTGCGCAGCGCCTGCGCCAGTGCGCCGTAGGTGGCGGCATCGCTGGCGTTCAACGTCACGTAGACGATGCGCGCGCAAAACTGCTTCCAGATCTTGTCGTCGAAGCCTGCCTTGGCGACGTGCGGTTTGGCGTTTTCTTCGACCGCTTTCAGGAATTCTTCCTGGGTCCAGTCGTGGCGGCCCACACAAACGATACGGGCGCCGGGCGGCAAGTCCTTGGCGCGGTCGCGCGCGTACATCGCCGGCAATAATTTACGCATCGACAGGTCACCGCTGCCGCCGAACAAGACGAGATCAAAATCTGCAAGAGCCATGATATGAGGACCGGATATGAAATTCGTTAAAAACAGCTACCGCCAAATTATCGCGCTTTTGAAAAAATGCTACACGGCGCGTAAAAAATCTTTCGAAGCGAACACACTTTCAAAGCGCCGCCTTGGCCTTGGCGATGAGTCCGTTGGTGGAACTGTCGTGCGCTTGCGGCTGGGCGTCACCGCTCAATTCCGATTCGATGCGCTTGGCCAATACCTTGCCCAGCTCCACGCCCCACTGGTCGAAGCTGTTGACGTTCCATACCGCACCCTGCACGAATACCTTGTGTTCGTATAACGCAATCAGCGCACCCAGGCTGGCCGGCGTCAGGCGTTCCAGCAGGATGGTGTTGCTGGGGCGGTTGCCGGGGAAAATCTTGTGCGGCAGCAGGGCGGCAATATCCGTTTCAGACAACGACTGCGCTTGCAGTTCGGCGCGCACTTCGTCGGCATTCTTGCCGCGCATCAGCGCTTCCGACTGTGCAAAGCAATTCGCCAACAAGGCCGGCTGGTGACCGGGCAGGGCGTGGTTGGGCTTGAGCGCGGCGATGAAATCGACCGGAATCACGTCGGTGCCCTGGTGCAGCAGCTGGAAGTAGGCATGCTGGCCGTTGGTGCCGACGTTGCCCCATACGGCCGGGCAGGTCGCCTCGTTCAATACGGTACCGTCGCGCGTGACGCGCTTGCCGTTGCTTTCCATTTCCAGTTGCTGCAGGTAATCGGCGAACTGGCTCAAGTCCTGGTGGTAGGGCGCGATCGAAATCGAGCTGCTGCCTAAGTAATTGCGATTCCAGATGCCGACCATGGCCAACAGCACAGGCATGTTTTGTTCCAGCGGCGCGTTGCGGAAGTGTTCGTCCATGGCGTGCGCACCGGCCAGGAAAGCGGCAAAGCCTTCGGCGCCGATGGCCAGCGCCAGCGGCAGGCCGATCGCCGACCAGATCGAGTAGCGGCCGCCGACCCAGTCCCAGAACGGGAACATATTGGCAGTATCGATGCCGAACGCAGACACGGCCGTGGCGTTGGTCGAGACGGCGACGAAGTGCCTGGCCAAATCCGCCGTACTGCCTGCCTTCAGGAACCAGTTGCGCGCCGTGCCGGCGTTGAGCATGGTTTCCGCCGTGGTGAAGGTCTTGGACGCGATCACGAACAGCGTGGTTTCGGGATTCAGGCGTGCCAGCGCGGCGTCGAGGTCGTGGCCGTCGACATTGGCGACGAAGTGCAGGTTCAACGTTGGTTGCGCATAGCTGCGCAGGGCGTGGCAGGCCATTTCCGGGCCCAGGTCGGAGCCGCCTATGCCGATGTTGACCACGTCGGTGATGGTTTTGCCGGTAAAGCCGAGCCAGGCGCCTGAGCGCACGCGCTCGGCAAAGGCGTAGACGCGTTCGAGCACGGCATGCACGTCGGCGTTGACATCACGGCCTTCGATGACCAGTTTTGTACCGCGCGGCGCGCGTAGGGCAGTGTGCAGCACGGCGCGCTTCTCAGTCAGGTTGATCTTGTCGCCGCGGAACATGGCGTCGCGCTGCGCTTCAACCTTGTACGCTCGAGCCAGACCGCACAACAGCTGTACGGTATCTTGCGTCAGAATGTTCTTCGAATAGTCCAGGAACAGGCCGGCGGCTTCGAGCGAAAATTGCTGGAAACGCTGAGTGTCCCGGGCGAACAAGTCGCGCAGTTGCCAGCTTTGCGCAATTGCGCAATGATCTTGAAGAGCAGTGGCTGCGTGGCTGGGGCTGGACGTAATCATGGTGACGGAGATGAGCGCAGGCGTGTCGGTGGCGAATGAAGTTTTGTGAAACTATACATCAAAAAAAGAAAATTCACTACAAAATTGCCTGGACTCGAGAGTCGATAGTTGTTTTTGAAGAATTCTCCTGCTTATTCATAGAGAATTTGTAAAATACTGCATAAATTTCTTCGTGGGAAATATTGCAAAATGATGACGAAGTTCGGTAAAAATGCAATGAATAAGGGCGGCAATTTAAAATAATATGTAGTAAAATTTCAGTAATCGATCCATATTGGATTCGAAACCAGCCCTCGGTAAGGAAGCAATCATGTCCGTCCATCCCGTCATTTCCGCCGTCACCGCGCGCATCGTCGAGCGTAGCCGGCCTTATCGCTCCGCCTACCTGCAGCGCCTCGATGAGGCGCTCGGCAAGGGCGTGCACCGCGGCACCCTGTCCTGCACCAATCTTGCGCACGGTTTCGCCGCCTTCCCGGCCAACGACAAACTGGCGCTGAAAGAGCAGCGCAAGCCCTCCGTGGCCATCGTTTCGGCGTATAACGACATGCTGTCGGCGCACCAGCCTTTCGATCGCTTTCCGCCCATCATCCGCGAAGCGGTGCGGGCTGCCGGCGGCGTAGCCCAATTCGCCGGCGGCGTGCCGGCCATGTGCGACGGCGTGACGCAAGGCCAGACCGGCATGGAACTGTCGCTGTTCTCGCGCGACACCATCGCCATGGCCACTGCCGTGGCGCTCTCGCATAACATGTTCGATGCCGCGCTCTATCTCGGTGTGTGCGACAAGATCGTGCCCGGCCTCTTGATCGGCGCGCTGCATTTCGGCCATCTGCCGGGCGTCTTTGTGCCGGCCGGTCCCATGACCAGCGGCATGTCCAACCCGGAAAAAGCCAAGGTGCGCCAACTCTATGCGCAAGGCAAGGTGGGGCGCGACGAATTGCTGGAAGCCGAATCCAAGTCTTACCATGACGCCGGCACCTGCACCTTCTACGGCACCGCCAACAGCAACCAGATGCTGATGGAAGTGATGGGCCTGCACCTGCCCGGCGCCGCCTTCATCACACCGAACATGCCGCTGCGCGACGCCTTGACCGCAGCCGCCGGCAAACGCGCCGTCGAGATCGGCCAGAGGGGCGAGCAGTTTGCGCCGATCGGCCGCGTGGTCGACGAGAAATGCATTGTCAACGCCGTCATCGCCTTGCTGGCTACGGGCGGTTCGACCAACCACACGCTGCACCTGGTGGCCATCGCCAAGGCGGCCGGTATCGTCATCGACTGGACCGACTTCCACGAACTCTCGTCCGTGATCCCGCTCTTGACGCGCATCTATCCGAATGGCGACGCCGACGTCAACCATTTCCACGCAGCCGGCGGCACGCCTTTCGTGATCCGCGAACTGCTTGATGCCGGCCTGCTGCATGAAGACGTGCAAACGATTATGGGCAAGGGCTTGCGCGCGCATTGCGCCGAACCGCAACTGCGCGAACAGAACGTGGTGTGGCAGGCGCCGCCGCAGCACAGCGGCGACGAAAACGTATTGCGCACCGCCGGCGCGCCGTTCTCGGCCGACGGCGGCCTGCGCCTGCTGACCGGCAACCTCGGCCGTTCCGTCATCAAGGTGTCGGCAGTCAAGCCCCAGCATCGCCTGGTGGAAGCGCCGGCCATCGTGTTCGATTCGCAAGCCGCTTTCCTGAAAACCTACAAGGCCGGTTTGCTGGACCGCGATTTCGTCGCCGTGGTGCGCAACCAGGGGCCGCGTGCCAATGGCATGCCCGAACTGCACTCGCTGACACCGGCGCTGGCCAACCTGCAAGATGCCGGCCGCCACGTGGCGCTGGTGACCGATGGCCGCATGTCGGGCGCGTCGGGCAAGGTGCCCGCCGCCATCCACGTCTCGCCTGAAGTCGTGGCCGGCGGCCCGCTCGGCCTGGTGCGCGACGGCGACGTGATCCGCCTCGATGCTGAAGCCGGCACGCTGCAGGCGCTGGTGCCGGCGGCGGAGTGGGCCGCGCGCAGCCAGCATGTGCCCGAGCTTTCCGCCAACCAGACCGGCATGGGCCGCGAGCTGTTCGCCATGTTCCGCAACACGGTCAGTACGGCCGAAGAGGGTGGTACCAGTTTCGCCCTGCCTCCTGTCATTCACGCAAACGAGAAAGCCACCGTATGAAACTGATGCCCGACATGCTGGAAGTGATGCGCACCTCGCCGGTGATTCCGGTGATTGCGATCGACGACATCAATCACGCCGTACCGCTGGCCAAGGCGCTGGTGGCGGGCGGCATTCGCGTGCTCGAAGTCACGCTGCGCACCGAGCACGGTCTGCCGGCAATCCGCGCCATGGCCGAGCAGGTGCCGGGCGCGATTGTCGGCGTCGGCACCCTGACGCGACCCGAAGAATTCTTCGCCGCGCGCGAAGCCGGTGCCGTGTTCGGCGTGTCGCCGGGCCTGACGCCCAGCCTGATCGAAGCGGCGCGCGCCAGCGGCTTGCCGCTGCTGCCCGGCGTGATGACGCCGTCCGAAGTGATGGCCGCGCGTGAAGCCGGTTTCCGCCAACTGAAGCTGTTCCCCGCTGTTCCAGCAGGAGGCGTCGGCATGCTCAACGCCATCGCCGGCCCGCTGGCCGATGTGACCTTCTGCCCCACCGGCGGCATCAGCGAAAGCACGGCGCCGCAATTCCTGGCCTGCAAGAACGTGGCCTGCGTCGGCGGATCGTGGCTGACGCCCAAGGACGCGATGCAGGCGGGGGATTGGGGGCGGATTACAGCGTTGGCGACGGCGGCGAGTGCTTTGCGTAAGGCGAGCTAAAAAAGTATCTCCAAAGCCTGACTTGCCTAAGTTACAAAGATAAGTCGCAAAGGGAAATCCATCGGCTCCACCGGGATTTCCCTTTTTTTGTGATTGCCTTGATACTTGGAACGCTACGCTATACAATAAGCCATGATAAAAACATTCCGGCATAAGGGATTGCAGCTCTTTTATGAGACAGGAAGCAAAGCCGGCATACAGCCTAGCCACGCGTCCAAGCTGCGGCGCCAGTTGAGTCAACTGGATTTTGCCAAAAGCGTAGAAGATATGAATGTGCCCGGTTGGGGGTTGCATGCGTTGGCCGGCAATCTCGAACAACACTATGCGGTATCGGTGAACGGCAATTGGCGCTTGACCTTCAAGTTCGAAATGGGCGATGCCGTTTTGGTTGATTATCAGGATTACCACTAGGAACGAATCATGAGCAGAATGCACAATCCACCTTATCCCGGTGAAACCTTGCGTGAAGACGTTTTGCCGGCTTTGGGATTGAACGTGACTGAAGCTGCCGCTCAATTGGGCGTGACTCGAGCGGCGCTGTCGCGGGTGCTGAATGGGCGTGCGGCGATATCGCCGATAATGGCCTTGCGTCTTGAGGCTTGGTTAGGCGTGGAGCACGGGGGGCGTGCCGATCTGTGGCTGGCACAACAGAGTGCCTATGACTTGTGGCGGGCTAGGAAAGCTGGGATGCCCAAGGTGAAACGTGCCTCTGGCGGCAGAGGCATCAATACCTAAGTGGGTTGAAGATTAGCTGTCCATCTGAGGTTTGCGAAGATGCCTCGGATCGGCAAGAGGGTATGAAGAGCAGGAATTAACGTTCGCAGAAACAGATGCTGTTTCCCTTGTCAAACACGATGTGCCACACCCCTGGCGCATCGCGCCGCCAAATTGAGCTGAAGGTGGAAATCAGCTTGCCGTTCTCGTCGCGAACCGGCCCGGTGCTGATGGCCAGCGTGCCGCTGGCCAGTACTTCAACGCGTTCCGGCTCCCAGGAAAACGGCGCAGTCTTTTCCATGTAATACGGTCGCCAGGCTGCCGCAATCTGCTCGCGCCCATGTAGCGCCTTGTCGCGCTGCAGAAACACTGCTTCTTCGGAAACAAAAGACTGGAACGCGGCAAAGTCGCGCGTAGCCATGGTTTTGGCAAAGGCGCGTTCGGTCGCCAATACCTCGCGCTGCAATTCCTGGTCCGCGCTTTGCGCATGCGCAAATGCGGGCACAAGGCAAGGAAGGCAAAGCAGGGCAAATCGCATCAATCGGCTCTTCATCTCATCCCTCCGCAGGTAGGTCCATCGGGGAATCCGCGCCGGAGCTTTGTTGCCTTCGGCTTTTGCTTTATAGTGCAAGCCTATCATTGTTGACAACGCCGGAGTGTTGCCGTGAATCCCAATCCCATACGCCGCAAGGTCTGCCAAGCCGCAGGCGCTGCGCTCGCGCTGATTCCCGTCGCCGTCATCGGCCAGTCGGCACAGGCTGCCACTAACGCGAAACTGCGTGAGGAATTGCATTACCAGGATACGCCCAAAGGCGACATGAAATGCCTGACTTGCCTGGAGTATGCGCCGGGCAAGAAGGAAGGGTTCGGGACCTGCAAGGTGATTCCGGGCGACGACGAGATCGCGGCGGAAGGCTACTGCGCGAGTTGGAATTCCATGTAGGAGGGTGGCCTGCCCAAGAGGATTCGAACCTTTATATAGGGTTAACGCACAAAAGTATCGATACAAATTTTGAAATTTACCTATGAAAATGAGGTAAATCATAAATATGCAAATGGGTGCGTATTATCCTTGCCCCGTCTCCCCGCAATGATTTGACGGTACTTTCTCTTTTTGTATAGTCATCCAACCGGGAACACAACGTTCTTTCCAAAAGGCGTCCTTCAGTAAAAAACTCATGAAGATGCGAACCAGCACCTGAATGACCGCATTGCCCAAGCAATGGCTGAGATTGCGTTGGAGCGCGAAAGCGCCCGAAGGAAGCCTGTTGGCTTATGGCTACTCCGGTCAAGCCAACTCATTTGCGTCGAATACCTCGGCCAAAATGGCGCAGAACTCCTCGAGCTCTGCTGAGTTGTTCTGCCGATTTGTGGCCAAAACCACTTCGAGCGGTTCAATTTTCGGGAAGCCATCTCGTGAGTCGAGGACTCGAAATGTGTCGTTTACCGACTGGCTCGGTATTGCGCTCACAACAACTCCAGCGTTAACTGCGGCGATAATGCCGTTCAGCGTGCTGCTTTCATGTAGACATACATATTCGATTTGAGCTCGTTGAAGTGCAGTTACAGCATGTGTTCTGGCGACGCTGCCTGGCGAAAAAAGTGCAACGGGCATGGGTCTTCTGCGCCACAACTCACGAGAAGAACGCGATACCCATTGAACCGACAGTGTCGACAATAGCTTGCCATTAATTTGACGTCCGCGAATTCCTGCAGCGACGTCAAGAGCGCCATCTTTCAGCATTTGCGCCAACATCGCTGTAGATGCTGTAACCACTTCAATGCGTACTTCAGGTCGCGCAATATGGAAATCACGCAATGCGTGTGCAAGCAAGTCCATATGGATTTCCAATATTCCGACTCGCAACGCCGGTTTATTTCTGTAACGAACAGAATATAGTGCTTCGCCCTCCAAGACTAGCATCTCCCTGGCATAGGCGAGAAGTATTTCCCCTGCGCTTGTCAGCGTTGCTTTCTTTGCGCCACGCACAAATAAATCGGCGCGAACAATTTCTTCCAGCTGACGCATTTGCATACTGATTGCGGCTGGTGTCTTGTTTACGGCCTTCGCGGCAACGGCAAAGCTTTGGTTATCTGCTGCCGCGATGAACCCACGAAGTTGTTCGAGTGTTGGCTTTCGTCCCATAAGCGATAAGAAAAATTTAGCCTCATCAGTAAAATCTTTTTGCTTTACGAGGCCAAAGACAATACACATACTTTCGATGAATCAAATTGACTTACATCAAAATTCGTTTGGTTTTTTTTATTTGATTTGCTTCACGTGAAAGACAACTGATTTTCCTTATGACATACCGAGTGCATCAACTTTAAATAGTCGCAAAAAAATGCGGTTGGCAAGAACGCAAATAATGAGGAGCCGGGATGCGCGAGAATCTTCCTGTAATAAACCAAGAGTACGTTCTTCCAGATGGCGAGGTAATAATCACTCGCACGGATAGCCATAGCCATATCACGTATGCAAACGATGCATTCATTCGCAGCAGCGGATTCGCGCGCGAGGAATTGCATGGAGAACCGCAAAACATTGTGCGTCACCCTGACATGCCGGCAAAAGTATTCGCCGATATGTGGAAGACTTTGCGGGATGACAAACCATGGACGGGGGTAGTTAAAAATCGAAGAAAAGATGGTGGCTACTACTGGGTGGTCGCCAACGTGACTCCCGTGTATGAATCTGGCAAAAAAGTTGGCTACATGTCGGTCAGGACAAAGCCAACTCAAGTTCAAATAAATACAGCGGCGGAGTTGTACCGCAAGATTCGAAATGGCGAAGACAGGGACTTTATTCTGCGTCGAGGAGAAGTTATACCAAGGGGAATAATGGGAGTTGCAAACAATATTTTGCGGTGTCCTGTGCATATTCGACTTTGGGTAGTGATGTTCAGCCTTGTGCTTATGACGCTCCTGGACGCCATTTTTTCCACGGGTTTTGGAAAAGTCTTCGGTAATGACAGTTCGAATCATTTGGTATGGGTGCTTTTCGCATTTAGCGCGGCAATTGGTCTTGGAGCCACACTCTACTTGTCGGGTCAGGTGCTGCGTCCGTTAAAAATATTGAATGAGATGGCGTTCGAAGTAGTCTCCGGCAAGGTGCAAACGCAGTTTCCTGAACAGGGCGACGTGGTGACAAGACGACTTGGGCGCATGTTGAATCAAATGAATGCCAAGGTGGTGGGCGTGCTATTGGATGCAAAAACGGCCATAGGGGTTATCAAGGTCGCGTCTGAGCGACAGGCCGCCAGCAATTCTGACTTATCACAACGCAATGAAGAACAAGCCAGCGCGGTGGAGGAAATCACAGCAACGCTTTCGCAGGTAGCTGATGGCTCCCGGCAGAACACCGTACGAGCGGGTAAGGTATCGGTTGCTGCGCGGGAAACTTCAACAACTGCTTCAAGCGCTGCAAGTGAGGTAAAAAAAGTCGTCGACCTCACCTCTGAGCTGGCGAAGCAATCAAAAAAGGTTTCGGAAATCGCGTCCGTAATCGACGTTATTGCGTTCCAAACTAACATACTGGCCTTAAATGCCTCGGTTGAGGCCGCGAGGGCTGGAGAAAGCGGCCGCGGCTTTGCAGTGGTGGCAACCGAAGTTCGCAGCCTATCGGCAAAGACGGCTGATGCCGCGAAGGAGATAAAGAATTTACTTGCTGAGTCGGCCGGAGCGATATCTGAAGTGGAGGTGGTCGCCGCCTTCGCAGGGAAGTCGATGAACGGTGTTGAAGCAATGGTGAATACATTGTTGGGGGCAGTTGCTGATATTGCGCGGGCAAGCCAGGAACAAAGTAGGGAAATAGAAAGCATTAACTTGGCGATGGCACAGGTTGCGCAGCTTACGGAAAGAAATGCGACCCTTGTTGAACAAACTGCGGAAGGTGCATTCGAGCTGGAACGGCAAGCGCTTCATTTGGAAGATGGTGTAAACGTCTTTATGTTGGGCGATTCAAGTGGTAGCCATCAGGGGAAACTTGTTTCGTTACCCAGGGCATACATTGCCGAGCCTGATGTCAATCAGGGTAGGGGGCAATTAATTTACACCAGGGGCCGTCGTCATTGAATTTCGGAAAGCCGTTCAGTCAGATAGATTTTTACGCTCGCACGTAACTCGTTGCTGGCGCCCGGCGCATTGGATGCAAAAGGGTCAAAAGACAGTGAAATCAGAGTGCGCATGTTGTACAACATAATTACTGCAATTTTCTTGACGTCTCTGCGCTTCAAGCTTGGGGCATGGGTACGCACGGCCTTCTCAATTCTTTCCAGATTTCGTTTGCGCACTGAATCGCGAGCGATGGAGCCTTCGAATTCGTCTTCAAGCAAAGTCAATATGGCGTTGTGCTTTTTGTAGGTGTCCGTATAAACATCCAGCAATAGGTCACAAAATTCCGCATGTGCGACATGGGGAGCCTTTGACATCACGCCGTCCCATTGCTTTTCGAAGGTCTCAGTGTAGAGCTCAAGCAGTGCAATCGCTATCAATTCTTTGTTCGGGAAGATTCTATATAGCGAGCTTGAATTTGTTTCAGACCGCTTGGCGATTTCCCTCATCGTTGTTTCATGATAACCACGTTCACGAAAAGCGTCGGCTGCAGCCTTCAATATCAAGGCGACGCGTGCTTGCCCTATTTTTTGTTGTGGAGTCAATGCTGCAGGGTGTAAATCTGAAGCGTTCGAATCACTTGGCATACCACCGTAAAACTTGTCCGCGCCTTCTGCCATTTTCATAAAGCAATCTCCGGTGAACTCCGGTCGTCATCAGTTTCTGCTTGACGTCGCCTAAATCGTCACTTCACACAAATGCAGGAAGACTCCTGCGTCGTTATTTGCTTGCTTGGCCGGTAGGCAAGTTCATTGACCAAGAGCTTGACGATGACATTGCCGGCAAGCTTCGCGCAATTCACGTGTTCCCTTTTCGGAACTTTGCCCATTTTTGCCATTCCACCAACACCATCCTGAGCATTCGTCCGTGGTGCTTTCATAAAATGCATCATATGTCACAATGACGAAAAAGTCAAGATGACAAAAACGTCGTTATGGTATATAGTTCAGCCACCTGACTTCGGAGGACATCGAAAATGAACTTGAAATATCGAACGCCAGTGCTCGTTTTGGGGGCGCTAAGCCTGTTGGCCGGCTGCTCAAAAGCGCCTGTTACACAATACGAGGAGGTGCGCCCGGTACGCACCGTCGTCGTAGGACAAAGCAATGGAACCGTGGGCGCCACCTACTCTGGCGAGATTCGGGCCAGATATGAAAGTCAACTTGGCTTCCGTACTGCGGGGAAAATAGCGACGCGCTTGGTTGAAGTTGGAAGCCACGTCAAGGCGGGGCAGCCTTTGCTGCAATTGGACCCGTCCCAGGAAAGCTTGCAATTGGTGGCGGCTGGCGCCGAAGTCGATGCCGCAAAAAGCCGGGCCGAACAAGCCAAGGTGGACCTCCAGCGTGCTGAATCCTTGTTATCTCGCCAATTCGCTTCGCAAGCCGAGGTTGACCATCTGAAGGTGGCGTTGGAGCAGGCCGAAGCCCAATTGCGGTCGGCGCAAGCCCTTAAGCAGTTAAATTCCAACCAGCGCGGCTACACCACACTGGTTGCGGATCGCGACGGCGTAGTAAGCGCTCTGCATGCCGAGACTGGTCAAGTTGTGGCTGCCGGCCAACCCGTCGCCACCGTAGCGGCAGATGGGGAGCGCGAGGTAAGCATCAGCATTCCCGAGTCCCGCGTGGACGAACTCCGTCAAGCTCACGGCTTGCAGGTTTCGGTGTGGGCTCATCCAGGAAAGACATGGAGCGGCACTCTTAGGGAACTGGCTCCGGACACAGACGGCGTAACCCGCACATATTCGGCCCGCATTTCTATTGCCGACCCAGACCCAGTCCTGTTGCGTCTGGGTATGACGGCCTCCGTATTCGCTCCTGACGTCGACGGCAAGAGTGCCATTCGCCTGCCATTGACCGCAATCGTGGACAACGGCACTGCGCGGACCGTTTGGGTGGTGGACAACAAGACCCATTGCGTTAAGTCTCGGAATGTCACGCTTGGTAGTGCACAGAATGACAGCGTACTTGTTACCACTGGCCTGACCGTTGGCGAAACTGTGGTCACGGCCGGCGTGCATATGCTTCAGCCCAATCAACAAGTACGTACGAACGGAGACGGCAAATGAAAGGCATCAATCTCTCCGAATGGGCTCTCAAGCACCAGCAGATGATTGCCTTCCTGCTGCTGCTGTTTTCGGTTGCCGGCATCTTTGCCTACAACAGCTTGGGGCAAAAGGAAGACCCGGAATTTACCATCAAGACAATGGTGGTACAAGCCTATTGGCCAGGCAGCTCTGCGCAACAAATGGCCGACCAGGTGACCGATTTGATGGAGCGAAAGCTTCAGGGCGTAGCAGAGATTGACTACATGTCGAGCTACGTCAAGCCGGGCGAGACGCAGATAAAAATCAACCTGCGCGAGCAGGTGCCGCCGTCCGCCGTGCCGGATGTTTGGTATCAAGTGCGCAAGAAGCTGGCTGACATTCACCAAACGCTGCCGCAAGGTGTGCAAGGACCATTTTTTAACGATGAGTTCGGCGATACCTACGGCAACATGTACGCCATCACTGGCGATGGTATTGACAATGCCGACCTGCGCAAAATGGCAGACGCGGCCCGTAACGAATTCCTTCGAGTGCCAGACGTCAACAAGGTTGAACTGCTTGGGAAGCAAGAGGAACGAATCTACGTAGAGATCTCCAACTCCAAGCTGGCCTCTTTGGGCATCGACCCAATGATTATAGCGAGCACACTCGCCCAGGCAAATGCAGTTGCCGCCGCCGGCACAGTTCAGACCACGAATGAGCAGGTTCGCTTGACTATCAGCGGCGAGTTCGACAACGTGGAAGGCATTCGTGCAATTGGCATTCGCGCCGGCGAGCGAACGTTCCGCTTGGGCGACATTGCAGACGTCCGCCGCGGCTTTGTCGAGCCAGCTACCATGCGTTTGCGCTTCAACGGGCAACCGGCAATCGGTTTGGCCGTCAGCATGCGAAAAGGTGGAGACGTTATTCATCTGGGCAAACAGTTGGACGAGACGGTCAAGCGTATTCAGTCCAGTCTGCCTGTCGGCGTACAGATTAACGCTGTCAGCGACCAGCCACGCGTCGTTGAGCACTCTGTGCATGAATTCAAGAAGAGCCTGGCCGAAGCGGTACTGATTGTGCTGGCAGTGAGCTTTTTCTCACTCGGCCTGCGCACGGGCCTGGTTGTCGCGCTTTGTATACCGCTTGTCTTGGCCATGACTTTCCTGGCCATGTACATCATGCACATCGACCTGCAGCGGATTTCTCTCGGTGCCTTGATTATTGCGCTCGGGCTACTGGTAGACGACGCCATTATTGCAGTGGAAATGATGGCTCTGAAGCTGGAACAAGGCTGGGACAAGTTCAGGGCTGCGACGTACGCCTACACGGCTACCGCATTTCCCATGCTTACCGGCACGTTGATTACTGCCGCTGGCTTCTTGCCGGTTGGCTTCGCCAAGTCCGGAACCGGTGAATATGTCTACTCCCTGTTCCAAGTGGTAGGAATCTCGCTCATCCTGTCCTGGGTGGTGGCGGTCGTGTTTACCCCCTACATCGGCTTCAAGCTTCTCAAGGAAGAGCCTCATGCTCACCATGACGAAGATGCAGTGTATCAGCGTGGCTTCTACGTCAAGTTCCGCAATTTTGTGGATTTCTGTTTGCGCCGCCGCGTCTGGGTGATAGCAATTACGCTCGGGGCTTTTGTTGTTTCGCTAGCCATTTTCAAGACGGTACCGCAGCAGTTTTTCCCTGCATCCGACCGGCCAGAGCTGATGGTCGACTTGTGGATGCCTAGAGCCTCCACGTTTGATGCCAGCGAGCGCGAAGTCGGTGCGCTGGAAAAAATGCTGAAGGGAGACCCTGACATCGAGGCTGTAACCAGCTTCGTGGGTGAGGGCGCACCTCGCTTCTATCTGCCCCTGGACGTGCAGACGCCCAATCTCAATCTGGGCGAGATGGTCATCATGACCAAAGGCGGCGAAGCGCGTGAAAGAGTTATTGTCAAGTTGCGCAAGCTGTTTGACGAAAATTTCGCCAATGTCCGCGGGCGCGTCAACCGCCTCGAAAATGGCCCGCCGGTTGGCTATCCGGTTCAGTTCCGCGTGTTCGGCACGGACCCCGCTCGCGTGCGCGAAATTGCGACCTCGGTGGAAAGCATCATGCGCGGGGAACCGCACGTGCGTGCAGTCAACAAGGACTGGGGCGAACAAGTAAAACGTGTGCGGGTAGATGTCGACCAGGACAAGGCGCGTGCCTTGGGTGTGAGCTCTTTCCAAATCAAGGCAGCGCTGGAGGCCTCTCTCACTGGCATACCCATCACGCAGTATCGTGAAGATGACCAATCGATCCCTGTGATGGCGCGCCTTGTGGCCTCCGAACGGACGGACCTGAATAATCTCAAAGACGCAAAAATTTACCTGCGGGATGGGAAATTCGTCCCGGTTTCGCAAGTGGCGCGCCTGACTCTGGATAACGAGGAGAGCGAGCTGTGGCGGCGCAACCGTATCCCGACCTTGACGGTGCGTGCGGACATTGCGGGTGCTCAGGCTCCTGATGTGACGAAGGCTCTGTTGCCCAAGATGGAAAAGTTGTCCAAGGAACTGCCCATTGGGTACGGGATTGAGATTGGTGGTGCAGCCGAATCAAGCGCCAAGGCGCAAGACTCTGTGGCTGCAGTGATGCCAGTCACCATCATCGCAGTGCTGGTTCTCCTGATGATTCAACTACAGGACATGAAGAAGATGGCTCTGGTCCTGCTGACCGCGCCGTTGGGAATCATCGGCGTTGCAGCAATTATGGCGGCCTTCCAGATTCCGTTTGGCTTCGTTGCGATGCTGGGCGTGATTGCGCTCGCCGGCATGATTATTCGCAACTCGGTGATTTTGGTGGTCCAGATTGACCAGGACGTCTCGGCTGGAACGCCGCTTTGGACGGCTATCGTCGAATCTGCCGTGCGACGCCTGCGCCCCATCGTTCTGACTGCACTGGCCGCAATTTTGGCAATGGTGCCGTTGACCGAGTCTGTGTTCTGGGGGCCGATGGCCTGGGCCATCATGGGCGGCCTCGCTGTGGCGACCCTGCTGACCTTGATTTTCTTGCCGGCCCTGTACGCGACCTGGTACGGCGCAAAACGCCCCGTTTAAGGAGAAATAGCTTGAAAACTCATCTTAAAACGTTAACCGCAATGCTTCGGCTAGCGATGGCCCTTTACTGCTGTCCGGCTGCTGCCATGGACGTCGCAGACGCCTACCGCGCGGCAATTGTCAACGACCCCAGTAGCCTTGCGGCGGACCAGGGGTTGCTCGCAGGTCAGGAAAAAGCGGTGCAAGGCGACGCTTTGCTGCGCCCGCAAGTCAACTTGCAAGCCGGTGTCGCGCGTATCCATAGCCGCCAGACCGGCGACTTGGCGCCGCCCATATCCGAGTTTTTGCCGGAATCGAGTACAGGTACAGCTTCACAGGCAAATATCCAGCTTGTGCAGCCGGTCTACGACGCCGGTCTTGCAGCAACCCGTCGGCAGTTGCGGGAGCAATCTGTCTTGGCGCAAACCCAGTTTTCGGCTTCGCGCCAAGAATTGGCTTTGCGGGTCGCGGAAACGTACTTCGGCGTGCTTGTTGCCGAGGAAACGTTGCGCGTGGTGCAGGCCGAACTCGCCGATGTGCGTCACCAGCGCGACCGCGCACAGGCTCGATTTGAAGTCGGCCAGGACCGTATTACGGACGTGCAGGAGGCACAAGCGCGCCTGGATGCAGTGACCACCCGCGCGGTCTCTGCCCAGTCCAATCTGGAACTGCGTCGTGCCCAATTTCTTGAAACAACGGGCGTTGCACCTATTGGCTTGGCACCCATGGCAGAAACATTCGTACCTCGAATGCCGGAACCAACTTCGCTGCCTGAATGGCAGGCACGTGGGGAGACTCAAAATACCCTGGTGTTGGCCAAGAAGTCGGAATATGAGATTGCCAAGGCAGAAATCTCAAAACATCGCCTGGAAGGGCGCCCGACCCTGGATTTGGTGGCCAACTACGGCGCCAACAACCAGAACGGCAATCTATCGCCTTTGGTGGCACCCAATGGGGAACGGACCAGTTCCATCGGGCTTGTCCTGAATGTGCCCTTATACGCGGGTGGCGGACTGGATTCCCGTCAACGCGAATCGGCCGCGCACCTGGGGCAAGTAGAACAAGAATTTGCGGCTGCCGCGCGAGATGTCCGTCTCAAAGTGCAGGAAGGATTCCTGGCAGTGACCACCGGCGTTTCCAGAATCGCAGCTCAGGAACAAGCCTTGGCGTCAGCCCACAGCGCCTTTGAGGCAACCTCTCAAGGACGCGACGTCGGAACCCGGACTGCATTGGACGTTTTGGATGCACAGCAGCGTCTGTATGCAACGGAACTGGAGTTGGTTCAGGGCCGCGCCGACTATCTTTTGGGCCGCTTGCGCTTGGCCGCGGCTGCCGGAGAGTTGGACGAGGGAACTCTGCGTGAGCTGGGGCCTTGGCTGGCGCATTGAAGCGCAGCTCTATTTTGAACCAATGACGCCGATAGGCGACTGACTTTCGAGGGATTTACATGCGACAGAATTTACCCATTACGGGAACTGAATATCCGCTGGCCGATGGCAAGCACATCGTATCCAAAACTGACCTCAAGGGCCGCATTACGTATGTGAATCCGTACTTCATTGAAGTCAGTGGGTTTACGGAAGAAGAGCTTATTGGCGCGCCGCACAATATCGTGCGCCACCCGGATATGCCTCCGGAGGCGTTCTATGACCTTTGGACCACTCTCCAGGCAGGCCTGCCATGGACCGGTTTGGTGAAAAATCGTCGGAAGGATGGCGACTACTACTGGGTGGAAGCAAATGTAACGCCAACACTAGAGAAAGGCGCAGTGACGGGGTACCTATCGGTACGCAGCAAACCGCAGCGTCCTGTGGTGGAGCAAGTCGAAAAAGCCTATCGAGAAATTAGAAACGGTAATCCACAGCGCTTGGCAATTAGCCAGGGGCAGGTAGTCCGTTCCGGGTTCGCGGGCCTGACCGCTCGAATACTGAGCAGCTCCTTGCGGTTGCGGGTGGTCGGCGCATTGGCTGCAATCGCCTCGCTGTTTATTGGGCTAGGCGTAACAGGTCTGACGATGGTCGACGGCCCGCTCGGTACAGTGTTTGCAGGCGGTGGTGCCTTGGGCGTGTTGGCAATCGTATTGCTTGAATATACGGTGCGACAGTCTGTCGGCATTCCAATGCAAGATGCTCTGATTTCTGCGCGCGCTATCGCAGGTGGTGACCTGAGTCAAAAATTTGACGTTGCTCGTCGCGATGACGTGGGACAATTGCTGCGTGCCATGCAACAGATGAGTGTTAACTTGATGGCCATGATTGGCGGCGTCCGCGGAACCGTCGATGTTATGGCAGCTGCTACGCGCGAAATAGCCACCGGCAACATGGATTTGTCAGCACGTACCGAAGGGCAAGCCGCCAATCTCGAGGAAACCGCTGCCAGCATGGAGCAGCTTGCCCTTGCAGTGCGGCAGAACGCAGGAAATGCCCAGACGGCGACTCAGTTGGTCGGGCGGGCAACTGAGGTAGCGCTGCAGGGTGGTAAAGCCGTTGCCCGCGTCGGAATCACAATGTCCGAAATCAGCAAGGCCGGTAAGCGCATTGAGGACATCATTAGCCTGATTGATGGAATCGCTTTTCAGACAAATCTGCTCGCGCTCAATGCGTCGGTAGAAGCGGCCAAGGCAGGTGAGCAAGGCCGTGGTTTCTCAGTAGTGGCAAGTGAAGTGCGTAACCTTGCGCAGCGCTCAGCCGCGTCGGCAAAAGAAATCAAGAAGTTAATCGCAGACACAGTGTATCGCCTGGAGGAAGGTGACCGTCTGGTGGGCGATGCAAGCGCCACGATGGAGAGTATCATCTCGTCGGTGCGCCAAGTGGAAGGCATTATGGTCGACATGGCGGCTGCCAGCGCAGAGCAAAGTACCGGTATCGACCAAATCAATCGCGCCGTGGCAGAAATGGACAAGAATACCCAGCAAAATGCGGCGATGGTAGAACAGGCAGCCACTGCAGCAGAAAATCTGAGCGAGCAGGCCGAGCGACTCCGGGCAGCGATTAGTGTGTTCAAGCTTGCCAACGACACCCATCTACCTGCACGCGGGAAAACCCTGCCAGTCCGGCTCGGATACCAGCAGCAACTCTCTCGCTTACGTCTGCCCGCGAAATAGACAGGACGGCTCGTTAGCCCTTTCCTTTCCCCGGAGCGACGAACGCCAGGCATTCCTCGAAGGTGCGCAACTCCATGTCCACATGGAGTTGCATGACATTCTGTGGAACGGTCCGTTCATCACCCGGCAGGCACACGGAGGCAAGCAGTGCCTGAGGGAGCAGCCCACGTACTTTCGCAATCGCCGAAAGCCAATCTTCGACGGAATCTCCCAATGGGCTGGGAATAAACACCGTGGATACAAGTTCGGCCTTGGACGGGTCGTGCTCCTCATACGGCAGTGGCAGCATGATACTGCGAGCGTCGGTGCCAATTTCACGCAAAGCCCTTGCGAGCAGTTCGCTTACGAGCTCGTCTCGCTCAGAAGCCAAACCGACACACAGCACGATGGAGCGTTGGGGCACGTCCAATGAGCCTTGCCAGCGTCCCAGGCGAGCTTCGCGGAGATGGCGCAGATGTGCACCTACATTGGCATCAAGTAGTGATACGTGCCGTTTGCGTCGGGTAGGCACGGTTTCGCGGGAGGCCAAGCCTTCCGCCACCTCGGCGACGGTGCAACGAAGACGATCCTGTTGACCGGCGTCAATCAACCCTCTGCGCAGTTCGTCATTGGCCAGAGCCAGGCCTGGCAACAGAACCTGGTCGCAATAGCGCGCAAAGCTCGCCCGACGCAAAATGGCGCGAGCGTCACGCAAAATTGAGGCTGTTTCTCCTGAGAGTCCTCGCTGGAAGAAGCGCTGTGCCACCGTTACATTGGGTGCTTGCCCAAACAGAATAGCCAGGGGTTGCAATGCTTTTACGTGACGGCCGGCCACCACCAGGCAGACGGTCAATGGCGTCGATATCAGAAGGCCAATTGGTCCCCACAATGTGCCCCAGAACAGTGCTGAGACCACCACCGCTAGTGGAGAAAGGCCAGTACTGTGGCCATAAACCTTAGGCTCTACCACGTTGGACACAAGTAATTCGAACGCGCCAAAGAGCGCGACACAGACCAAGGGGAGAGTCCAGCCAGGCGATATGGCAGCCGTGAAACAGGCAATGGCTGCGCCGGCAACCAATGCGCCCAAATACGGAACAAATCGCAATATCCCGCTAAGCGTAGCGAATAGTAGAGCATGGGGCACTCCCATCAGCCATAGGGCAAGACCAATGGCAAATCCGAACGTGGTGTTCACCAGGAATTGGGACAGAAAAAATCGCGATACGCCTTGGGCTGCATCGCCCAGTGCGCGCAGGGTCCGACTTATCTCAGTTTGACCCGCAAGTCGAATCAAGCGGTCTTGAAGCGACTCGTGTTCGATAAGGAAAAATACGAGCAAAACCATCACGAGGCCGGTTTCACCCAAGGGACCCCAAACGATGGAAAAGAGCTTTGCGAGTGTTTGGTTGGCGGTCAGTGCCGGGACTGGCGGCGGGGCAGATTGCTGCAGAGGAGTGCCAGTGTCCACCGTTGCATCACTAGCGCCAGCTCCAATCGTGACCGCGCTAATGCTCGCCTGCATTTTGGCAAACGGCTGCTCCACTTGTATGCGAATTTGTTCGATTTTCCGTTGTAGCGCCGCCCTATATTGAGGCAATTCCGCGCTTACATTGATGAATTGCGACGTCAGAACGGCACCGGCTGTTGCAACGCAGATGCAAGCCATCAGAAGCGTTGTCAGCATGGCAGACGGCCCTCGCAGTCCAAAGCGTCCCAGAGCCCGGATGAGCGGCGCTACGACCAAACTCAGTATGGCTGCCAGAGCAATGGGTTGGAGGAAATCGCGACCGAAATGAAGCATGGCCAGCAGGCAGCTGCCACTGACGATTGCGCTGGTCGTTGGGCGAATAGAGGGGCTCTGAGTGTGCATGGTGCCTCCAAACAAAGGCGTTGAATAACGTGACGTATGAATTAATTGGCAACTTTGTTATAGCGAACTTCTGAATAGTTTATTCGCAGGCGCCAATTGCAATTTTCATATTGACTATAGCGTCATAATGACGATACTATCAATTATAGTAAATTGGCTCCGCGGAGTCGAGTGACCAGGAGGGTAAATCATGATTACCAATCAAAGAATTCTGGCGGTGCCGGCAATCGCCATTATTTTTCTCGCCGTCGGGCTCGTAGGCTTGATGAATTTCGGTGCGTGGGTAACTGCGCCATTCGAAAGTTATGACACGACTTTGGCGTCACTTATTGCAAAAGCATTCGCCATCATGTTGTTGGGTACATCCTTGTGGGTTGTTTATTCCTTCGCCGGACTGCGCGAGGGGAAGGAAGATTCGTCTGTTTCCAAACCAATACCCAAGCCAGAACATCATCGCGGTGTGCAGGAGCAGCTTGCGACAATGCAGGAAAATTTGGATATTTTGGACGGCTTGCTTGCAGAAGCGAGAGCGGCAGTGCGTGTAAAACGTCAAGACTTCTGAATACATCTTCTTTTCAACGTTTCCAGAATGAAGTTGCGTCGCGTCACTTTGGGCTTTTCAGCCGTTGCCTTGTTATCTCTGGCACTGAATGCTTTATTGATTACGCTAATCCAGCGGGCATATGACGAAGCCGTCCGTGCTCAGGAACAGAGGCAAAGTGCTCTCGCACTGGTCAATGACCTGCAGCAGGAAACGGAACAACTCGTTAGTTTGGTTCGGTCCTACGTCGTCACTAGGGAAGAGCGATACCTGACCTATTACCACGATATCTTGGCAGTTCGCGCAGGATTACAAACAATGCCCTTAAAGGATGCGCAATCGGCATATTGGAAACACATAATTGCTGAACGCGCTGACTATCGGGGGCCTGGAAAGGGAAATGGCAGGTCCGTCCAGTCGCGCATGCAAGTGCTTGGATTCGAGTCTGCCGAGTTTTCGGCGCTTGAAAGAGTTCAGTCCGTGACCAGCGCATTGCAGCGAGTCGAAAAGCAGGCTTTCGATGCTGTACATGGTGCAACTCGGGATGCAATTGAAAAGCATGTGGTACGTGATGCGCCAACCTTGGATGTAGCCGTGGCCTTGGTGTATAGCAAGCAATACACTGAATTGCAGGCGAAGCTCGCGGATGCACTCACGGACTTGTCCGCCGCGACTGAGCGCCGCACCCATGCAAAGGTTCGAGAGGCTCAGGACAGGCTTAACCATCTTATCAGCGCGAGCATGGTTACTTTGGCCGGAAGTTTGGGCCTGGTACTCATAGCAGCCTGGGTGCTCCAGCTACAAGTCTTGCGACCAATTCGGCGCTTGTCGAGCGCCGCCAGGAATTTGGCGACGGGTGATTATTCGACTCGTGTGGGTAGGCGGGCTGGGCTTGCCGATTTAGATGATTCCTTTGGTGTCGAAGAATTGGCGGCGCTGGGGAATGCTTTCAACAGTATGGCCGGTTCCATCGAGCGAGATATACAACAGCGCGTTGCGGTGCAGACTGAACTGGAACAAGCGCGGAGTCATTCTGACGAAGCCAGTCGAGCAAAGTCCATGTTTCTGGCCAATATGAGCCATGAAATCCGCACTCCTATGAATGCCATCATCGGCATGGCCTACCTTGCATTGCATAGCGGTCTTCCGCCGCGGCAGCACGACTACGTATCGAAAGTTCATCAGGCCGCCATGTCACTCCTCGGTCTAATCAACGACATTCTGGACTTCTCCAAGGTCGAAGCCGGAAAAATGGAGTTGTCGCTCGCTCCATTTCGCTTGGAACGGGTGTTGGCGGACGCGCTGGCCTTGGTCCAGCAGCGTGCGCAGGAGAAGAGGCTTGAGCTCGTACTTGATCTGAGTGAGAGGGAGCTGGTTTCCGGGGGCGGCATGTTGATTGGAGATCCTCTTCGCCTGGGGCAAATACTTACGAACCTGCTTTCGAACGCGGTCAAGTTTACCGAGCAAGGTAGTGTGCGCCTGACCGTGCACGTGGA
Source organism: Burkholderiaceae bacterium (assembly GCA_019232795.1). Classification (GTDB taxonomy): domain Bacteria; phylum Pseudomonadota; class Gammaproteobacteria; order Burkholderiales; family Burkholderiaceae_D; genus PKWO01. The sequence continues at coordinate 30,269 of JAFANH010000027.1, forward strand.
ACGACGTGAGGAGGATGGCGTAGCCTTGTGCTTTACCGTTCGCGATACTGGCATCGGGATGGATAGCATCCAGATAGGAAGGCTGTTCAAGGAATTCAGCCAAGCGGATGGTTCTACGACCCGGAAATATGGGGGAACCGGCCTTGGTCTGGCGATTTGCCATAAGTTGGTGCACCTGATGGGTGGGCGCATCTGGGCAGATAGCGAGCCGGGGATCGGTACGCGATTCTCCGTTGCATTGCGTCTGGCACGAGCTTCACCAGAGCCGCTCCCGACGCCACCTGTATTTATGACGGACCTGCGCGTACTTATTGTGGACGACTTGGGCGCCACGCGCTTGGCTCTTCAAAATCTGCTGCGAGCAGAAGGCGTTGAAAGTTCTATCGATGTGGTCGCCGGACTGGCTGGAGCCCGCGCTCGGCTGGAAGCTGCACATCATTTGCGCCGTCCCTATCAAATCCTCCTTTTGGATTGGGAGCTTCCGGAACAGCACGGTGGTCAGTGGCTGGAGCAATTGGCGAAAGACGGTGTTGCGTTGCCGCCAGTGGTGGCGTTGACAATTGGTGAAGTGAGCTCGGTTGCCGGTTCTGGCGTGCCCTTGCTGGGCAGGCTCGCGAAGCCGGTGCAGCCCGCCGAGCTGCGCGCCATGCTCGGCCGCTTGCATACCGGAATTGTCGCCGTTGATTCCAAGCCGGAATTGCAGGCGACAGGGTTGAACGGCATGCGTGTGTTGTTGGTCGAAGACCAGGCAATCAACCGAGAATTGGCGTGCGAATTGCTGGCGCTACGCGGGGTCGCGGTTGAAACTGCTGAACACGGCGCCGCCGCGCTTGAGCGGTTGAAGGCAGTGGGACCACGCCATTTCCATGCAGTGCTCATGGATATGCAAATGCCGGTTATGGATGGCTATGAAGCGACTCGCCATATTCGCCTGGACCCATCGTTCGGCGACCTGCCGGTTATCGCGATGACTGCACACACTCTATCCGAGGAACGGGAGCGCTGCGCAGCATTGGGGATGACCAGTCACCTCGGCAAGCCAGTCGACCCAGACCAGTTGTATGAAGAATTGGCGCGCCATTATAACGCCGACGCCGAATTCCGACCAAAGGTAAAGGAGCCTGTGCAAGACCCTTCCCAAATTCCTGGTCTTGACATGCAAGCCGGTCTTCACCGGGCTGGTGGACTGCATGGCCTGTACCGTCGCCTGTTGGCAAACTTTGCGGCCGAGTTCGCCGACGCTCCAACTGTCATTACGACACGAATTGCAGAAAACGATTGGACGCAAGCTGAGCAACACGCCCATAAATTGCACGGCGTCGCAGCAACACTTGGAGCGACCGAAGTGGCAAACGTCGCGGTTCAACTAGAGCGGGATTGCAGACGTCGCTCGCAACATGCTGCGCGCGCGAGGTTGGAGAAGCTGACCATGCCCTTGCAGGGCGTGGTTGAAGCCATATCACAACTTGAGCCACCGGCCGAATCGGCCCAGGCGGAACGTCCTGCGCCAGACTGGATAGCACGACTTCAGCAAATGCTGGCAGTTTGTGACAGCAGAGCCTTGGAGTTATGGCGCTCTTCCATTCCTGCAGCAGAACAGCTTTTGGGCAGACCCACTGCGCACCGCATAGGCACTGCGCTCGATAACTTTGATTTTGACCAGGCGCTTGCCCTGATAGAAGCCGCCAATGGCTAACCGGAGAACTACCTGTGAACGACACCCTGACATTACCCACTCGCCCAACCGTTCTGGTAGTGGACGACACGCCGGCCAATCTAAGTGTGGTGGGAAATTTGCTGCAAAGTGAATATCTCGTGCTGCTGGCTAATAGCGGGCAAAAAGGACTGGCCCTTGCAGAGGCAGAATTGCCAGATTTAATACTGCTGGACGTGATGATGCCAGAGATGGACGGCTACACAGTTTGCCGACGCTTGAAGGAGAATGAACGTTTGGCCCACGTTCCGGTCATTTTTCTGACAGCACGTACCGAATTACAGGACGAACAGCATGGATTGTCCCTTGGCGCGGTAGACTTTATTCACAAACCTATCAATCCCGCAATCGTGAAAGCTCGTGTAAAGGCTCAGCTTGCAGTCAAGGCCTGGCAGGACTATCTTTCAAGTCAAAACACTGGACTGCAACACCGAGTCAGTCAAGGGCTGGCAGACATTGTCCAACTGCAGGATGCAGCAATAGATGTCATGGTTTCTCTGGCAGAATTTCGCGATGAAAATACCGGAAACCATGTTCGGCGCACCTCGGAGTATGTGCGCCTTTTAGCCACAGACCTTTCGCAACTCCCGGAATATGCCGACTATTTGAAGCCGGACATCATTACGTTAATGGCTAAATCTGCTCCACTGCACGACATCGGCAAGATTGCCATTCCTGACCATATCCTGCTCAAGCCAGGAAAATTTGAACCAGATGAGTGGGCCGTCATGAAAACTCACGCCCGGCGCGGCTATGACATACTGGCGCGCGCCGGACGCCAGATGGGTGCTCGTGGCAGGTTCTTGGCGCTTGCGATGGATATCGCTGGTAGCCATCACGAAAAATGGGACGGGTCGGGCTATCCTCGCGGTCTGGCCGGTAAGGCTATACCCTTGGCTGCACGTCTCATGGCAGTAGCCGATGTGTTTGATGCGCTGTTGGCGCGCCGGCCGTACAAGGAGCCGATGACCGTATCTGCAGCGGCGGATTTTATTGTGCAAGGTCGTGGCGCGCACTTTGACCCGGCCGTAGTTGATGCCTTCTTACGCGTGCTGCCTGCCTGCGAGGAGGTTATGATACGTCTGGCGGACGAAGAGGAGACGGAACAACTCGCTGCGAACTTTTGAGCAGACCTGCCCGGTAGTGATTCGCGCAAGGCTGGCTGTCTGCCGCCGGTTGGCGGCAGACAGCGTATTGCCTTTGGCTATTCTCAACGAGCTACTGGGATAGCTGGAGTTTCATTGTCAGGCGTGGTGCAGCCCATTAGTTCGAGTGACTCCTTTATGATGGTGTCAACGTTTGCCAATGGACCATCGTGCAAAACCGTACGGTCTGGACGTATGACCGCTACCCAACCGACGGGCGCAGCGCCAGGAACGAGCGTACCAGTGGCGTCTTCCAAAGAATTTCGGCCGAGACCGCTCTGACCATTGGAGCGCAACGTCAAGCAGGTACCACCTGCAGAAGTCCAGGCTGCCAGTAAAGGCAGGCTGATAACATTGGTCGGGTCGCAGCCGAATCCTACAAGGGTCGGAAAATTTCCCAGGTAGTCGTCGCTTCGGATGGTGGCTGCACCGTGACCACTCCGAACTTGGCCTTGCGGGACCTGGCCGCCCCGCACCAGTTTCGAACTACTGCGGCCACGCTGGAACAACCCGTACATGAAGCGGTTTGCGGGTTTTATTTCCAAGTCCTCAAAAAGTCCGCGTGTGATTGGAAAACGATGCATTGCCCACATGAATCCATGTACAAAAAACGCCGTTATGTAACTTCGAGGCATGACCAAGCCACCCATTAAGCGTGCCAGATTGATGATGGAGCGGGCATGCGGACGGCGCTCGATATCGTAGCTGTCAAGAATGGACTGGGGAGCGCGGTCCTGTACCACCCAGGCAAGCTTCCAGCACAAATTGGCGACATCCCGCAGTCCGGCTACCAGACCCTGACCCACAAAGGGCGGCGTGATGTGGGCAGCATCACCGGCCAGGAACACTCGTCCCTTCGAAAAGCGGTCGACAATCCTGGCATGGAACCGGTATACGGCAGTCCGTTCAATATTGCATTTGCTTGCGTCGCACCACGGCTTGAGGAGCTTTTTTATGGTGTCAGGATGCTCCATTTGCTCACGTGTTTCATTTGGATGGAGCATGAACTCCCATCGTTGCCGATTGCCTGGCGCTGGCATGTGCGGCGTAGGGCGTCGCGGGTCGCAGTGAAACTCAACGTGGTTAATCGGAGTCGGGGCGTTCAGCACATCAACAACCAGCCAGTCCTGCGTAAATGTCTTGCCCTCAAAAGTCATTCCTGCATGACGACGAACAAAAGAATTCGCGCCATCAACACCAACCAAATAGCGCGCGTGCACGGTGAATTCCTTACCGCCCTGACTCAGGATGGCGACCACACCGTACTCGTCCTGGCTGAAACCTACTATCTCCATACCCAGCGCCGTTTGGACGCAAGGATAATTGGCCACACGTTCCCGCAAAACCTTCTCAAGCTCCGGCTGATAGAAAGTGACCAGCGACGGGTGCTCGTCAATGTGGCGCCCGGTTTTTGCTCGTGCGTAGTAGCCGAACATCGGCGAGTGCATCTGAACTTCGGGTATGGCGCATGTAGCGAAGGCACCGTCCTCAAGACCGGCCATTTGCAATATCCGCAAAGCTTCGTTGTCGAGTGCGATGGCACGCGGAGCCATGAATATTTCTTGTGACTTGTCGATGACGAGTGCGCGTACGCCATATCGGCCCAAAAGATTGGCGGCGGTGGCGCCGACTGGACCCATGCCGACCAACAGCACATCGACAGACGTTGGAAGTGTTTGAGTCATGTTCATTCCTTTCCTGTCAAAGGCAAAACGTCCACCGAGTAGTCCAGGCTGGTCAGCAGTTCGATGGCTTTGGGCGCATCGGACTGGGAGCATTTCAGCTTTACTACGTTGCCTCTGGCGGCTTCGGAAAACACAGTGAGTTCTGCGGAAATGCCATGTTCGAGCAGGATTTGATGGAACACAGTTTGTGCAGCCATGTGGCGCAATTCAGCTTTGGCAATTTTGCCAATCGCTGTCAAGGGCATTTGGTCAAGTGTGATAATGCGCACCGGTACGGCGGCACGTTCCGGGATGTGCTCACTGGCGTATGCGTGAAGCTCGTCGGCGTCAACCGCAAAGTTTGGTTTCAGTGTCACAAATGCCATAGGTAGTTCGCCGGCGTGCAAGTCGGGTTGACCAACCGCTGCAACCTTCTCAACTGCAGGATGATGGTGTAACGCATCCTCTATCATTGCCGGGTCAATGTTGTGCCCGCCCCGTATGATGAGGTCCTTGGCCCGCCCCGTCAGGTGCAGGAATCCCTCTTCGTCGATATATCCGAGGTCGCCGGTATTTAGCCAGCCGTGCTCGAGCCAGATGCCCTCGTTGTCGCGCTCATGCAGGTAGCCGGGGAATACGTTCGGTCCGCTGATGCCAATAACTCCCACTTCGCCCGTTGCGCAGGGGACCGTGGCCTTTCCAGAACTGTCGACCTTCCAGGCTTTAAGTGCCTGGTGGGGAAGCCGTAGACCAACAGTGCCGACGTGCCGTGCATCATTAATCGGATTCACGGTAGAAATGCAGGTACCTTCTGTCAGGCCGTAGCCCTCGCACAACGGAATACCGGCGATTTCCTCAAATCGGCGAGCCACTTCCCTTGGCAATGGAGCTGCACCGCAAAGGGCGTGGCGCAATGTGGAAATATCCGTTCCCTCAGGAGGTACGTTGGCCAAGCTGGCAAAAACCGTCGGTACCGCGCTGAAGGTCGTTGCGCCAAAGCGCCGCACAAACTTCCAGAAGTTAGGTAGTACGCCCTTACCACGGAATCCATGGGGCGTTAAGATGACCACCTCCCAGCCGCCATGGAAAGCACCCAAACCGGTCACCATCGCGCCATTTACGTGGAACAGCGGCAGGCCGCACAATACCACCTGATGTTCCGGCAGCAGCTGCGGCAACATGCTGGAAATGAACACTTCATTCTGGTGGGTATGAAGCGCAATTTTGGGAAGGCCTGTAGTGCCACCAGTGTGAAAATAGGCGCACACGTCGTCTGGGCTGATATCTCTGGAGGATACGAGGCTGTCAGATGGTTCCTGGTTCAGTGCATCGTTGAACGATACGATACGGCAGGAATCTCGTAGTAATGGTTGTTCGTCTGCGCGAGGAACCTTCTGTTCAACTGGCCGCTCCGGGTCAAGGTAGCTGTCGAGATTGACCACGAACACAGTGTGAATTGAGCGGCACTGTCTTACTACGGCCATTGCTTTTTCCCAAATGTCACTGCCAGGCGAGGGGGCTAGCGTGACCAGGGCTTGAGCCTGCGTGGCGTTGATAATGGCGGCAATATGCGCAATGTCGAGCATTGGGTTGATAGGGTTGGCGATGCCGGCTGCCTGCGCCCCCCAAAGAGCAATGTGTGTTTCCAGTAGATTTGGCAGCAAAATTGCGACAGCCTGGTCAGGCTGAATGCCAGCGTAGTGGAATGCGTTTGCGGCTTGCGTAACCCGTTCAAACAGGAAGCGATAGCTCAAAGAAAATGCTGGGGAATCTGGCTCTCCACGAACCACAAAGCGCAATGCAGTGTGATGGTGATGGCGAGCGGCAGCCAATCGCAGGACGTCGTAAGTTGTGCGGGCGAAAACTTTGTCTTGCCATGGGGCCGATTCCATTGCCTCTATGTCAGCTTGCGTACAAGGAGGAGCCTGCAATATGGAAGGGTGAATGTGTACCGACATTTGAAATCCTAAATGAACTGGAGGCGCAGATTCGCGCCATCCAAGTAACGTTGCTCGACTAGGCGGGGCGCTGGTGTCATCCAGTGCTCCTGTCGAATCTAGGTTTATTTGGCACCACCATGATTTGCTAATTTGATGGGCCAATGCGAGTTGCTCACGCGGATATGACCTGATTGCGTTGTTCTCCGAGGTTGAGTTCTCCGTCATCAGTGCATATCGACGCGGTGATGATGTCCCCCGGCTGCAAATAGGCCGGGTTATCAAGTCCCTTTTGGATGAACAGGCGCCATTTGGTAGCGTCGGACAATAAATGACGCATCATCCACATTGCAAACTTGCCTGGCGCTTTGGCTGCACAACCCGCGGGGGTGCCAGTGGCAATGAGGTCGCCGGGATGCAGGTCATGCATAGCGGAAAGCTCCGTGAGCGTTTGGTGCGGATGAAACAACATGTCGCCGCAATAGGAGTCCTGGCGCTGTTGTCTGTTGACTTCCAAACGCATACGCAGTTCAGACCAGCGCGGCCATTCTGCCGGTGAAAGCAAAAGGAGGAATGGGCCTGTGGGGCCGAAGGTCCGGTAGCTCTTACCCTTGTAGAACTGCGTCTGCGGTAATTGCACATCGCGCGCCGTGATGTCGTTGACAATGGTTACTCCAGCCAGCCATTCGTGAAGCGAGTCTGGCGTTACAGTGACTGGGCCGGTCAGAGGACGGCGCATAACCAAGCCAAGCTCGACTTCATAATCGAGCAAGCGCACGTGGTTTGGCCGCACAATGTCCGCGTGGGCAGATGTCAGACTCGACGGCGCTTTGGTAAAAATAGTGTTGAACCCGATTTTGGATGGGTCCATACCCGATTCGCGAACATGGCTTGCGTAGTTAATGCCTTGGCAGATAAATTGACGGTCGCTCGTGATTGGCGACAGTAATGTGACTGCATCAAGCGCCAAATTAGCCTGGGCTGGTTTGCTTGACCAAGCCTCATCGTAGCCGTTCAACATGAAATCGGCAGTGCTGGGATAGTGGCCGGAAAGGGGGGCGATGCGAATGCCGTGAACTACACCCCAGGCTGCGTTTCCGTCATGCGTGTAATGAACAACTTGAACCGCCATGTGTGCTCCTTGGTTATTATTTAATGAAAGAAAATCCTGTCTTAAAGCCAGGGACGTGGTCTGCCCATGGCACTACTTAAAAGTTTTAGTCGGTCTAACTTGATACGGCCTTGCCAAAGTAGGCGCAGTATCTTGAAAACAGTCCCGAAGTCGCGCTTGACACCCATTGATTTCGGAACGTCGTCGCCCCATGCCCAAATGCCTGAAAGCTCCAGCGGGACGTAGTGCGTCTCATGGCTCGCGGTAAAGACGTCTCCGTCCGTGTAATGCTCGAACTCCATCCCGTCCGGGTCGTACCAGTAGTCGAAAAGCTGGCTTCCCAGAATGTGGCGGCCGATACCCCACATGTGACGATGGCCGTTAGCACGAAGTACGTTATGGCCGTGACCAAGTGCATCCAGGTCCACCACCTCGTAGGCGCTGTGTTCATACTTCTCCTCAATTCCACCGGCAAGGACGAAGCTATGGTGGTCAGCGGGTGTGTCGCCAAGGTCCAAGCGGAAGAATGCCAAGTTGGGTGAACCGTCCGCCAAGTACTGGACGTCGGTGGGTATCAGGCCCAAATGGCGCATATACCATTCAGCCATGCCGGGAAAGTCCACCGTTTGCAAGACCACATGACCCAGTTTTGCAACTGCGGCAGGTTCCAACGGCGGCCGGATCGTGTCGTTTATTCGGCGCACATTGCCATAACTGTTGGCCTGCGGATGCAACGGCGCGCGCAGGGGCAGGGGCTCACAGGTCTTTTGGTCAGTTATCAACCAAACTAAATTGCCGGCTGGGTCTACCAATTCAACCCCCTTGCCGCCGCCCGGTACTCTTCCAGCAGTCAACCTGCGTGCCCCGGCCTTCTTTTCCAGGCACTTCAAATCCGCTTCAGAAGATACGGTAAATGCTGCCCCAAGATAGCGCGACCGTTGGCCACGCTTCGCTGCGTAAATGCAGGGAGATTCGTTGTGTCCCCGCATAAGCAAGCATTCGTCGTTGTGCAGGACCGTATGCATGCCGAAGTCGGTCAGGAATCGCTCACATGCACCCAGGTCGGGCTTTTCGAACACGAGGAAGGCTAGAGATGTGGCCTTGACCAAGGGTGTTGGCCGTTGCAGCTTGTGGATTTCCGTCGGCAGGGCGCTTTCTGGGTATGCCTTTGGTGCGCGCAGTTTGGGCTCGACTAACTGATTCATGTGTTCTCCAATATTTGCCCGGAGACCCAGAAATTAGTCCCGGTGCGTTTATTTATAATGACATTATCGTCAAAATGACTCGCGTGTCAATAAGAGATTTGATACAATGAAATGGAAATGGACGAATATGAACATCGAAGACACACAAAACCATCGCACTAGAGTAGCCGCGCAACGGCGTGAAAAGACTCGTGCCAAGTTACTGGAAAGCGCCCTATTGGTTTTTGCCAAGAAGGGACTCCATGCGGTAATCGACGATGTTATTGCCCAAGCGGGCGTGGCGCGTGGTTCGTTTTACAACTACTTCCGTACGAACGAAGAGCTAATGGAGGCAGTAGCTGGCGAACTCAACAACGAGTTGTTGCTTGCAATTGACAATGTTGTACGGTCTTATGAAGACCCCGCAGAACGCATTGCGTGCGGGACGCGTTTGCTATTGCATGCCGTTATGCGCTTTCCGCTGTACGGAACGTTTATGGCACGGTTGCCCTACCCAGCAGCAAATACAGGCTTCTTGGGTTCCCTCTACTTGCAGCGAGATGTTGCATTGGGAGTGGAAGCGCACCGTTTTAAAAATATTGACCAGAAGGTTGGTACTGACCTCTTGGCAGGTGTAGTGCTCAGTGCAGCCTATGCCGGTACCCGCGAGGCGCTTAATCCGGAATATCCCGGCGCCAGCGCGCAGGCTATGTTGAGGGCGTTGGGCCTGGAAAACCAGGAAGCGGAGCGTCTTAGCTCGCTGCCTTTGCCTTCATTTGAATTGCCTGCTGATTCACTATTACGGCGCACGAATCTGCTTGATTGTTAGCAAAAAATCATAATGATTCTGGTATCATCATGACGTCCCTGGCTAAAAATTTGACTATGCCCGCCGTCAATGACCACCGTCCTCGCGTCGCTGCCGAAAGGCGTGAACGCATGCGCAGGCGCCTTCTCGAGAGCGCCATGATTGTATTTGCCGACAAGGGTGTAGGTGCGAGTGTGATTCCCGAGGTGGTTGCGGCGGCCGAGGTGTCGCAAGGGTCCTTCTACAATTACTTCCGAACTAACGAAGAATTGTTGGCCGCAGTCGGGGACGAGCTGAGTGGTGAAATGGTCGCGTTAATTGAAGCGGCTGTGGGTGACATCGAGGACCCGGCACTTCGCGTTGCCACTGGTATGCGATGCTACCTCCATCTGGCACGCTCGAATCGGTTGCTCGCTCGATTTCTGGCGGGCGCTGGATTGCATTTGCTCGACCAGCAAAATGCAGCCTTCCGCTATCTTCCGGCAGACCTGGCTGAAGGTCAGAATCGTGGTGATTTTGCCGACGTGCCGCTTGAAATTATTCTGGACATCGTCGCGGGCTCGGGACTCGTTGTAATTGACCGCATAGCTCGTGGCAGGACACCGAAGGACTATCCGGATAAAGTAGTTGCGGCGCTTTTGCGCACACTCGGCATGAAGGTTGCCGATGCTGAACGACTCACGTCCCAAGCGCTTCCCAAGTTGAAGCCGACAGCCGACTCGCTGCTGGCCCGCGCGCAGGCTCGCGCAACAGTGCAATCGTCTGCGGATACGTGAAGGGAAGATTTGGGACGGTGGATGCGTCGCGGACAGGAATCGAACCTGTAAGCTCCCAGTAAAAGGCTGGTGCTAGGGGTGGCCTGCCCAAGAGGATTCGAACCTCTGACCCTCGGCTTAGAAGGCCGATGCTCTATCCAACTGAGCTATGGGCAGCCGACATGGCGCCATTAGTCTACTGCGCCCGCCGATCTCGCACCTGCGCTACTCGCCGTACTTCAGTACGGCTGCGTTGCTCGGTGCGACCTCGGCGCGCTCGCTACGACTACTGGCACCATGCGCAAGTAAATGGTGCATCTATTCCGTTGCTCGATGCAATCTCGGTCCGCTCGCTGCGATTTCTGCCACCATATACAGTTATCGAGCGCAGCGATGCCACCTGATCGGCAAGCCGAATCATACGCTGAACGTGCCTCGTTTTCAAATGAAGTGACCTTGAGCGTTGTTCTCCAGGCTCTCGCGGAATCGCTTGTTTGGCAGTTCGCGGGCCAACCTGCGGTAAGATAGCGGCACTTTTTACCGTTGGAGTTTCCCATGGCTTTCTTGCAAGGCAAAAAAATCCTGATCACGGGCGTCTTGTCCAACCGTTCCATCGCTTACGGCATTGCCCAGGCTTGCCATCGCGAAGGCGCCGAGCTGGCGTTTACTTATGTGGGCGAGCGTTTCAAGGAGCGCATCACCGAATTTGCGGCCGAGTTCAACAGCTCGCTGATATTCGACTGCGACGTCGGCAGCGACGAGCAGATTGCCGCCTTGTTTGCCGACCTCGGCAAGTCGTGGAGCAGCTTCGACGGTTTCGTGCACGCGATCGGTTTTGCGCCGCGCGAGGCGATCGCCGGCGATTTCCTCGACGGCCTGACGCGCGAGAATTACCGCATTGCGCATGATATTTCCGCCTACAGCTTCCCGGCAATGGCCAAGGCTGCGCTGCCGATGCTGAATCCGAATTCTTCGCTACTGACGTTGAGCTACCTCGGCGCCGTGCGCTCGCTGCCCAACTACAACACCATGGGCCTGGCCAAGGCTTCGCTCGAAGCGAGCGTGCGCTACCTGGCCGAATCGCTGGGCCAGAAGGGTATACGCGTCAACGGCATTTCGGCCGGTCCGATCAAGACTCTCGCCGCAAGCGGCATCAAGGACTTCAGCAAGATGCTGAATTTCGTGAAGACGCACGCGCCGCTGCGCCGCAACGTCACTATCGAAGACGTCGGCAACACCGCCGCCTTCCTGCTGTCCGACCTGTCGGGCGGCATCACGGCCGAGATCACTTATGTGGATGGCGGTTTCTCGAACGTGGTTGGTGGCATTGCCGAATAACTAAGTTTCGAGGGAAAAAACTTGGCAAATCTGAAAGCAGTTTCAGATTTGCCAACTGAATTCGGTCATTTGTCCGAAAAAGTACTATGCTTTGCGGCAGAATATCTGTAGAATCCTGTTTGTGCGTTGCAACAGGCAATGCACATGGCAGCATCGCAAACTTATAGCGCCATTTCAAGCGCTTGTAACGATTTTAAAGCCCTCCCGCCTCCTGGTGCCGACATTTGAGCACCGTCCCGGCGCAAAGCTTTCTGTGCCGAAATCTCTTTAGTCTGTCTGAGTTTTCTTAGCTGTTTCGTTGTTGGTTAGCGTTGCAATTTTGATTGCGCTTTCGCACGCATCCTGATCGGTGCTTGCGGCGCGGGTGTTTTGCTGCATCTATCAGACGCGGCATGCACCGAATTTGACGAAAGAAAAGAATGACTTTTGAAGCTCTTGGCCTGCACACGTCCATCCTCAAGGCACTGACCGAAGCCGGCTATACCGCCCCCACCCCGGTGCAGCAGCAAGCCGTTCCGGCCGCCATCAGCGGCCGTGACCTGATGGTTTCCTCGCAGACCGGTTCCGGCAAGACCGCAGCCTTCATGCTGCCCTCTTTGCACAAATTCGCCGTTGCTGCCGAACAGCAGCAACCGGTTTCCAATGGTTCTGGCGGCCGCACGCCCAACCAGGAAGCCCAATCGGCGCGTTCGCGCGGCGAACGCCCGCGCTTCCGCCCTGCGCAACCGAAAATGCTGGTGCTGACGCCGACGCGCGAGCTGGCATTGCAGGTTACTACCGCAACCGACAAGTACGGCGTCTTCATGCGCCGCGTCAAGGCCGTCTCCATCCTCGGCGGCATGCCTTACCCGAAGCAGATGCAACTGTTGTCGCGCAATCCGGAAATTCTGGTGGCGACGCCCGGCCGTTTGATCGATCACATGGAATCGGGCAAGATCGACTTCTCGCAGCTGCAAGTGCTGGTGCTGGACGAAGCCGACCGCATGCTGGACATGGGTTTCATCGACGATATCGAACGCATCGTCGCCGCTACGCCGGAAACACGCCAGACCATGCTGTTCTCGGCGACGCTCGACGGCGTGGTCGGCAGCATGGCCAAGCGCATCACGCGCGACCCGCTGGTGATCCAGATTGCCAGCGCCGCCACCAAGCATGAAAACATCCAGCAGCGCGTGCACTTCGTCGACGACCTGTCGCACAAGAACCGCCTGCTCGACCATCTGCTGCGCGACGTCTCGATGGACCAGGCCGTGGTGTTCACAGCCACCAAGCGCGACGCCGACAACATCGCCGACCGCCTCAACATCGCCGGTTTCGCCGCCGCTGCTTTGCATGGCGACATGCATCAGGGCGCGCGTAACCGCACGCTCGACGGTATGCGCCGCGGCCAGGTGCGTGTGCTGGTGGCTACCGACGTCGCCGCCCGCGGCATCGACGTGCCGGGCATCACCCACGTGTTCAACTACGACTTGCCGAAATTCCCGGAAGACTACGTGCACCGCATCGGCCGTACCGGCCGTGCCGGCCGCAAGGGTACTGCCGTGTCGCTGGTAAACCATTCGGAAGGCATGAACGTCAAGCGCATCGAGCGTTTCACCAAGCAAACCATTCCGGTCGACGTGATCGAAGGCTACGAACCGAAGAAGACCGCCTCGGCGCCGCGCAAGTCCAGCGGCTGGCGTCCGGGCGACAACCGTCGCAACAACACGGCCAAGCCGGGTCAGCGCACCTTCGCCAAGCCGGGTAACGGCACCGGAACGGGCGCAGGTCCGCGCCGCGAGGGCAGTGGTGGCGGTTACAACAAGGGACCGCATCGCGAAGGTGGTAACGGCGGTGGTTACAACAAGGGTTCGCGTTTTGGCGACTCGAATGGTGGTGGTAATCGCCGCAGCTACGGTGATCGCTAAATCGCTGAAGGCTGAGTCCAAGTAAAATATGGCGGCTGGGAAACCAGCCGCCATTTTTGTTTGTTCTGGCTTTTGGTGGATAAATTTCGACGTAGTCGTAGCTTCAGACTTCGTCCAATGAATTCTCCGTCATTCCCGCGCACGCTGGAATCCATAAGCCAGTCGATATATCGGACTCACTATGGGTTCCCGCGGGGCGGCCTCCCGCTTTCGCGGGAATGACGGTGTTGGTTGTTGAGCTGGTTGTTGAAAAGTATCTTCAGTTGTTTGTGACACAGAATCTGCAAAGCTTTTTCCCTCAAAATCCATGAATGCCATCCAAGAAATCAAACTCACCTCCTTCTCCCATGGCGGCGGCTGCGGCTGCAAGATCGCGCCCGGCGTGCTGGCCGAGATCCTGAAAAACTCCAAGGGCTTCCCGGTGCCCAAAGAATTGATGGTCGGCATCGAGACCTCTGACGACGCCGCCGTCTACAAGCTCAACGACGAGCAGGCGCTGATCGCCACCACCGATTTCTTCATGCCCATCGTCGACGACCCGTTCGACTTCGGCCGCATCGCCGCCACCAACGCCATCTCCGACGTCTACGCCATGGGCGGTACGCCCATCATGGCGCTGGCCTTGCTCGGCATGCCGATCGACAAGCTGCCGTTGGACGTGATCGGCAAGATCCTGCAGGGCGGCGAAACCATTTGCGCTGAAGCTGGCATCCCCATTGCCGGCGGTCACACCATTGATTCGGTCGAACCCATCTATGGCCTGGTGGTGATGGGCCTGGTGCATCCGTCCAGGGTCAAGCGCAATGCCGACGCCAAGGCCGGCGACAAGCTTATTTTCGGCAAGGCGCTCGGGGTCGGCGTGCTGTCGGCGGCGCTCAAGAAAAACGCGCTGAGTGCCGACGGTTACGCCTCCATGATCGCCAACACCACCAAGCTCAACAAGCCGGGCAAGGCGCTGGCCGATCTGCCGGGCGTGCATGCCTTGACCGACGTCACCGGTTTCGGCCTGCTGGGACACCTGCTGGAACTGGCGCGCGGCGCCGGCTTGACCGCCACGCTGGATTTGCCGCGCATCCCGCTGCTGCCGGGTGTGGCGCAATTGGCCGAACAAGGTTACGTGACCGGCGCTTCCGGCCGCAACTGGGCGGCCTATGGGCGTGACGTGACGCTGGCGGAAAGCGTAACGCCGGTGCAGCGCGCACTGTTGACCGATCCGCAGACTTCGGGTGGCTTGCTGGTGTCATGCGATGCGGCAGCGGTCGAGGAAGTGCTGGCCTTGTTCCGGCGCGAAGGGTTTGGCGAGGCGGCGGTGATCGGGGAGATGCAGGCCGGTCCCGCGCACGTGAACGTCAAGCTTTAGGAAGCACGGAAGCGCGACGACACCGTTCTCAATAATTCCCCCTCTCCCGCATGCGGGAGAGGGGTAGGGGAGAGGGTGAACGTCAAGACATACGGCTCGCTTCCCTCTGCTTACCCTCTCCCCCGGCCTCTCTCCCACCTTGTGGGCGAGGGGAGTGAATGGAGCTGGCGCAGCCTAAGTTGATTTTGCCAACCTGACCCCACTGAATTGCCAACGCGCCGTCGCCGGAAAGAAATTCCGGTAACTGGCGCGCGCATGGTCAACCGGCGTCGAACAAGACGAGCCGCGCAGCACATACTGGTTGCTCATGAATTTGCCGTTGTATTCGCCGATGGCCCCGGCGGCCGGCGCATAGCCGGGGTAGGGCGCGTAGCTGCTGGAAGTCCATTGCCAAGCCGCGCCAAACAGTTGCGACAAACCCGCTTGTCGTGTTGTCTGCGGATGCAGGCCGGAGTTTGCGCCGGGACTTGATTTTGCGGCAGCCAACTCCCATTCGAACTCGGTAGGCAGGCGCGCGCCGGCCCAGCGCGCATAGGCATCGGCTTCGAAGTAAGACAGATGCACGGCCGGCGCGTGCGGCTCGAGCTTTTGCAAACCGTATAGCGTGAACTCGGACCACCCCACAGCATCGCTCTGCCAGTACAGGGGCAGCTGCAGGCCGTTGTTGCGCACCCAGTCCCAGCCTTCCGAGAGCCACAAGGCCGGATCGCGGTAGCCTCCGGCATCGACAAAGGCCGCATATTCCGCATTGGTGACCAGACGCGACGCCAGCGAGAACCGTTCGACGAACTGGCGGTGTCGCGGCTGTTCGTTGTCGAAGCAAAAGCCATCGCCCGCATGGCCAATTTCCACCACGCCGGCATCGAAGGGCAACCAGGTCAGCGCGGCGGCAGGGGCACTGTGGCCGCCACTGTTGCTATTGCGGGCATAGGCCGGAAACAGCGGGTTCATCGCCAGCAAATGCTTGATGTCGGTCAGGATCAATTCCTGGTGCTGCTGCTCGTGCTGCAGGCCCAGTTCCACCAGTGCGGCCAGTTCCGGTACATCGCTCTGCAGGTGTTCCAACAGGACGCCCATGCGCGCATCGACGTTGTGGCGGTACGCCAGCACTTCATCGGTCGACGGGCGTGTCAGCAAGCCGCGCTGCGCGCGCGGATGCTTGTCGCCGACGCCGTTGTAATAGGAATTGAACAGGACCCGAAACGCACCATTGTGCGGACGGAAGTCTCGCTCGAAACGTTCCAGGATGAAGGTTTCGAAGAACCAGGTGGTATGCGCCATATGCCACTTGACCGGGCTGGCGTCGGGCATCGATTGCGCGCAGCAATCTTCCTCGGACAAGGGCTTGGCCAGTTCTACCGTGCGCTTGCGTACCCCATAAAAGCGCGACAGCAGCGCGTTCGATGCGGCCGCGAGCGACGGTGCCGCCTGCACGTCCATCATTCCGCCGCCGCGTGACACAGCAGGAACCAGCCGCTGGCGTCGCTCCAGGTGCGCACCTTGCCGAATCCGGCTTCCGCCAGCAGGTTCAGGAAGCCTTCCCTGGTGTACTTGTAGCTGTTCTCGGTGTGGATGCTTTCGCCGGGCGCGAACAGGCGCTGGCCGCCGCGCCAATTCACCGCCACCGCATGGCGCGCCACAAGATGCATTTCGATGCGGCTTTGCGTGACGTCGAAAAAGCTGCGGTGCAGCCACTCGCGCACGTCGAAATCGGCGTCGAGCAGACGGTTCACATGCTGCAAGAGATTGAGGTTGAAGGCGGCAGTGACGCCGATGGCGTCGTTATAGGCCGCATCGAGTAGGCGCGTGTTCTTGACCAGGTCGACGCCGATCAGCAGGCCGCCGTTTGCATGGGTCTGGCATTCATGCCGCAGGCGGCGCAGGAATTGCAGCGCCTGGGTGGGCGTGAAATTGCCGATCGAAGAGCCGGGGTAGAAGAACAGGCGCCGCTCGCGCCGCACGCTCAGAGGCAGGTTGAGCGAACCGGAAAAATCAAGCTGCAACTCCAGCATGTCGATCTGCGGGAAACGCAGCCGCAACTGGCTGACCGCGTCGTGCAGAAATTCGCCGGAAATATCAATCGCCACGTATTGCCCGGGGCGCAGCACCGGGAACAGGCGTGCCGCTTTCGCGCAATTGCCGGCGCCGAGATCGATCAGCGTGCTGCCGCGTCCCACGGTGCGCGCGATCTCGTCCAGATGCTCCTCGAAGATCGCGGCTTCCGTGCGCGTCGGATAATATTCCGGCAGGCAGCAGATCGCTTCGAACAGCTTTGAACCCAGCGCGTCGTACAGGTACTTGGCCGAGACGCGCGCCGGCTGCGCCAGCAAACCCGCACTCAAATGACGCATCTCGATAGGCTCGTCATCGTGCCTCGGGTGATTCAGTATCTTTGCGGTTTGTGCCAGCATCTGCGCACCTGAAGTTCATGCTTCACGTTCGTAAAAAAAGCGGAAGCGCTGTCGAAGGGGGAGCGGCTATCATAGACAAAAAAATCGCGCGCTGCCGAGATACTTTTGTAAATTGTCGGTGCGCAATAAATATCATTAAAATGTCACATAAGTGTCACGTACTTGGCACGCTAAAATACGAAAATTCGGTCAAATAATTTCTCAAAAAAAAGGTTGCACATGTCCATTTCTTCGACTTTGTCAAAATTGATTGTTGCCGTTGCGCTCTTGTCTGCCTCGGCAGTCGGCTTCGCGCAACAAGTGCTGCGGGTCTCCGCCATCCCCGACGAATCGCCGACCGAATTGCAGCGCAAATTCAAGCCTCTGGGCGATTACCTGGAACAGAAAACCGGCATGAAGGTCAGCTTCGTACCCGTGACAGACTACGCCGCCACGGTCGAAGGTCTGGCCACCAACAAGCTCGACATGGTATGGCTGGGCGGCTTCACCTTCGTGCAGGCCAAGGTGCGCAGCAAGGGGCAGGTGATTCCGCTCGTCCAGCGCGAGGAAGACGCGAACTTCCATTCAGTGTTCGTCACTGCCGACAAGGATATCCACACGCTGGCTGACCTCAAGGGCAAGACCTTTTCCTTCGGCGCGGAGTCTTCGACCTCGGGTCACCTGATGCCGCGCTACTATCTGATGGCAGCCCACATCAATCCGGACAGCGACCTGCGCCGCATTGCCTATTCGGGCGCGCACGACGCCACCGCGGCGGCCGTGGCCGGCGGCAAGGTCGATGCCGGCGCGCTCAACATCTCGGTGTGGGAAAAGCTGGTGGCCGAAGGCAAGATCAATCCCAATGAAGTGCACGTGTTCTACACCACGCCCGGCTACTTCGATTACAACTGGAGCGTGCGTGCCGACATGAATCCGGCTCTGCGCCAGAAGCTGACCGACGCCTTTCTCGCGCTCGATAAGAGTACCCCGCAGGGCAAGGAAATCCTGGAATTGCAGCGCGCTACGCGTTTCATTCCCACCAAGGCGGAAAACTATGCGGCTATCGAGGCGGCGGCGCATAGCGCTGGGCTGCTGAAGTAGGAACTATTTCGGTAAATGATAAACATAAAGTCGATGCAAGAAATCAAGAGTAAGATCCATTGCGGGCGGGTACGTTTATAGTCACTATCACTTACCCCGTCGTTCCCGCGTAGGCGGGAACCCATAAGCCGTGTGCACGTCCATACTCAGTATGGGTTCCCGCTTTCGCGGGAACGACAGGGAGTTTATTGTGCGCTGGGTTTTTTCAATAGCTTGCGCTGCAACGTTCGCCTATGCATGTTCAGCGCGCGCGCAGTAGATGAGATATTCCCGCGGTGCTCGGCCAGCACGCGCTGTATGTGTTCCCATTCCAGTCTATCCACCGACATCAGCGTGGTATCGGGCGCCGCCGTTGCCGAACTGACGGCAGCATCGCCGGTTTGCAGGGCAGACAGTATCGACTCTATCGTCGCCGGCTTGGCCAGGTAATCGTCGGCGCCCAGCTTCACCGCCTGCACCGTGGTGGCGATGCTGGCGTAGCCGGTCAGCACCAGCATGCGCGCCTGCGGCAAGGCTTGGCGCAGCGGCGCAATCCATTGCAGGCCCGAATCCTGTTCCAGGTGCAAATCGATCGTCACGTAATCGAAGGGGCCGGCCTGTGCCAACGCCAGCGCAGCGGCGCCGGTGTGGGCGACCGTGGCCTCGAAGCCGCGCCGCGTGAGCGAGCGCGCCAGCGTGGCGGCAAAGATGTCGTTGTCGTCGAGGACAAGAAAGCGTTTCATGTTGCCACTACCGGCAAGGTGAGCTTGGCCGTGGTGCCGCCAGGTTGCGATTGCAAGGCGATCTCGGCGCCGATGCGGCGCGCCGTGGCGTAGGCGAGCAGCAAGCCTATGCCTTGGCCGTTCGAACTGCTTTCCACTTGCTCATAGCCGAGGCGCGGCAAAAGAGCGGCGGCAATGCCGGGGCCCTGATCGATCACTTGAATCTGCGTGCGGCCGTTGAGATACGACGCGGTCACGCGCACGGCGTTCGCAGCACCTGCCTGGGCGGCGTTGTCAAGCAGGGTGGTCAGAATCTGCGCGACCGACAGACTGTGTTCGATGTGCGTCCGGTCGACGTCGAGCGCGGTTTCGATGCGTGTGGCCGGATGGCGCAAACGCCAGTCGGCAATGCACTGCTTCAACCAGGCATCCATGGCTACGGAAGTTGTCGCGACGGCGGCGCCGCTGTTCGCGCTCATGCGTCTCAGCGCTTCCTGGCAAAGCGTAATCTGCGCGGCGATGATCGCAAAATCCTCGTGAAACGGCGCCAGTGCGGCATTATTTTTTGCGGCCTCCGCCAAGTCACCGGCAATCAGCGCCACCGTACCCAGCGGCGTGCCCATTTCGTGGGCGGCGTTGGCGGCTTGCATGCCGAGCGCGCTCAGGCGTTCCTGCTCCAGGTGGCGCTCGCGCGCGGCGGCCAATTGCGCATCGCGCTCGCGCAAGGCGCGCGACAGCCGGGCCACAAACCAGGTGATCAGGGCGGCCGATACCGCGAAATTGGCCCACATGCCAGCCAGATGGTAAGCGATGGCGCGCTCCGGGTCGTTCATGTGCAGCGGAACAAAATGACGCACCATCGGATTGCCCATCATGCCCCCCATCAGCGAATAGGCGGCAACCGCCAGCGCCGTCAGGCAAAGCGCGTAACGCCAAGGCAGCAGTGCTGCGCCCACGGCCAGCGCCGGCAGGTAGAAAGACGCAAATGGATTGGTGGCGCCGCCCGAAAAATACAGCAGGACCGACAACGCGGCAACGTCGGCCAGCAACTGCAAAAACAATTCGGGATTGCCGGCCGGCTGCCGCTTGCGCATGCGCAGCCAGCTCCACAGGTTGAGCGCCGTCATCGCGGTCAATACCACGAGCAACGGCGGCAGCTGCAATTCGATGCCAAGCCAGAACTGCGCGGCCGCCAGCCCCGCAGCCTGGCACAGCAGCGCCAGCGTGCGCAGCAGCACGATGGCGCGCAGGGCTTCGTGCTGCGGCAGCAGTTGCGGAAACATTAGAGCAATAACTCCCAATTGCCGACGTCTATCCAGCGGTCGAACTTGCGGCCCACCTCGCGGAAATGCGCGACCTTCTGATAACCCAGGCGTTCATGCAGCGCCACGCTGGCTTCGTTCGGCAAGGCGATGCCGGCAATCACCGCATGCACGTCGCGCAAGCGCAGTTCATCGAGCAGGGCACGCGACAAAACAGAACCGATGCCGCGCCGCGGCCGGTCCTGCGCCACGTAAACCGAGCTCTCCACCGTGTAGCGGTAGGCGGCGCGCACGCGCCACTTGGTTGCGTAGGCGTAACCGACGACCGTACCGTTTTCTTCTTCGTAGACCAGCCACGGCAGCATCGCCATTACGCCTTGCATGCGCTGAGCCATCTCGTCTGCGCCAACCGGCGCTTCTTCGAAAGAAATGGTAGTGGCCGCGATGTAGTGGTTGTAGATCGCGCAAATGGCGGGAGCGTCGGCAAGGACAGCGGGACGAATCATGGGGCAGCGGGCGAAATTGGACACAAAGGCGGACGGAGGCACGGGGCAAGCGCACAGTGTAGCAGAGCAATATCCCGGGTCGAACCACGTCTTGCCAAAGCGGGGTTTGTAAATGGATTTAAATGAATTTGTTAGGGGCTTGTAACAAAAGGCAAGCTGGAAGCGGGAAGGGGATTTTGGACGGTAAAATGTCCCCCAATCTCTTACACAAACCGTCACACTCCATCATCTATCAGGGATAGCATCCATGCAAACCAGTCATCTCCAGGGACCCAAGGCCGACGTCCAAAACATTCCAGCTTTACCGAACGGCGGCCTGCGCTTGGCCACCTGCGTATTTGCAAGTGGTGCTTCCATCGGTGTGGTGCTGGACGACGGCAAGGTGGTCGATCTGGCAGCCGAAGCGAGCCGCCAGAAGCGCAGCCTGTCCTTTGCGGCGGACGACATGCTAGCTTTGATCTCTGGCGGCGATGCTGCGTTGGTCGAAGTGAAGGCCGTAGTTGAACAGGCCTTGCGTGACCAAGTACTGCTTCATGGCGTGAACCAGTTACGCCTGTTGTCACCGATTCCCCAACCTTGGCGCAACATCTTCTGCGTGGGCTGGAACTACCTCGACCACTTCGAGGAAGGCAAGGAAATGCGCGCCGACAAGGGCGTGGACAAGATTCCCGAGAATCCTGTGTTCTTCACCAAGGCCACCAATGTCATGAACGGGCCGTTCGATGCGATTCCGCACGACGCCAGCAATTCCAACAGCACCGACTGGGAAGCCGAACTGGCCGTGGTGATAGGCAAGCGCGGCCGCAATATCAGCGAAGCGCAAGCCATGGAATACGTCTATGGCTATAGCGTGTTCAACGACACTTCGGTGCGCGAAGTCCAGCAGAAGCGCCACGGCGGCCAATGGTTCAAGGGCAAGAGTTTGGACGGGCACGGGCCGATGGGGCCGTGGATCGTGCCGGCCGGCGCCATCGACCTCGACCAGCAGCGCATCATCTGCCGCGTCAACGGCGTGGAAAAGCAAAGCGCCAGTTATCGCCAGATGTATTTCAAGATCCCGCGCATCATCGCCGAGCTGTCGCGCGGCCTGACGCTGGAACCGGGCGACATCATTTCCACCGGCACTCCCTCGGGCGTGGGTTTCGGCCGCAAGCCGCCCGAATTCCTGCAGCCGGGCGACGTCATGGAAAGCGAAGTGACGGGAATTGGAATCATTCGCAACAAGATTGAAGCGGAAGATTAAACGTCGCTTTTCTGCTGCGCAACAGTCCGAGAAAATGCGGTAAGCTGTACCGTTGCTGATTTCATTTGATGTGGGGCATGCAATGAGTCAGAAAGACGTGCCGGTCAAGACCGATGCCGGCCTGTGGGAAATCAAGGCGCGCGCGCTGGGTTTGGCGCCGCGCATCCGCACGGCCTTGCTGCTGGTCGATGGCGTCAAGTCCGCTGCCGAGCTTGAGCGCATGATGGTGGCAGCCGGCGTCACGCCCGGCGCTTTGCAACTCTTGCTCGACAAGGGACTGATCCGCTTTCCCGAGGAACCGACGCGGCAGATGACTGAACCGGCGCCGGAACATACCGTGCTGTTCGACCCCATGACCATGCCGCGTCCGGCCAACAAGCCGGTGCAGGCTGCCGCCAAACCGCCCGCACAAGCGGTGCAGAAGGAGCAGCCGGTCAAGGAAGCGCCAATCAAAGAGCCGCAGCATGAACCACTGTCACTGGAAGCCGGCTCCAGCGTATTGGAAATTCCCACGCTCTCGGAAATCGAAACCATACTCGGTGTAGCGACCGAACTCGAAATGCAAACCATCATAGGCGTAGCGACCAAGCTGGAGGTGACGCCTCAATCCCCTGAGAGCGCCCAGCCGGAGCGTGCCAGGCCGGAGAGCGCGCCGCCACAGAACGCAAGCGCAGCCAAGCCGCCGCCGAAAAAGGAAAGACCCACTGCCAAAGAGCAGGCTCAACGTACCGTCAAGGCAATCGAGGAGGCGGAAAAGCAGGTCATCTCCACCTCCATCCTGAAAATGAATTTGATCGTCGCGCGCGCTCACATCGCCAACGCGCTCGACCAGTACCTGGAAGTCGATGGCTATGTGCTCAGGCAAAAAATCGCCGCCTGCGAATCGCGCGGTGATCTGGAGTTGCTATTCCCGCTGGTGGAAGCGGCTCTGCACATGAAACTGGAGAAGGCCGCCGTGGCACGGTTGATGGGGATTTCGCGGGCGTTGCTTGAGAGGTAGGGCGGAAAAGCGTAGCGCATTCCGCCGTATGAACATAGTGGCGTAGGCGGTTGGCCGCCCCGCTGTGATGCAATCCCGGCAAAAACGAACCCACGAGTCGAATCAGGTAGCTTCGCCAACCTTCCGCGCATTCGGCAAAAACCGCGCAATCGTCGTCAGCAATTCATCTTCCGTAACCGGCTTGCCGAGATAGGCATCGCAGCCGGCCCAGTTGCCGCGCATCTTGTCGAGAGTGGAGGATTTGCTGCTCAGCATGACCACGGCCATGTCTTTGGTTGCGGCATTGCTCTTGATGTTCTTGCACACCTGGTAGCCGTCTATGCCCGGCATCATGACGTCGAGGAAGATGCAGGTGTAGCTCTTGGTTTGCGCCATGTCGAGGGCGATCTCGCCGGTTTCGGCGCAGTCGACGTCGAAGTGGAAGGGCGCCAGCTTGGCGCGCATGAAGGCGCGTATGGTGGCGCTGTCGTCGACCACGAGCACGCTGTCGGTCGGTATCGGCGCGGTGTGTGCGGGCTCGGATTCTGCCTGGTCTCCCTCGCGGCGCAGAGCCTGGCCATTCCACATCTTTTTTTGTCCGAGCTTGCGCAGGTCGCGCTGCAGCAGCGCTTCTTCCATGACCGCGTCCATCTGCTCGAATAGACGCATCCAGTGAATGGGCCGTTCCACTTGCGGCCACTCGGTGACGCTCATTGCTTCGGTCTTGCCGCGCCCGATCAGCACAGCCGGCGCATAGCTGTTCGGCGCGCGTTGGCGCAACAGCGGCAGCGCGTCGGGATTGTCGGCGTTGGCCAGGTAGAGGTCGGCGCGTTCGCCGGCATTTTCGGCTTCTGCGTAGGAATAGGTGCGGCGGCTGGTGAGGCGGAAAGTGGACAGGAACATCGACTTTTCCACGTCGGAAAAGCCGATCATTTCAATCACAAAACGGCGTGCGCCGGAATCTTCTGGGTTCGCGGGAGGTATCATGGGCCGGATCGGTTTGACTCACATCATAGCAGGCTTGCTATGGGCAATCAGGCAGCTCAATCCAGTCGCCCCTGGCGGCGCAGCAGCACGCAAAAATAGATGATTGCCCCCGTGCTCAGCCAGCCTACAAATTGGTCGGTGCGCAGCGGGTCGTCCGGCATGAAGAATAGCGCCACCGCCATGTTCAAGGGCAGGTAAACGGCAAAGCCCGGTATGGCCCACTTGCTGCCGCACACCATCAGCAATGCGGCGGCGAAATAGAGCACCGGCAGGGCCAGCGCGAACATCGACACGTAATCCCAGGCGATGGCATTGCCGAAGGTGCGCGTGAACCACATGGTCTTGGCGAATTCCACGACGGCGTAGATGAATACCAGGGACATGGCCAGCACCTGCCAGTTCGGCGCCGGCGGGAGGGCCGCTTCTTTTGTTGTCCGCCCCTGGCTTTCCTCGGCGCCGGTTTCCCAAGCGTTCGGAGTCTCCGGCAGCTTTTCGCTATCGGCCAGATTGCGCCTGCCGGCCCGTATGTCGGCAATCACCCGCGCGGCGTCTTGCGCGTATTCGCTCGCCACTTGCAGACGCACGTCGCCGGTGGCCACGGCCGGCAGCGAGCTGTTATCGTTGATCACGAAAGCCGGAATCCCTTCCGCTTCCAGGCGGCCGCACAGGATATGCATTTCGGTTGGCTCAAAGGAGCGGGCGATGGTTTCGAAGTTGGCTTCCAGGCCGGGCAATTCTTCATCCTTGTCTTCATCGACCTCGGCTTGAGGCGGCAAGGCCACGCCGCGGCGCCTGAGCTCGGCGGCCGCGACCTCGTTGGCCAGCCTGGTCAAGGTGCCGGACTCCCAGTGGTCGAGCACCTCTTCCGTGCTCATCTGTGCATAGGTTTCGGCCAATACGGCGCGGGGGACTTCTTCGCTGGAGATATGCATGCACCCTCTCTTTGCCCGCATCGAGTGCGGGCCGCGATGTTTCAAACATCCTTCAAACATCTTTCAAACATCCACGACTGCATATTACCTGCTTGGCGCGTAGTCCGTGTGGCTGTTGTTTCATTGACAGCCTTGGCCTTTCGTTTTACATTGTGCAACTCGGTATGCCAACTATGGCAGTTTTGACATCGTTGTTGCCCCTTCCTTATTCATCTCGTCAGCAAAGGTTTCCAGATGCATCGCAGCTTGATTTCAGCAGCAGTTGTCGCGCTGCTCGGTTTGTCCGCTCCCGCGTTTATTCCCGCCGCCCAGGCTGCACCGGCTGCCATCCAGCAAACCACCACGCAGTTGCCGCGCAACGCCTATCCGCTTCATTACGACGTGGCTATTGTGCCCAATGCCGCCGCCTCGACGTTTGCCGGCAAGGTGAAGATCACGGTCGACGTGGTGCAGCCGACCAGCACGCTGACCTTGAACGCCGCCGACATGACTTTCCAGAGCGTTTCGCTGAGCGGCGAACACGGCAAGGGTGAAGCGCTGAGCGGCAAGGCCAGCGTCGATGCAGCGGCCCAAACCGCGACCTTCACCTTCGAGCATGCTCTGGCCAAGGGCCGCTACGTGCTGGCGCTAGACTACACCGGCGTAATCGGCACGCAGGCGGTCGGCCTGTTCTCGCTCGACTACGACACGACGGAAGGCCATAAGCGCGCGCTGTACACGCAGTTTGAAAACTCCGATGCGCGCCGCCTGATTCCGTCCTGGGACGAGCCGGCCTACAAGGCCACCTTCGAACTCGAAGCCACCGTACCGAGCAGCGAAATTGCGGTCAGCAACACGCCTGCCGTGAAAAAGACCGACTTGCCGGACGGCCGCAGCGTGATCAAGTTCGCAAAGACGCCGAAGATGTCGACCTACCTGCTGTTCTTCGCGCTCGGCGATTTCGAACGCGCCACCACGTCTTCCGACGGCACCGAATTGGGCGTGATCGCGCAAAAGGGCAAACTGTCGCAAGTGCAGTTCGCGCTCGATTCGTCCAAGAACATCCTGCGCGAATACAACGACTACTTCGGCGTGCGCTTCCCGCTGCCCAAGCTCGACAACATCGCCGCGCCGGGGCGCAGCCAATTCTTCGGCGCCATGGAAAACTGGGGCGCCATCTTCACCTTCGAATACGCGATGCTGCTCGACCCGAGCATTTCGACCCAGCGCGACAAGCAGGGCATATTCGAGACCGACGCGCATGAAATGGCGCACCAGTGGTTCGGCGACCTGGTCACCATGAAGTGGTGGGACGACCTGTGGCTCAACGAAGGCTTCGCCACCTGGATGGAAGGCCGCACCACCGAGCGCCTGCATCCGGAATGGCATACCGAGCTCGACGCCATCAACGGCAACCAGGCCGCCATGAGCCGCGATTCGCTGGCCACCACGCACCCGGTGGTGCAGCACGTGGAAACGGTGGAGCAGGCCAGCCAGGCCTTCGACGCCATTACCTACCAGAAAGGCAAGGCGGTAATCTCCATGCTGGAAAGCTATGTCGGCGCCGACGCCTGGCGCGCCGGCGTGCGCAGCTACATGAAGGCGCATGCCTACGGCAATACTACCTCGGACGACTTCTGGCGCGAAATCGAGAAGGCCGCGCACAAGCCTGTCATGGCGATCGCACACGACTTCACGCTGCAACCTGGCGTGCCCATGATCCGCGTCGAAAATGCCGTCTGCGATGCAGGCCAGACCAAGGTCATGCTGACGCAGGGCGAATTCAGCCGCGACCAGCCCAACAAGAAAGCCTTGCGCTGGCAAGTGCCGGTAATTGCGCAAACGCTGGGCTCGTCCGAACAGGCGCGCACCGTGGTCACGGGCGGCAAGACCGTGCTGAGCGTGCCGGGCTGCGGCCCGCTGCTGGTCAACGTCGGCCAGAGTGGCTACTACCGCACCGTGTACGCGCCCAAGAATTTCAGCGCGTTGGCGGCCGATTTCGGCAAGCTGGCGCCGATTGACCAGCTCGGCCTGTTGGCCGATAGCTGGGCGCTGGGCTTGAACGGCCAGCAGCCCTTGTCGAACTTCCTGGAACTGGCCAAGGCCACGCCGCTCGAAGCCGACCCGCAAGTATGGGGCCGCATCGCGGGTAGCTATGGCGCCATCCACAGCTACTACCGTGGCGATACCGAGCGCCAGATAACATTTGACGCTTATGCCATCAGCCGTTTGACGCCGGTCATGAACAACATCGGCTGGGTCTCCAAGGCCGGCGAAGCCGATGCGGTCGCCATCCTGCGTGAAAGCCTGATCGGCACCCTGAGCCAGCTCGGCGACGCCGGCGTGATCGCCGAAGCGCAGCGCCGTTACGCCGCTTCGCTTGCCGGTGATGCGAGCGCCGTGCCGGCGGCACTGCGCAAGGTGATCCTGCGCGTGGTGGCCCTGCATGCCGACGCTGCTGCCTGGGACGCGCTGCATGCCGCTGCGCTGAGCGAAAAGACGCCGCTCGTCAAGGACCGCCTGTACGACATGCTGGCCTCGACCGAAGATGAAGCACTCGCCAAGCGCGCGCTCGATCTGGCCCTGACCGAAGAGCCGGGCGCCACCAACAGCGCCGGCATGATCACGTCGGTAGCGATGGCGCACCCCGATCTGGCCTTCGACTTTGCGGTAGCGCACGTGGCGCAAGTGAACGAACGTGTCGACGCCACTTCGCGCAGCCGCTACTTCCCACGCGTGGCCACCGGTTCGTCCGACCCGGCCATGATCGCCAAGCTCAAGGCCTACGCCGATGCCAACCTGGCGCCGACCGCGCGCCGCGACGTGGAAACCGCGATTGCGGACATCACCTTCCGCATCAAGGTGCGCAGCGAGCGCTTGCCGGCGATCGATGCTTGGTTGAAGGGTAATGCGGGATAAGAAGTTGTCGTAGCGAGCGATCGCTATGCATGTAAAACGGGGCGGCTTTAGCCGCCCCGTTTCTTTTGTGCGCTACGCTTTACAGGTAGTAGCTCGTTCCTGGGCTGGAACATCATGTCAGATGGCAGTCCTCACTCTCATAACGCCCCCAAAGCGGACTACGACGAATATACAGTTTTGGCCAATTTGAGTGAAGTTCTCGTTCAATCGACTTGAACGACGGTCACAGATACTGAACAAGTTTTGGAGAAAGTTTCATCAGTAAGTTCAAATACCAACTCTGCACTTTTCCAACTAACGGTATAACTTGGTTTATTTTGCAACTGTGTCGGCCGGCTTGTACCCTTTATTTTCAGCTTCGCTAACGCATTTATCAAAGCCCTCCTTCAGGTACTGACCGGTAACGATTCCGGCGTGCCCACTAGCTTCGCAGGTAATCGATTGCCCCTGTGCATTCGTCAAGGTTTGCTTATAGCTTGCGCAGCCTGTAAGAGTGACAGCCACGAAAGTAATAATAAGTCTCTTCAACTCGATTCCTCCTTCACGAGATTAGCTTTTCGGGAATGCCAGCTACGTTTGCGCGACCGATATTGAATGTCCGTTGCTGGCCCATTGCGGACTATGACATACCGGCCGCCGATGGTCGGCTCTACCTCCGAAATTCGCGTTTGGTGGAACGACAAATGACCATCCCCAACGATTCTCGGTTCAATCGCACTTCGGAGGAAGTGTACCAACATATCGCCCTGATTCAACGCCCTCAGTTCTGCCTTTCATCGTTGAAATCATTTGGTCGCCGCGCCAAGTAATTACGCCAGTAAAGTCATACCCTTTTCCGTCTTTAGAGACATGAGTTGTCAGCTCGCCGGTATCGTTCAATGCCCAAGTCCCGCTAATAAAAGGATAGCCAGCTTTTTGCAACTCCTCTGCCTTTTGACATCTTGGATACATCACAAAAGTGCGGTCTGCCTTGTATTCAACGATATTTCGGAGCACGCCTATTTTCCTAAGCTTGGCAATGCGGCTTGCATCCATCGATGCGATTTGTTGCGTCATACCTTCCTGCCAAACTCCAACCATCTTTGCTTCATTTGTATTTAGGTCATCTGACGCCGCAGCCGCGGCAAAACATGAGGCAAGCAGAGTTGGCAACAAGATGAGCCGTTTAAATAATATTTTCATATGATGTTATTTCTTCGTCATTTTTAATAAATGCTGCAAGGTCCGCTTCTGGCCGTTAGCACGCTTTCGCCTTTTGGCCGAATGGTCATACTACCTTCTGCAACGCAGGAATACACTGTCAGAAATGACAGGTATATGCAATCGCGCGAATGGCTGGCAGTTCGCTTTTGGCTGTGGACTGAGAATGCCTCGACTGGTCCGACGCACGCTCCTTAGTCAAGTCTGACGTCGGCGCCTTATACGTTTTACTCCGTGGCCAATTCTTCGCGCAGCCGCAGCTTCTCCTCAAAATTCCACACCGCGCGAATCTCGATTACGTCGTACTTGCGCGCCAGGCTTTCCGGGAACATGCCGTAACGCGCATTGACGAGCACGATGCGCCGTACCGCCTCGTCCAGTTCGGCCAGGCCGCTGGAACGATTGATCACGATATCTTCCACGCTGCCGTCGCTGCGGACTGCCACCGTCACCACCGGATCCGCGCGCTTCTTTTCTGCAGCGGATTGCGCGTAGTTGAGGTCGCCGTTGCGTTCTATCTTGGCGCGCCAGCCTACCTTGTACATGGCCAGGTTGATGTCGTGATCGACGCTGCCGAAAATCGAGCGGCGCGCCTGGCTGGTGTCCGCACGCGACGGCGCCGTTCCGAATCCCGATTCGGGGCGTGCGCCCAGCTTGCCCACCTGCGCCAGCGCGTTGGCCACCAGGCTGCTGCCGTTGGCTGCCAGGCCATTGCTGGTGCCGTTGCCGACGCCATTGCCGTTGCTGTCGCCGCGCGTTGCCGCTGCAAGTCTTGCGCTTTCCCGTTCTGCGGCGGCTTGCGCGGCCAGCTTGGCTTCGGCATCAGCCTTGGCCTTGGCTTCAGCCTGGGCCATCGCGGCCTGGGCCATTGCAGCCTGCAGGCGCGCCGCTTCCTCGGCTTGTGCTTTCAGGCGTGCCTGTTCGAGTTCGGCTAAGCGAAGGGCTTCCCGTTTGGCTTCTTCTTCGGCCTGCCTGCGCGCCAGTTCCAGTGCTTCCTGCTGTTTGATGCGCGTCTGCTCCGCTTGCTTCGCTACTTCCGCCTGCCTTTGTTCCGCTTTTTGTTCTTCTTCAAGCTGTTTTTGCAGCGCCAGCGCGGCCAATTGCCGGCGCGTCGCTTCCTCAGCCTGGCGGCGTGCTTCCAGCTCCTTGGCCTGATGTTCGGCCTCGGCTCGCGCCAATTCGGCCTGCCTGATTTCTTCCTGCTTTTTCGCGGCCAACTCAGCGGCCAGCTTGACAGCCTTTTCCTCCTCGAGCTTTTGCGCGGCCAACAGGCGCGCGGCTTCTTCGGCCTGCTTGCGCGCCTCTTCCTGCTTCTTGTTCTGCAAGTCCTGGGCGCGCTGCGCGGCTTGCTGCTCTTCCAGCAAGCGCGCCGCTTCCTGTTTCAGGATTTCCTCGCCCTCGGCCTTGGATGCCTGCTCCATGGCGAGGTCTGGCGCGGTCTGGGAGTCTTGTTGCTTGGCTTGCGTTTCGTCGGGGCGTTCGAAACTTTCCTGCGGGGCCGGCTTTTGCACGGCCGGTGCAGGCGCCTGGGCGAGATCGAGAGCGGGCCGCGACGTGCGCAGTGCGATGGCCGGCGGTGTCGGGGCCTGGGTGGGCGGGTAGGGCAGCGGCATGCTGTCCGGCGTGGGGGCGCTGTGCCACCAGTCGTCCTGGTCCGCAGCTGGCATGGTGAAATCGCTGGGCTTGCCGCTATCGAGCGCGATCAGTTTGGCTTGCGAGCGCGCCGGCGCGGCGGTCGCCTGGTCGTCGGGCGGCGCGGCGCCTTTCTTGCGCTCGGCCTTGGCCAGCGCGGGTGTCGCTTGCAGGGCCTTGGCGGCCTGCTTGGCTGCCAGGGCGGTGCGCTGCGGCGCCTGCCGCGTGCGGGCGTCGATCAGGCTGGACGGCGGTTGATGGTCGACCGATTGTTGCTGTTCGGGCTCCGGTTTAGGTAAGGTGCTGGCCGGGCGCGGCGCCGGAATCTGGTTGGGCAAGCTGGGCAGATTGGCCAAGCGCACGCTCAGTACGGGGAGTTGGGCGCGCCTCTCGTTCCACGGCAATTCCAGGCCCGGCAGACCCAGGCCGGGAATGCCCAGCCGCAAGGACAGGATGAAGCCGTGAATGACGAGAGAAAACAGCACGCCGATAGCCAGGCGCGTCCGGTAGCGGTCGAATAGGCCTCTAACACGTGCTGTGATCGCCGTTTCCATGGATCATCGGGCCGCAGTCATTTTCTCAATCTTTCAAATTGACCATGATAGCTGCTGTTGGTTGCATCGGGACGGTGCGTTGCTTTTTTGCATCAGACATGAACCTCGTCATCAGCATGAAACCAAAAGGCGGACGACAAAGGGAAAGGGAACAGCGAAGAAAAAGCCTGTCTGATCGGCATTTTTAATGGCATCGCACATCCCCATAATTCCGCTGTACATAGCCAAAGCAGATAATTTCATGCCGGTAAGCTCCGTCAATTCGAATCTCGCCGCCTATCAGGCGGCGCAAACCGCCCTGCAGGGGCCGCAGGCACAACGTTCCGGTTTTGAAGCAGCAACTGGAGCGGTCGGGGCTTCCGCGGCGGCTGCACCGGTGGCTGCGGCTTCGGTCGAGCAAGGCGCAGCCGGGTCGGGCGTGGCGGGCATAGGCGTGGTCATTGCCAACCCCTTCCGGGTCGGCGTCGCGGCCTATGCGGCAATCATGAATAGCTCCGCTTCCAGTACCATGCTAACTGAAGCGTAATAAACACCGTAAGGAAGCCGCATGCTGACAGAACACGAGTTGGAAGACGCCTACCTCGGGCAATTCATCCCGCTGCAATACCATCACAACATGCTGATGGATGCCAACCGCATGCAGCCGTTCAAGGCGGCAATCGAGCATGTCGTCAAGCCCGGCGCCAAGGTGCTGGAACTCGGCGGCGGCACCGGCGTGCTGTCGTGGTTCGCCGCCGCTAAGGCGTCCAAGGTCTGGTGTGTGGAATTCAACCCGGAACTGGTGCGCGAAGCGAAAAAGCTGCTGGCCATGAACCCGCACGGCGACAAGGTCGAAGTGGTGCATGCCAATGCCTTCGAATACCTGCCGCCGGAACCGGTCGACGTCATGATCTGCGAAATGATCCACGTCGCCATGCTGCGGGAAAAGCAGATCGAGATGGTGGAGTCGTTCAAGCGCCGCTATCTCGAACGCTTCGGCGGCCCGCTACCCATCATGATTCCCACGGCCGTGCTGATGGCGGTGCAACCGCTGCAGCAGGACTACCACTTCGAAGGCTACTACGCCCCCATCGTGCAGGTGCAGGAGTTCAACGCCAACGAGTCTTCCGGCTCGCTGGAGCTGGCGCGCCCCGAGCTGTATGCCATTCTCGACTTCACGCAGCCTATGTCGCAAGACATCGCCTGGGAAGGCGAATTCACGATGGAACAAAGCGGCACCGTCAACGCGCTGCGCTTCATCACCAAGAACGTGTTGGCGATCATGTTGGAACAGTCGTCAACCATAGACTGGCTGAACCGCTACATGGCCTTTCCACTGGCCGAACCGGTCGAAGTGCAAGCCGGCGACAAGCTGCGCGTGCGCTTCCACTACCGCATGGGCGGGTTGATCAGTTCCTTGCAGGAAGTGCTGGAGGCTGAGGTAGTAGGGCGCTGACGCAGTTCAGCGCGTCACCCGGGCCTTTCATTGACCGGCGTCGCCCTCTGCGCCTGATTCCGGCGCTTCGCCGGCATTCTCCCCATTCGCCGCATCCTGCGTATCGAGCTTCGCCTGCTGCTTGCGCACCACCTTCAGGATCGCATTGCGGATGATGGCCATCACGGTGGCGCCCTTGAAGGGTTTGGCGATGAAGCCGTGCACGCCATGCTTGGTGGCGCCTTCTTCGATGGTGGCCGCCTCGAACTTGCCTGAGACCATGCAGATGATGGCCTTGGGCAGGGCAGTGCGGATTTCGTCGACCAGGGCCCAGCCGTCGTCGGCATAGGCGACGTCGACGCAGACCAGTTGCGGGTCCAGGCCTATCATCTTGGCCACGTTGGACGGGCTGGTGTTGGAATCGCCGATGACTTGGTGTCCGCCTTCGGTCAGGACGGTATGCAATAGGGCACGCGAGATGGCGTTGCCGTCGATAATCACTACTCTTAACATAGGCCGTTGGATGTGAAACGGGCCGTGGTTTTAGGTAGTGGTATGGTGGCCCTGAGCGGATATTAAATGAAAAAGGGGCAAGTCCCAAATTTGTGCGGGTCAAATAGTGGCGATCGGCCGCCAGTCAGTGTTATCTGCTAACTATGTCTGGACACGCCAGCGGCCTGTCCGTAAACTGCCTAGCTTGTGCATTCGCCATCGGTCCATGCAGGTTTTTGCGATAAAATTGCAAATCTTGCAATGAAGATGAATGCGGTTGAGTGGCAGGCAGGGAGAGTTTTTTGGATAGCGCAGGTAAGGTCAAAACGGTAGGCGATACGGCGGCCAATGTAGTGGGTGATACTGCTGCGGCAGTGCGGCAGGCACGGCCGGCAAAGTTGAATTTCATCCTGGTATGCGTGTTCATCGACATGCTGGGCATAGGATTGGCGATTCCGGTCCTGCCTATCCTGGTGGGCGAATTCGTCGGCACCAAGGACTTGCAGGCGCACTGGTATGGCATCCTGGTGACGGTGTTCGGGCTGTTGCAGTTCCTGTGCATGCCTATTCTGGGCGCCATCAGCGACAAGGTCGGCCGCCGTCCGGTCATGATGTATTCGATGGCCGGCATGTTCTTCAATTTCCTGGCGACCGCATGGGCGCCGTCTCTGGGCTTTTTGTTCGTCGGGCGCGTGATCGGCGGCATGTCGGCCGCCAGCATGTCGGTGGCGTCGGCCTATGCGTCCGATGTGTCGACCCCGGAAAACCGTGCCAAGAGCTTCGGCATGATAGGCGCGGCCTTCGGCCTCGGTTTCATATGCGGCCCCATGCTGGGCGGTTTGCTGGGCAGCATCAACCTGCACTTGCCGTTTTTCGTGGCGGCTTGCCTGTGCGCTTGCAACCTGGTGTACGGCTACCTGGTGGTGCCGGAATCGCTGCCGCTCGACCGCCGCACGAAATTCTCGCTGGCCAAGGCCAATCCCTTCGCCTCGCTGGCGCGCCTGGCGGGGCGGCGCGACATTCGCGGCCTGATCATCGTCTATGCTTTGGTCACGTTTGCGCAGGTCATGCTGCAATGTACCTGGGTGCTGTACACGCACTTCCGCTTCGATTGGGGACCGGGTCAGAACGGCGCGGCGCTGTTTTGCGTAGGGCTGTCTTCCGCCGTGGTGCAGGCCGGGATGCTCAGCTATCTGATCCGCCGTTTCGGCGAGGTCAAGCTGTCGCTGCTGGGCCTGACCTCGGGCGCCATCACTTATTTGCTGTACGGCCTGGCGACGCATGGCTGGATGATGTATGTGTTCATCCTGTGCAATGTGCTGGCGTTTGCAGCCGGCCCGGCCTTGCAGGGCATCGTCTCGAAGGCAACCGACCCGCGCGAGCAGGGCGCGCTGATGGGGTCGCTGCAGTCGCTGATGAGTCTGGGGCAAGTCATCATTCCCTACATCGGCGCAGGCATCCTGGGCCAGGTCAGCCATTTCGCGGCGAGCGACTGGCGTGTGGGTACGACGTTTTACATCAGCGCCATCATGCAGACGGTGGGACTGATATTTGCCTGGCGTTATTTCAAATCGCATAAAAGCGTGGAGCGTGCGGTTGATACGGCGGCGGCCGAAACCGGAGAGACCGCAGCCAAGATAAGCAAAGCCTGACAGCAGCCGACGGCGGCGCTCATCTACTGAAAACAAGAGAGGGAGACCCGATGAAAAAGCCGTTCTACAAAATTCTCTATGTACAGGTGCTGTTCGCGATCGCGCTGGGCGTCGCGTTCGGCGTGTTCTATCCCGACAATGCGGTGACCATGAAGCCGTTCGGCGACGGCTTCATCAAGCTGATCAAAATGATCATCGCGCCGGTGATTTTCTGTACCGTCGTGTCCGGCATCGCCGGCATGGAAAACATGAAAAAGATGGGGCGGGTCGGCGCCAAGGCCTTGATCTATTTCGAGGTGGTGTCGACCATCGCGCTCATCATCGGCCTGGTGGTGTCGAACGTGCTGCGCCCCGGCGACGGCTTCGTGGCGGCGCCGGGCGCGATGGACCCCAACGCCGTGGCCGAATTCACTACCAAGGCCAAGCCGCTCTCGGCTGTGGAAATCCTGATGAACATCATTCCCGGCACCGTGGTGGATGCGTTCGCCAAGGGCGATATCCTGCAAGTGCTGCTGGTTTCCATTTTGTTCGGCCTCTCGCTTTCTTTCCTCGGGCCCAAGGGTAAACCCATCGTCACGCTGATCGATGACCTGTCCAAGGCCATCTTCGGGGTGGTCGGCATCATCATGAAGGCCGCTCCGGTCGGCGCGTTCGGCGCCATGGCTTTCACCATCGGCAAATACGGCTTCCACGCGCTGGTGCCGCTTGCCAAGCTGATGGGCTCGTTCTACCTGACCGCGCTGCTGTTCATCCTGGTGGTGTTGGGCATCATTGCCAAGGCCACCGGCTTTTCCATTCTGCGCTACCTGGCTTACATCAAGGAAGAACTGCTGATCGTGCTCGGCACCAGTTCCTCGGAAAGCGCCTTGCCCTCGCTCATGACCAAGCTGGAAAAGCTCGGTTGCGCCAAGTCCGTGGTCGGCCTGGTGGTGCCGACCGGATATTCGTTCAACCTCGACGGCACCAATATCTACATGACCATGGCCGCCCTGTTCGTGGCGCAGGCAACCAATACCGATCTCACCTTGACCCAGCAGCTGACCATACTCGGCGTTGCCATGTTGACGTCCAAGGGCGCGTCGGGCGTAACAGGCGCCGGCTTCATCACGTTGGCGGCAACGCTGGCCGTGGTGCCGACCATCCCCGTGGCCGGCATGGCGCTGATCCTCGGCATCGACCGCTTCATGAGCGAATGCCGCGCGTTGACCAACTTCATCGGCAACGGCGTCGCCACTATCGTGGTGTCGGCCTGGGAGCATGAACTGGACCGCAAGACCCTGGGCGAGGAACTTGCTGCGGGATCGGGTACGCACTGAGTCCGGCATGGCGGTTGTGCTCAATACGGCGCGCCTGACGCTGCGTCCGCTCAAGGTCGAGCACGCGGCGTTCTGGCTGCGCCTGGTCAACGATGCGGCTTTCCTGCAGTTCATCGGCGACAAAGGCTTGCACACACTGGACGATGCGCACCGCTCGATAGCGGAAGGGCCGGTGGCCTTGTTCGCCGAGCGCAAGATTGGCCACTTCCTGGTGCAGCGCAAGGAAGATGGCGCTGCATTGGGTACGTGCGGATTGATCAAGCGCGATGCGCTCGATGACATCGATCTGGGCTATGCCTTTCTGCCCGAATACCGGGGACAGGGTTTTGCGTTCGAGGCGGCGACGGCCATGCTCGATTACGCCAGGGACGAGATCGGCCTCAAGCGCCTGGTGGCGATCGTCAGCCCGGACAACGAAGCCTCCGTCAAACTGCTGGAAAGGCTGGGTATGCGGTTCGAGCGCATGCTGATGTTGAAGGAACCGGACGATATGGTGAAGTTGTTTGGACGCCGTTTGTGACATGAAAAAAATATTCAAGCTGCCGCATCGCGCCTTGCTCTTGTACGACAGGAAGCTGCCTGTGCTGGCGGCCGCAACGCTGTCGGTCGTGCTCGGCTGCCTGTCGCTGGTCGCCCTGGATGCCTGGCAGCTGTGGCGCGAGCGCAGCGCCGATATGCACGAGTCGGAAATCTTCGCATCCAACCTGGCGCGCTCGCTGGCCCAGCACGTCGAAGACATGGTGCTGACTTCCGACATTACGCTGCGGGAAATGGTGGAGAACATGGAGGCCGACGGCGCTTCGCCACGGGCGCGTGCGCGCTTGCACGCCATGTTGGCCGACCGGATAAAGGCCACCGAATGGCTGCGCAGCCTGTCCGTGTATGACGAGAAAGGGCGCTGGATCGTCAACTCCGAGCTGGCCGACCCGCCTTACCGCGACAATTCCGACCGCGAGTACTTCATCTACCACAGCAGCCATGCCGAGCGCGGCCCTCTGATCGGCCTGCCGGTGCGCAGCAAGACCAGGGGCGACTGGATCGTCACGGTCTCGCGCCGTATCGACCACGCGGACGGCAGCTTTGCCGGCGTCGCGCTGGCGACGATCAGCCTCGATTACATCAAGCAGTTCTACTCCACTTTCGACATCGGCCCCCACGGTGCGATTCTGCTGGCGCGCGACACAGGCGCCATCCTGACGCGTTTTCCCTTCGACGAGAGCCTGATCGGCAAGGATCTGTCCAAAGGGCGGCTGTTTCAGGATTACCTGAAAAAATCGCAGTTCGGTACAGCCCGGATCACGTCCATGCTTGACGGCGTGGAACGGCTCAACGGATACCGCCATCTCGATCACTATCCGCTGGTGATCGACGTGGCCCTGTCGACAGACGATATCCTCGACCATTGGTACACTGAAGTGTGGGTGCATGTGGCGGGGGTCGGCATCCTGGTGGTGGCGCTCGGCGCCATCGGCTATCGCATGATCGTGCAGATCTACCTGCGCATGCAGACGCAGAAGAAGTTGCGGGAAAGCGAGCGGCGCCTGCGCATGATTGCCGACAACATGCCGGCCTTCATCGCCTATGTCGACCGCGATCAGAAATATCGCTTCTGCAATGCCTACTACGTCGACGAATTCGACCGGCCGATGGAGCAGTTACTGGGCCGCAGCATGCGCGAACTGTTCGGCGAAGAGGCCTATGCTACTGTCGCGCCCTATGTCGAACGTGCGCTGGCCGGAGAAACCGTCAACTTCGAGCGCCATGCGCCGGAACGCGGAGCGGACAGCTATTCGCTCTATCACTATGCGCCTGATGTCGACCAGGACGGGCAGGTATGGGGTTTTTACGCACTCGTGCTCGACATTACGCCGCGCAAACTGGCCGAACTGCGGCTCGCCTCGCGCGAAAAGCTGCTGCGCGCGCTGACCGACAACCTGCCGGCGCTGGTCAGCTATATCGATGGCGAAGAGCGCTTTCAGTTCAACAACCAGCCGTATGAAGCCTGGCTGGGCAAGCCCTTGTCGGAAATCACGGGGCATTGGGTGAAAGACGCGGTAGGCGAGGAATCCTACTTCAAGTACAAGCGCTTCTACGACAAGGCCATGACCGGCAGGAAGGTCGATTTTGCTTTCGCTGCCGACCGCGACGGCGGCAAGCGCTACTACAATGCAGCCTACATTCCGCAATTCGATGAAAATGGCCGGGTGGTCGGTGTCTGCAGCATGATCAACGATATCACCGAGCTGAAAAAAGTCGAACTCAAGCTGATCAAGCTGGCGCGTGTCGATGCGCTCACCGGTTTGCCAAACCGGGTGCGTTTCGACGAGAACCTGCATGCCGCGATGGCGCGCAGCCGCCGCACCGGCGCGCAGATGGCCCTGATGTACCTCGATATCGACCGCTTCAAGAGCATCAACGACACTTACGGCCATCAGGCCGGGGACGAGGCCTTGTGCGAATTCGCCAAGCGCCTGACGGCCTCGGTGCGCAAGACCGACAGCGTGGCGCGCTTGTCCGGCGACGAATTCGTGATCATCCTGGAAGACATGAAGACGCGCGACGAGGCCGAGATAGTCGCCAACAAGATCCTGAAATCGATGGAACCTGAATTCAGGCTGATGGGGCACGCCTATGGCATCACGACCAGCATAGGCATTGCCATCCTGCGTCAAGACGATGTCGACCAGCAGACCATTCTGCGCCGCGCCGACCAGGCTTTGTATCAAGCCAAATCGGACGGCCGCAGCATCTATCGCTTTGCCGCGGACTGAGTCGGGCAAGGCGGGCGGCGCATGACCGTGGATTGGCAGATTGGCGGATGGCAGATGAGTGGATGGCAGGCAGTGCCATGGATCGCCGCACTGTATGCGGCGATGAGCGTGGCGGCGTTTGCTGCGATAGGACGCGACAAGGCGGCAGCGCGGCGCGGCGAACGCAGGATCGCCGAAATCCACCTGCATCTGTTGAGCGTCGGCGGCGGCTGGGCCGGGACCTGGCTGGCCTGCCGCGTTTTTCGGCATAAGACGCAAAAGCGCGCGTTTCGACGGATGTTCCGACTGGCGGCCGCGGCCAATTGTGCAGCCTTGGCCGGCTTGTTGTATCTTCTCGCCTGAGTTGATGCCTGCTGGCGTTGAAGCTCAGCGCGGCTGACGAAAAGAAAGTGGATAGGTCCATGAAAAATACCAGCGCCGCATCCCATGCTTCCTCAGGCCCCACATTGTCCCGCAGGGAATTCCTGTATCGCGCGGCTGCGGTCGGCGGCACCGGCCTGCTGCTCAACACGCTCAATGCCTGGGGCGCCAGCGTCGGCTCTACCGAGAATGGACCGCCGGCGTTAAGCGGTGACGGCAAGGGCAAGACCATTATCATCCTGGGCGCCGGCCTCGCCGGCATGACCGCCGCGTATGAGCTGGGCAAGCTGGGCTACACCTGCCGCATCCTGGAAGCGCGCGACTTCGCCGGCGGGCGCTGCCAGACAGCGCGCAAGGGGTTCACGCTCAAGGAATACGGCGGCGAAGAGCAAGTCTGTCAATTCGACGAAGGCCAGTACATCAATCACGGTCCCTGGCGCATTCCGTACAACCATCAGTCGACATTGCACTACACCAAGCTGTTCCAGGTGCCGCTGGAAATCATGGTCAACGACAATGACGTCGCCTGGGTCTACCGCGAAGGCGCACCTGGCCCGCTCTTGAACCGGCGTGTGCGCCAGCTCGAAATCAAGGCCGACATGCGCGGCCACGTGGCGGAGTTGCTGGCCAAGGCCGTCAAAGACGACAAGCTCGACAATGAACTGACGGTCGAAGACAAGCGCCTGCTGCTCAATTACTTGGCCCATGAGGGACATTTGTCCAAGAACGACCTGAAATACCGCGGCGGCGAGGGGCGCGGCTTCAAGGTCTATCCGGGTGCCGGCACCGACCCCGGACCCGGCATGGAGTCCGACCCGCTCGGCTTCAAGGAATTGCTGGGGTCCGAGCTTGGCAACGTCTACAGCGGGGTGCATGAAATCTGGCAGCAAGCCACCATGTTCCAACCGGTGGGCGGCATGGACAGCATTGCCAAGGCCTTCGAAAAGCGCGTCGGCAAGGACATCCGCTACGGCACCATCGTGCAGGCCATCCGCCAGCAAGAGGATGGCGTCAGCATCGACTACCGCGACGCGGTCACCGGCGCTACCGGCAGCGTGCATGGCGATTTCTGTCTTTGTACCTTGCCGCTCTCGGTTATGGGCAGTATCGCCAACGACTTCTCGCCGCAATTCAAGGAAGCGCTGCGCGCTGCGCCCTACCTGCCGGTCGGTAAAATCGGCTTGCAAATGAAGCGCCGTTTCTGGGAAGAGGACGATTTCATCTACGGCGGCCACATCCGCACCAACTTTCAGGGCATCGGCGACATCACGCTGCCGTCCACCGGCTGGCAAAGCCAGAAGGGTGTGCTGCTCGGTTACTACAACTTCGCCAGCCAGGCTACCGAAATCAGCGCCATGTCGCTGCAGGAGCGCACAGACTTTGCGCTGGCGGCCGGGCAAAAAATCTTCCCCAGCTATCGCGAATCGTGCGAAGCGGCGTTCTCGGTGGCCTGGCACCGCGTGCCCTACAACCTGGGCGGCTGGGCCACCTGGACGCCGGAAGCGCGCAAGACCGCCTATCCCTTGCTATGGCAGGGCGAAGGGCGGGTGTTGCTGGCCGGCGAGCACATGAGTTACCTCGGCGGCTGGCAAGCCGGCGCGATCGAATCGGCTTGGCAGCAGGTCGCAAAAATTCATCAACGGATGGGTGCATGAAGACAATCTGGAAGGGAATGCTGTTCGCCGGCTTGCTGGCATCGAGCGTGGCATCAAGCCTGGTATCGAGCCCGGCTCTGGCCGAAGACCTCGACGGAGCGACGCTGTTCCGCAAGCGCTGTTCGGCTTGCCACCAGCCGGACGGCCAGGGTATACCCGGCGCCTTCCCCGCGCTGGCGGGCAATGCCTTCGTACAGGGCGACGGCGATGCGGTCGCCAGCGTGCTTTTGAGCGGGCGCGGCGGCATGCCGAATTTCAGCGGGCAGCTGGCCGACCGCGACATTGCCGCCGTGCTGAGCTTCGTGCGCAGTTCCTGGGGCAACCAGGCGCCGCCGCTCAGTGCCGAGCAAGTGGCGGCCTTGCGCGCGCGCCTGCATGCCAATGCCTACGACCCCGCGCCACCGGGCGGCGGGCGCGGGCATTGAGCAGAGCACTGACGAAAGTCGATGGCGATTATTCGTACACTGCAAGCGGAAGACGCGGACCGCCTGCTGCAATTCGAGTGCGAGAACCGCGCGTGGTTCGAGCAAACCATCCTGCCGCGCCCCGAGTCGGTCTATTCCCCGGCCGGCATCGTTACCCACATCGAGGAATGCCTTGACGGACTGGCGCGCGGGACTTTCCACCCTTGCATACTGGTGGAGGAGGTGGAAGGGGCGGAAAACGGCGGCGCCATTGTCGGGCGCGCCAACCTCAAGAATATCGACGCCGCCGCCAGTTCAACCGAGATCGGCTACCGCATCGCCGAGCGTTGTACGGGAAAAGGTCTGGCAACCGCTGCCGTGGCACATCTGATGGAACTCGCTTATGGCCGATGGAAGCTGGCGCGCATATTGGCCTACGTGACGGTCGAAAACCCGGCCTCGGCACGCGTGCTCGAGCGCAGCGGATTCGACAGGATCGCCCTGATTCCCAACAGATCGGCGATGCCGCACAAGCTGCTCGATTGTTACGAGTACCTGCACTGCGCGTCCGTTTGACGAACGCGCCCCCGTGGGCTCAGGCTTTTGATGAGCTTACTTTTCGGATGACGGGACCTGCTGCATCGAGGCCAGCAAGCTATCGACAGTCTTTTGCAGCGCCTGGCCGTTCAGGGCGTTCCATTTGATGTCATTGGCCCAGTTCGGCGTGCCGGCCAGCCACGTTACCGTCTGATCCGCGCCCAGCATGGCCTTGGGCTCCAGGTGGACTTCCATGATGATTTCGGGCAGCTTGCCCAAAACGTATTTGCGCGATTCAGGACGGAACAGGAACCACGCTTCCAGTGCATCCGAGACGTCTGCAAAGCGGCCGATCCTGGCCAGCTCGGTGCACAACTCGATGACCAGGCCACTACGGGTGTCATATTGGCCACGGTTCACCTGATCGATGATCGCTTGTATCGAACTCATCTTGTTTGTTTTATTTGGGTTGTTGTTCTGGGCTTTCGCGTCAGTTTCTTATCCTACAGCGAAGCAAACCCGGAGGAGGAAAAACTGTAACATTCCATTTACAAATGTTGGTGCGAGGCAACATGATAGTGATGCCCCGACCGATTCCAAGACGGGAACAGAGGGTGTTTTGTCCGCCATCATCGATTTGACTGATGCCGTCGAAACAAGTGTGAGAATAAAAAACGGCCCCGCAATGCGGAGCCGTGTCTTTCATGCCGGAGCGGCTGAAAGAGGCGCTGCGGTCAAGATTGGGCCGGGGACAATACGCCCTCGCATGCTGCGCGCTGCGAATCGCCTTTCGGCAGCTTTTCGCACACACCGCCCAACTGTTTGCGCACGTGCTGGAATACCGTGTCGTGCTTGCCCGCGCTGTTCCATGCGCTCAGCTTGTGGCCGATTTTTTCCAGTGCGGTGCGATTGCGCTCGTAGAAAGCATTTTCCATGCTGCCGACTTCGCGGATGACGTTGTCGGCGGCTTGCTCGATGCGCTTTTCATCGTCGGGCGCCAGTTCGAGCAGGCTGCTTAGATAGGTGGAACCCCATTGCAGGCGCGTGGCCGGCCCCTTGGAGGTGTTGTAGGCTTGCTCGTACCAATTCAGCGCCGCGGTATTGTCGCCGCGCTTCTTGGCATTGGCGGCCAGTTTCAGCATGAAGTAATAGGGTGAATGCGAACGCTTGAGTTCGGCGTTGAGCAGCGCGTCGGATTCGTCAAGCAGGCCGGCGTCGGTCAGGGCTTCGGCAGCCGAGTAGATGACCGACTGGCGCTCGTCCTGGTTGGTGGTGGCCACGTCGGCGGCCGCGACGCGGGTGCGCACCTCTTGCAGCAGCGCGGCATCGAGCGCGCCGTTGGGCGTGTCGAGGCGGGCCAGCGTGACTTCGGCGTCCACCGCAGTCAGGCGGTCGGCCTTGGACAGCGAGGCGTCGTCGGCCAAACCCTTGAGCGCGCCGTTCCAGGCTGCGACCAGTTTGGCGCGCGCTTCGGATTGCGGCGCCGTGATCAGGCCGGCGATATCGGCGGCCGAGTTGACCAGGATGTCCATGTTGTCGCGCGCCAGACGGGCGTCGCCCAGTACCTTGAGCACCAGTGCATTGGCTGCGGCCTGGTCTACGGCGGGGCGCTCTTCCGGTGCGGCGGCCGCAGTCAGCACCAGCGCGCGCAATCCCAGGCGTAGAGCGGTGTCGCCGGGCGGGCAGGCGCCGGCCAGGCGCTGCACGGTGGCCGGCAATTGCTTGGGTGGGATCAACTGCGCTTCGTCTTCATCCCAGGCATACCAGGCCAGCAGGCGCCAATCGTCTTCGCTCAACTTTTTATCGCCGGCCAGGGCCGCGCTCAGCGTTTCCTTCACCGGCCGGCCGGCGTTCATGCCGAGTTCCAGCACCTGCAGGTAGCGCGCGCTATCGACTTCACCGGGCAGGCGCGTGATCTCGGTGCCGTCAGGACGGAACAGGATCATGGTCGGATAGCCGCGCACCTTGAAACGGGCGCCGAGTTTCTGCGCGCTCGGGCTGTCGCCATCCAGGTGCACGGGCACGAAGAAGCGCGAACGCGAAATGAAATCCTGGCGATTGAAAACGGTAGCCTTCACCTGGTTGCAAGGCGGGCACCACACCGCACCCCAGTACAGGAACAGCGGGTGGTGATGCTTTTTCGCGTAGCTGAATGCGGAGTCGACGTCGCCCTTGTACCAAGCTATGCCGGCTTCGGCCTGGGCGCCCGGCTTTTCCGTGACGGCGTGACTCGGAACGGAAACGGCCAAGGCTGAGGCGGCCAGCAGCACCGAAAGGGCAAGGGG
Organism: Burkholderiaceae bacterium; assembly: GCA_019232795.1. Taxonomy (GTDB): domain Bacteria; phylum Pseudomonadota; class Gammaproteobacteria; order Burkholderiales; family Burkholderiaceae_D; genus PKWO01. The sequence goes on from JAFANH010000027.1 coordinate 74,463, forward strand.
ACGAATATTCATGATGAACCAGGAGAAGAAGCAGAAAATACGTTTATTGTACGGGCACCACGACCTTCTTGCCGCCGGCCTTGTATTCGAGCGTGCTGCCTTTGGGCGCACCCAGGCTCACCAGCTTTTCCTTGATCAGCGCCAGGCCGGCTTGCAGATCGTTGACTTCGATGTCGACTCCGGCCCATTCGATTTTGCCCTTGGCGTCGACCGAATTGCCGCCGCCAACCACTTCGCCGACCTTGGCCGCCTTCAAGGCTGCGTCGAGCGGGTCTTCATATTTGGTTTGACGGACATCGGAGGCGACAGGGTCTTTGATCTTGGCTGAAATCGAAAACACCTTTTCGTCTGCGCCGGCCGGCATGACGATGAGCGAAAAGCTGGTGACGAGTGCGAAGCAAAATGCGAAGAACAGTCTCATGTTTTTATCCTCTTTATCTTTTGGATTCTGAAGCCCTCGCAAAATGTGTCTGGCCAGGCACCGCCCCTGGCAACAACGCCAAGCGCATTTTGTGAGGGCTTTTTGTCCGGTTTGCTCAACAAGCCAGGCTAAGTCTAGCAAATATGAAACACAGGCAACAGATCTGCGTGTGCAATGGTGGAGTTTTCAGCTATATTCCCCACAAGAAATGCTAGATGTTGGAGCCGCAAGGTCGGCAAGCCGGGGAAGCAAGATGCAGGGCACGGGATTCAAAGACAAATCGGGCATGTCGATTCGCCGCCGCATGCTGCGCGTGCACGTGCTGGGTGCTTTACTTCTCATCTTGCTGGTGGCCGGCATCCAGGTCACCGGGTTGACCGTCAGCCGCATCCAATACCGCGACCGCGTCGCGTTGAATGCGCAGAACCTCGGCAACGTGCTGACCGATGCCTTCGGCGGTTTTTTCGGCAAGGTCGACATCTCTCTGCTGGCCTTGATCGATCACGTGCGGCTGCAACAGAGCCTCGGGCAACAGCCGGGCGACAGCTTGAACGGTACGCTGGAGGCGATGCGCAACCAGGTGCCCGGCCTGACTGGCATGCGCGTCACCGATGCCAACGGCGTGGTGCTGTTTGGAACGGGGCTGGCTTTCGTCGGACATTACAGCATCGGTGACCGCGATTATTTTCAGCAGCTCAAAGCCAATCCCATCCAGGGGATGGTGGTATCGGAGCCGCTGTTGAGCCGCTCCAACAATAAATGGGCGATCACCTGCGCGCGCGCTTACCGTAATCCCGACGGCAGTTTCGGCGGTATCGTGTTTGCCATCGTCGGCATCGAGCACCTGCTCGAAAGCGTACTCGGGCAACGGCCGCAGCTTGGCGAGGATGGGGTATTCGGGCTGGCGGACGACCAGGGAAACAATATTTTCCGCTACCGCCATAACCAGATCGATCCGACCAGCATTGGCGTCAAGCTGACCTCGCCGGAATTCAGCAAGCTGGTTGCCGCCAGGGCCGAATCGGCTTCCTACGTCGACCACTGGAAGCTCGACCCGCTCGAGCGCATCGTTTATTTCAAGCGTGTTCCGGGCGTGCCGATGTCGGTGGCGGTCGGCCTCGGGGTCGAGGAAGCCTTGGCCGGCTGGCGCCAGCTGGAGGCCATGGGCGTTTTCATTACGGTGCTGTTTGCCCTGGCGACTGCCACCGGTTCATGGCTGTTATACCGCGCGCGCATGAAGCAGCTGGCGACCCTGGAAAGGCTGGCGGGAACGCTGAACTTCAACGAGAAAATCATCGAACACTCGGAAATCGGTATTTGCGTTCACCGGCCCGACGGCATGTGCATCATGGCCAATCCGGCCCTGAGTCAAATCGTGGGAGGGACGCATGCGCAGTTATTGCAGGTGAATTTTCGCGAGCTGGAGTCATTGAAGCAATCGGGCGGCCTGGCCCTGGCCGAACAGGCTCTGGCAAACGGCACGACCCATCGCGTACAGGCCAAGGTGATGACCAAGTTCGGCAGGGAACTGTGGCTGCAGTGGACGTTTACCTCGTTTGTCGACCATGGACAGCGTTTCCTGCTGGCCTTGGTGCGTGATGTCACCGAAATCCAGAATGCGCGCGAGGAGCTCGAGGAAAGCAACCGCAAGCTGGCCGTGCTGAGCACCACCGACGGCCTGACCGGCATCGCCAATCGTCGTCATTTCGACGAGATGCTGGCTTCCGAATGGCGTCGTGCCGCGCGTCAGAACCAGCCGCTGGCGCTGGCCATGATTGACGTCGACATGTTCAAGAAGTATAACGACCACTATGGTCACCAGGGCGGCGACGAATGCCTGCGCCAGGTGGCTGCCTTGCTCAAGCGCCATATTACGCGCGCCGGCGACCTGGTGGCGCGCTATGGCGGCGAGGAATTCGTGTTCATCTGCCCTGCCACCAGCGGCGAAGCGACCGAGACGCTGGCGGAAGGCTTGCGCGCCGCGCTCGAAAAACTGGCGTTGCCGCATGCCGAGTCGCCGTTGGGTGTGGTCACGGTCAGCATAGGCGTGGCCGCCATGGTGCCAGAGGATGGCGTCACCACCGACATGTCGCTGCTGCACCAGGCAGACGAAGCACTGTACTTGGCCAAGCGCAACGGCCGCAACCGCGTGGTGTTGGCCGATCCCGTGCTTTGAGACAGTCCGCGCAACAGCGCTTCGATGCGAATGGGCAAGCGTCGGCTTCTCATCCCCCTGTCAAGGATCACAGCTTAACTTCCGGCGACCATTACCTAGACTGTTGGCACACGTGGATGACCCCGCGTGACGTCATCACTGGTTGTGTGCGTGGAGCAACCATCGAACAGGAGATTTGACATGGCTAACGCAACTCGCAAGGCTGGCCGTTACGGCAAGGCCTTGCCGCAATTCCCTACCGGATTGAAAGAATTCAAGGCTTACCTGAAACAAGGCGCCGCTCTCCCTGCGCCGCCTGCATCGGTCACCAAGTTTCGCGACGTCACCGCCTGGCCGATGTTCGGCAACGATCAGTACGGCGATTGCACCATGGCTGCGGCGGCGCACGCGATCCAGTGCTGGAATGCCATCACCGCGGAAAAGGACCGCGTGCCAAGCGATACCGCGGTGGTGGCCGAATATTTCAAATTGACCGGCGGCGCCGATTCGGGCCTGGTCGAATCCAATGTTTTGCAGACCTGGCAAAAGCAAGGCTTGTGGCGCAACAAGATCGTCGCCTACGCGCCGATCAACGTGCACGACCAGACACTGCTGCAACAAGCTGTCGACCTTTACGGCCTCGCTTACGTCGGCATCCAGGTCCCGCAAAATGCCGAGACGCAATTCCAGGACAAGCAGCCGTGGACTCTCGTGCAGGGGTGGCAGACGCAAACCATTGTGGGCGGGCACGCCATACCCGTGGTCGGTTACGACCAGCAATACCTGTACGTGATCACTTGGGGAGAGGTGCAGCAAGTGGCTTATGACTGGTGGCAAACCTACGGCGACGAAGCCTGGGCCATCGTGCCGAACGAATTCAAGGAAGCCGGCGGCTACCAGAACATCAACCTGCAACAGTTGATTGCCGATTTGCAGGGCATTTAGCGCTCAAAACGACAAAGCCGTTGATCTTGTGGACAAGAATCAACGGCTTCCAATATGGTTGCGGGGACAGGATTTGAACCTGTGACCTTCGGGTTATGAGCCCGACGAGCTGCCAGACTGCTCCACCCCGCGTCTGATGTGCATCATTATAGCACGGGGTGTTGCATTGCAGCAGCATGTCCCCAGAAATTGAAGGGGAATAGCCGCACAAATGTGCCCGCCGCCTGCGGCCAAGGCCGGTTCGCGGCGCGTCCGCGCATGGTCTTGGCCAGCCTTGGGCGTGATGGCCGCGTTTACAATTTGTAACCCCCTGCGCGGCCGCTTCGGCGGACAATCTCTCCGGCGTTCCTGCTTGAGGCAGCGGTAGCGGCCGCCGGCAGCAAGAGTCCCTGTGGCAAAAAACAGGCCGATTTCATAGTATCCTTGAGCCTTTGCCAATTTCCTATCAGTAGCCCTTGCGGTAGCCAATCCGCGGATGGTCGGCAGCTAATAGATTTCCAGGAAGATTTATGAATCGAATGAAGGACATCGCAGCGTGGTGCAGCCTGGCTGCGGCCGCATTGTTGGCGGGTTGCGGCGGGGGCGGTTCCGACGCCTCCATCTCGGGTGCGGTGAGCGGCCTTGGCGCCGGCCTGTCTGTGGTCCTGGTCAACAACGGCGGCGATGCGCAGACCATTTCCGCCAATGGCAACTTCAGCTTCGACGGCAAGATCGCACCCAACAGCGGCTACAACGTCACCGTCAAGACCCAGCCCACGGGCCAGACCTGCCTGGTGACCAGCGGTTCGGGCGTTATCGACTTTTCCGGCGCCAGCGTCGGCAACGTTGCCGTCACTTGCTATAACAACGTGACGGTGGGCGGTACGGTCACCGGCTTGAACGCAGGCGGCGTGGTCCTGCAAGACAACTTCAATAGCGCCGATACCGTGACCGTGAGCGCCAATGGCGGCGCCGGCGTGAACTTCACCTTCCCGCTGAAGCATGCGCTGGGCGACTCGTACAACGTCACGGTCCTGACCCAACCGTCCAGCCAGGTTTGCACGGTGACGCAAGGGCAGGGCGGCATTACGGCCTGGTCCAATATCACCGGCGTGAGCGTGACTTGCCAGTAAGCGCCGATACCGGCAAGTTCCGCCAGTTTGCCGGTCAAGACGCTGCCAACCGGCCATGTCTGAGCAATCGGCGCGGCAATAACGCAATGCAATAACGATCAACCGCCCGCGCTTACGCCGGGCACAAGCGAAATACGAAGGACGCACGATGAAGCTCGTCAATATCAATGGAATTTTGGCCTTTGCCCCCTGTATGGCGGCAGTCTTGCTGGCCGGCTGCGGCGGCGGCGCCAAGGTCGCATCCACAATCGGCGGCACGGTCTACAACCTGTTGCCCGGCACAACGGTGACTCTGCTGGAAAATGGCGGCAACTCGCTGCAGGTGACCAACAATGCGGCTACTGCCGGAACACCGGTCGGCTTCACGTTCCCCGGCACGCTGGAAGCCGGCAACGAATATATCGTCACTGTTGACACCGCCAATCTGCCCTTGGGCCAAACCTGTACGGTCGTCAATGGCATCGGCGTGGTCGAGCAGGCGACCGGCAACGTCAACGGCATCACCATCCAATGCCTGCCGACCGTATCGGCCAACAATTACGTGCAGGGCACGATCACCGGCCTCGCCAGCGGCGCCCAGGTTACGCTGGAAAACAATGGCACCGACAAGCTGACCGTTACCGGCAACGGCCAAAATCCGCAGCCGTTCTCCTTTGTAACGCCGATCGTCTTGAACGGCAGCTACAGCGTGGTGGTGTCGCAGCAGCCTTCCAGCCAGACTTGCACGGTGAGTAGCGGCTCCGCGACGGGGAAGATTTCTGCGGGCACGGTGCCGAACGTAGCGGTCTCTTGCCAATAAGTTTGCGCGTCAGCTTGCCGGTAGGCTTGTCAAGAATTGTCACAATTCCGAAATCGCAATTTACCCACCGCTGTTCTATACTGAAAGCGAAGCTGAAACCAGGCTGGCATGGTGCCGGCCGCGGGTTTTAAATGGCTGAACAGTGGAGAGAAGGGCGAATGAAATTGCTTAAATCTGTTCTGGTGGCGGCAGCACTGCTTTCGGCCAGCGCATTGAGCCTGGCGGAAACCCATCAGCAGCGGGCATTCTTCGGTCACGGCGCGCGTGAAGGCCGTGTTGCGCACAATGTGCAGGGTCCGGGAGGCTGGCATGGGCACTGGCATGGCTACACCACCGTGTATGTCGGCGGCTGGCCCTGGTATTCACCATGGTTCTACGGCTATGCCTGGCCTTATTACCCGTATGACACGGCCGTTGCGCCGGCAGCTCCGGTCGAGTATGTGCAAATGAATCCGCCTGCAGCCGATGCAGCGCCGGCAATGTGGTACTACTGCGCGAATCCGGCAGGGTATTATCCCTACGTCAAGGCTTGCCCCGGCGGCTGGCAGCAGGTTCAGCCGCAACCCCCACAGTAATTTTTCCGTAAGTATTCTTCCTCCGCCGACAGGCAACTAGCCGTTATGGCCGGTTGCCTCCTTGAACGCCCACAAGCGGCTACCCGTGAAGTTCCAGATCAGGCCGATCCCGGTGGTCAGGAATTGCGCGATCCAGTAATTCCATCCCAGGTGGTGCACCAGCAGGCCCATCAAGCCGGTGTTGATGCACCAGCCAACACCCAGCACGCTGAAGTATTTGGAGGCTGCCTCGACGTGGGTCTTGCCGCTCTCGAACGTGAAAAAGTAATTGAGCAGGTAGTTGACCACCGAACCGCAGACGTAGCCGACACCGGAAGCCAGCGCCGCCGGTACGCCTGCCAGTTCGACCCCGGCCCACAGCACGGCGTATTGGACAGCAGTGCCGCACAGACCGACGGCGGCGAAACGAAGGAATTGGCGGGGCAGGGACATGCGGCTACTCGGTTTGGCAAAGTCCGCATTTTCTCACAGGACAGGCTACTTCCTGGCCAATTTAGCCACGTCTGCCTCGAATTTCTCGAAGCGCGCATCGAGCCGCTTTACCTGCACCTTCTTGTCTTCCGCACTCAGGAAGGAATAGCGGATGCTGTTGTACACCACCTGCTTGAGCGTGTCGTAGGACGGCCTGTAGCGGCTCGCGAATAACAGATATTCGGCGCTGATATTGCTGCGCGAGACGCCGGCATCGTCGGTGGCGATGACGAAAGGCACGTGATGACGCAGGTAGACCGTGACCGGGTGCATCTGCTCTTTCACGCCGAGAATGAAGGCGTTGCTGCTCAGGCAGACCTCGACCGCGACATTGCGGCGCTTCAAATCTTCCAGCAGCTGGTCCGGCTCGCTTTCATAGGTGACGTCGATACCGTGGCCGATGCGTTCGGCGCCGGCCACGTCGAGCGCCGCGCGCATGTGGTCGCGCAGGCCTTCCGGCGGCACCATGCCCAGCGTCAGCTCGCCGGCGTGCAGATCGAGGCGAACGTCGGGGAAGCGCTGCCTGAGAAAGCGGAACATCCGCATGTGCAAGCCATAGTCGCGCATGGCAACGTAGCCGTTTTCGGGGCCGACGAAATTGACGCCGACCACCAGCTTGTTGTCGTGCGCCGCGGCAAACGCCGTATACAGATTTGAAAACACTGTGCCGGGAGGATTGTTGCGCGTGGTGTAGCTCTGGAAGCGCAGCGTGAAGTCGTTGTCGTCGATGCCGGCAGCGTAGTTGCCCAGCTTATTGCGGTAATCGGCGATGGCTTGTTGCGCAGCGGCGTCGTGGTCGATGAAGTCGGCATATTGCTGCAGCGCCTGCTCGATCGTGTGCGCATCGCTGTCGCTGCTGAGCGCATTGAGCTGGGACTCCAGCGCCGGGTTGGCAATGGCCGGCGAACCCTTCAGCATGGTTTCCAGATATTGCAGATTGTCGGCCTTGGCCTGCTGCTTGAGCAGCTTCAAGCCATCCTGCGGAGAATAGTCGCTGGCCGGGCCGAAAAAGCCGAAAGTGTTGAAGAACTGCTGATCGGGCGCCGGCTCTTCATGGGAATGATTGTCGAAGTCCTTGTCCGACCAGCGCATCAGCAATTGCCGGTAGAAGCCGTTGTCCTTGCGGATGGCGTCGGCGCTCAGGCAATCGGCGGATGTGGCGCTGGGGCGCGAGGTGTCGATGCGGAATTTTTCGCGGTGATTGGGTATGTCATCCACCCGATACACGCAATAGCCCTGTTTGGCGACCCAGTCGAGGTAGGTTTCCGCGTACAGCGCGCCACTGTAGTGGTGGTGGATGTCGCCGCCCTTGGGTAGCATGGTCATCAAGAGATTGAGTTCGGCCAGCTGTGCCGGCGCTTTGCCGGCAATTAACTCTCCGTAAAATTGCTTGGTGAACCGGTAATTCTTTTGCGCTTCGCCATTGTCGTTGCCGGCCTGCGCCGCCCCTGTCAACAATCCGGCAAGAAGAATGATGGAAAGTATGGCAGGGCGCTTATTCATCGGCATTCCTTTTTGTGAGATATCAGCCAAGGCACAATGCGCAGGACATTAACATAGAGCTTGTGGTTTGCGTAATACAGCTTGCGAGTATGTGTCCGGAGCTGCAATTGACAAGCGCTAACTTTGGTCATACCGTATCCTTGCAGCTTCGCATCAGCTCAGCGCATTACCTGAGCGCATCACCCAAGTACAGCATTCAACTGCATCGCCCGACCGCATCGCCACAGTTTTTCGGGGGGAAAGCTTATGCAAGTGCGTCTGAATCTGCAGGGGAAGCCCATACTGCGCGGTTTCCTGACCCTGTTATGCCTGACTTGCCTGGCCGTCTACCCGACCACCAGCAGGGCCGCCGACGATTCCACTCTCGAGCAAGCGCGCACGCTGATGGCGCAAGGCAATGCGCGCGCCGCCTATGCCATGCTTGAACCGCTCGAATTCGATCGCGCCGGCGACGTCGAATTCGATACGCTGCTGGGCGTGGCCGCGCTCGACAGCGGCAGCCCCGACAAGGCCACGCTGGCCTTCGAGCGTGTGCTGGCGGTCGACCCGAATGCGGCGGGCGCACGCCTCGATCTGGCGCGCGCCTATTTTGCGCTGGGCGACTTGCCGCGCGCGCGGCAGGAACTCGACCTGCTGACCGCCAATAACCCGCCGCCGGCGGCAAGGGTCGTGATCGACAAATACAAGGCGGCGATTGCCGAGCGCGAAAAGAAAAAAGCCACCACAACCACCGCCTACGCCGAAGGCTTCATCGGGTACGACAACAACATTACCTCGGTGGTCAGCGACTTCGGCGGCGCCGTGCTGGCCAGCTACAATCTGGCCGGCTTCCTGCCGACCGGCAATTCCGTGATGCGCACTTCCTCGATTTTCGGCGCGGCCGGCGGGTTTGCCGTCGACCACCGGGTCGACGACCATTGGTCGCTGGCAGGCGGCCTGGATGCGCACTATCGCGGCGTCACCCAGGACGACAATTACAGCAGCGAAGAACTCGACGCCCGCGCCAGTGCGGCCCGCAGCAGCGGCGCCGACACCTGGCGTGCTGGCATCACGCTGCAAGACTTTTTACAGCGCACCGACGTGCCGACCGACAACCGCAATGCCATCGGCTTGAACTTCGAATGGCGCCACACCTACAACGACTACAATCAGGGCAGCGTGTTCGGCGTAGTGACGCGCCAGCGCTACCCCGACATCGCCGTCGACGACATCAACTCCACCATCGTAGGCGCCGGTTGGCTGCATCTGTTCCAGGGCCCGCATCATGGGTTGATGTACGCGAACCTGATCGTCGGCCAGGAAAACGCCATCAATCCGCTGGTCAACGGTTCCGACAACAGCCGCCGCGATGCCGGCGGCCGCCTGTATATGCAGTTGTCGGCCAACGACCAAGTGGACTGGTTCGCCAATTTCGGCTTGCTGCAGCGGTCGGACCGCTCGCCCTATGCGCGCGCCATTACAGTGGAATACGGGAACGACCACCTCAGTGACGCTACCGTCGGCTGCACTTGGCGGCCGTACCCGCAGTGGAGCCTGCGGCCGCAAGTCTCGTATTCCGAAAATCGTTCCAATGTTGCCCTGAGCGACTTCCATCGCCTGGAGGCACTGCTCACCGTCCGCTACGAGTGGCACTAAATTCAGACCGCGAGGATGATCATGAAATCCACTTATCTGCGATTCCGTTCCGAGTCTGTTTTGCTGGTGTTGCTGTCTCTGTTGCTGCTGTGGTCGAACGTGGCGATGGCGGCCGTGGCCGGCTACGTGCAATTCGCCGCCGGCGACGTGCGCATCGTCGACCTGGCCGGCAAGGAGCGTGCGGCGCAAAAAGGGCAGCCTATCAATGAAGGCGAAACGGTATTGACGGCCGGCGGCGCGTCGGCGCAGCTGCGCATGGTCGATGGCGGCATCCTGGCGCTGCGCCCCGATACGCAACTGAAGGTCGACTTGTACACCTTCAGCGGCGCGGCAGACGGCAGCGAGAATGCCTTGCTGTCGCTGGTCAGGGGAGGTTTGCGCGCCATTACCGGCTTGATCGGCAAGACCAACAAGGAAAAATTGAAATTGCAAACGCCGACGGCGGTGATCGGCATCCGCGGTACCGACCACGAACCGGTGGTGCTGCTGGCGTCGCCACCCGGCACACCGGCGCCCAACCCGCCCGGCACTTACGACAAGGTCAACGTCGGCGCCACCAGCCTGACGACGCAGGTGGGCACGACGGTGATCAACGCCAACCAGATTGGCTATGCGGCGTCGCTGACCCAGCAGCCGGTGATCCTGCCGAAACTGCCGGACTTCTACCGTGCGACGCCCACGCCGGTCGCCCGTCAGGACAAGCAGGGGCAGCAAGGCAGTACGCAACAAGGCGGGCAACAAGGTTCGCAGCAAGGTTCGCAACAGAGCTCATCGTCGAGCCAGAGCACGCAGAGTACCTCGAGCAGCAGCACGTCCTCTTCCACGTCTACCACTTCTACCGCTACGGCAACTGCCACCGGCGACGTCAGCACGGTCACGGCGGTGCTGCCGGCTGCTCCGTCCAATCTGACGGCGGTCGATTCCAGCGGCAACGTGTTGAGCCTGGCCAACCAAAGCGTGACCACGGCGAGCGGACTGACGCAAGCCTTGAGCAGCAGCACGGTGTCGACACTGGGCGGCGGGGCCGTCTACAACGAAGTGCTGTTGGTCTATCCGTATACCACGGGCGGTCCATCCTTCCCGCAAACGCCGACCTTGGGCGGCCCCGGCCTGAATCTGAGCCGTGACGCCAGCGGCAATCTGACCGGCTTCACTTACAGCGGCAGCAGCAAAAACGTCGGCGGCCTCAACATCGGTTCCGGGGCGGGCAATGTGCAGGTCACTGCAACGCAAAGCGGTTCGACGATGACCGATTTCGGCAGCGATGCGGCCACCGGCCTGGCTTGGGGCCGTTGGCAGGGCGGGCAAGTCAGCGGCAGCGCGCAGTACTACGGCACTGACGCCAGCGGCAACTCGGGCTATGGCGCCAACAACTCCTCGGGCGCATTCGTCATCGGCGGCACGCAAAACGAATCGGTCACGCTGGGCAGCGCCAGCCTGCACTGGATCACAGGCCTTGCGCCCACGCCCAGCTACCTGTCTCAAGTGTTGACCGGCACCGCCAATTACACGCTGCTGGGCGGCACCCATCCGACCGACCTGTCGGGCAACGTCGGCACCTTGGGTGGCGCTACCCTGAACGTGAATTTCGGGCTGCAAACCGCCACCGCCGATGTCAACTTCTCCATAGGCGGCAACAGCTGGACCATGCAAAGCGGCACCATGCAATTGAACGGTGATGGGCAGTTCAATGCCTACACCAATTGCGCGTCAAAGTGTTTCAGCTCCGTCTCGGTCACCAAGAATGGCGTGAACGTCAGCAGCTCGCCTACTCCCACCGGCTTTGTACTCGGCACCATGAACGGCTACCTTACCGGCACCGGCCTCAATGGCGCCGCGCTGGAATATGCCGTGCAGGACTTCGGTGTGCCGCCGCCGGCCGGCACCAATGCCTACAACCTGATCCAGGGCGTGGCCGCGCTCTCCGGGCCTACCCAGAATGTCAATACGCCGTTTCGTGCGGTCGGCACCGAAGACGGCTGGAACGACCTGGGTAATTTGCTGGGCGCGGGCGGCACGCCGCCTCCCCAATATCATGGCAACATCAACGGCGGGCAGCAGGCGCCCGCCGACGTGGTTGACAGCTCAGCCGGCTTGACCGCCTTCCTCGGCCAGGCCGCCGGGTATACGGCGGCGAATTCATCGGTTACCGTGCCGTCGCCGCAGTCGCCGCAATTGGCTGCCGTCAAGATCGGCACCGCAGTCAATGCCGACGTCGGTTCGACTTCCATAGGCGGCATCACGGTTTCCTGGGGGCGCTGGGCCGGCGGCACGATCGACGTCTACACCCCGGACGGCTCCACCTTGCTGGGCACGATAGACAACAGCAACCGCAGCGTCCATTGGGTCGACACCTCGGTCCTGACATCCGATTTCAATGCCATGCCGGCCAGCGGCACTGCCACCTACACCGTGGCGGGCAATACCTCGCCGACCGATTTCAGGGGCAATGTCGGCACATTGACCTCGGCCACGCTCAATGCCGACTTCGCCAACCTCAAGGTCAACGCCGGCATTAACGTCAGTTTCAACGCGTCCACCAACACCAGCTCCTGGGCCTTGACCGCGAACAATATCCCGCTCACCGGCGCCGACTTCAAGACCGGAACTTCGCAGAACGGCATCAACGGCGTCGCTACCACGGTTACGTGCAGCGGGGCTTCGTGCAGCGGGCAGACGGTCGGCTCGCTGGAGGGACACTTCATTTCGGGCGCCCAAGGCGCAGTGATGCTTTACAGCATGGCCGGCGGCACGCTCAGTGCTTCCTCGTTTACGCCGGCCATTGGGGTTACCGGCCTGGTGGTGATGAAACACTGAGAAGCTCAAACAAAATGCGCCTGGCGTTGTTGCTACTCCTCGCCGTACGTCATGTACTGTCTGCGTCGTAGCGCCTAGCCAGACACATTTTGTTAGAGCTTCTTAAAAGCTATGGAAATGGCCCTAGCCCCCCTTCGGTTCCATCGGGCTGTTCATGATGGTGGTGCATCATGCCGTAGAACTGCGCATTGTTGCGCCCGCTTTCCTTGGCGCGGTACATGGCGACGTCGGCGTTTTTCACCAGGGTGTTGAGGTCGGCGCCGTCTTGCGGGTAGCAGCTCACGCCTATGCTGGTGGTGACGTTCACGACGTGTCCCTCGAGATGGTAGTCGGGTTCCATGGCATTGAGGATCTTGCCGGCAGTGCGCGCCACCGCTTCCATGTCCCGGCAATTTTCCAGCAGCACGACGAATTCGTCCCCGCCCAGGCGCGCCACGATGTCGCCCTGGCGCACGCTGTCCGCCAGGCGCGTGGCTACCTGCTGCAGCAGGTGGTCGCCGGTTTCGTGCCCGAGTTCGTCGTTGATCAGCTTGAAGCGGTCGAGGTCGATGAAGAGAATGGCGAACGCAGTGCCGGCGGGGTCGGCTTTTGCCAACAGGTTGCGCAAGGTGTCCATGAACATGGCGCGGTTCGGCAGACCGGTCAGTTCATCATGGAAGGCGCGGTGCGCCAGTTCCTGCTGGGCGCGTTTGCGCGCGTCGATGTTCGATAGCGCAATCAGCAGGCAATCCTGGCGGTTGTAGGAGATGCGCTGCGAGGAAAACAACGTCCAGAAAGGCGTGCCCTCGGTATCGCGCAGCAGCACCTCCCGGTCGCGCAGGCTGCCCTGGATGCGCAACGCGGCCAGCAACTGGTTGCGATCACCCTTGCGCACATAGAAGCGGCGCGCCTGCAGACGATGCAGGGCATTGGGCGCGACCTTGAACTGGGCGAGCGCATGGTCGTTGGCGTAGACGATCGCTTCGTCGGCAATGCGCACGATGACGATAGGAAGCGGCGCAAACTGCAGCAATTCGCGCATCTGCTTTTCGCCCTCGAGCAACGCGCCCTGAACGCGTTCGCTTTGGCGCACCACGCGGCGCGAAAACAGATACGCCGCCAACAGCAGCACCGAAACCACGGCAAACATCATGAACAGCAGCACGGCCTGCAGCTTGCGCGCGGCTCGTCCCAGGGTATAGGAAAAATCCTCTTCGCGCGGCACCAGGCTTTTGTTCAGTTCGAAGATCTGTTCCAGGTAGGCCCGGGTACCGGCGTCGTCCAGGGTGCCGGCCTCGAGCGCGGCATGCAGGTGCTCGGCAATGCCGACGAGTTGATCGATGTCCGCGTCGGCAGCGGTCCAGATCAGGACGGCCTGGTTGATTTCGTAGACGCCGCGGAAATTGCGGAACAGGCTGATCATGCCATCCACGTCGTCAGGGTGGTTGCGCCCCTGGATGAGGCCGGCGGCGGCGATTTTCAGATCGGGATTGCGTTTCTCCAGCTCCAGCCGCGCCTGACGGTCGCCGTGAATGACGGTGAGCGACTGCAGATAGCTGTCGTAATAGGATTGGTCATGGTAACGGGCGTAGCGGGCCAGCGAATAGACCATATCCTTCTGCGCCTTCGACCACAGGCTCTCGCCGCCGATATAGGCGCGCACAGCCGACAATACGCTGATGGAGCAATAGGTAAAGGCCAGCAGGAAGACCACGATCGCCACCCATAGCCAGGCGATCGCAATCAGGCGGCGGCTCTTGCCGTTCGCCATGGGTGCCGTATCGATATGCAGGAACCTCGCCATGGAACCCTTCTTCTTGTTCTACAGCAGACTGCAAGTTACACCACCGCTTCGCGGTTTGGTGACATTTTTTCAAGAATATAATTTCTATGTGGAAATATTACTCCGTTCTGCGGAAGTGCATAGGCACAGAGCGTCGTTGACCAAAATGCCAGCGTGAGCCGATAAGGTCGTGTATGCGAGGGAAACTGAAGCGGGAAAGAAGGGCGATGCAGAACCCTCGCTCGTTCTGCATTTCGGATTCACACTGCGCACCCCCGCGGCGGGGAGTGCGGTTGGAGAAGCGTCAGATCTGGACTTGCGTACCCAGTTCGATCACGCGGTTCGGCGGAATACGGTAGTAGTCGGCCGCGCCGCGCGCGTTGCGCGACATGGCGACGAACAAGTGCTCGCGCCACAAGGCCATGCCGCCGCCGGGGCCGGCGATCAGGGTCTGGCGGGCGATGAAGAACGAGGTTTCCATCATCTCGAATTCCATGCCCTTGTCCTTGCACAGTTCCAGTGCTTTCGGAATGTCGGGCTCGTCCTTGAAGCCGAGGTGTACGTCGAGCTGGAAGCAGTTGTGGCCGAGGTCGGCGATCTTTACCTGTTCTGCGGGCGGCAGCCAGGGCACGTCGGCGGTGTGTATGGTCAGGAATACGATGCGCTCGTGCAGGATCTTGTTGTGCGAGAGATTGTGCAGCATCGCGTGCGGCACGCCGTCGGTTTCGCTGCGCAGGAAAATGGCGGTGCCTGGCACGCGCTCGGGCGGCGCCTTGAACAGCGAATCGAGGAAACCTTCAAGCGGAATCGCGTGCATCAGCAGGTTGCGGAACACCAGCTGGCGGCCTTGCTTCCAGGTGGCCATGATCAGGAACACCACGGCGCCGAGCGAAAGCGGGAACCAGCCGCCGTGCGTGATCTTGAGCGCATTGGCCGAGAAGAAGGAAACGTCGATGATCAGGAAGAAAACGGTGGCGGCGCAGCTCAGGAACAGGTTGTATTTCCAGCCGTAGAAAATCACGAAGAAGGTCAGCACCGTGGTCACCGCCATGGTGCCGGTCACCGCAATGCCGTAGGCGGCGCCCAGCGCGGCCGAGGAGCCGAAGCCGACCACGGCCAGCAATACCGCAATCATCTGCGTCCAGTTGATGGCGGGGATGTAGATCTGGCCGATCTCGCTGACCGAAGTGTGCGTCACGCGCATGCGCGGCATATAGCCGAGCGCGATCGCTTCGCGGGTCATCGAGAAGGCGCCGGAAATAGTGGCCTGCGAAGCGATGATGGTGGCCGCAGTGGCCAGCGCCACCAGCGGGTACACGCTCCAGGCGCCGAGCTGGTGGTAGAACGGGTTGTCGGCCGTACTCGGGTCGGTCAGCAGCAAGCCGCCCTGGCCCAGGTAGTTGAGTGCGAGGGAAGGGAAGGCGATGAAGAACCACGCGGTGCGGATCGGTTCCTTGCCGAAATGTCCCATGTCGGCGTACAGCGCTTCAGCGCCGGTGAAGGCCAGCACCACGGCGCCCAGGGCGACGAACGCCACCCAGGGGTTGGCGCTGATGAAAACGAAAGCATGCCAGGGATTGACGGCGGACAGGATCTGCGGCGCCTTGCCGATATTGATCACGCCCATGGCCGCCAGCGCCACGAACCAGATCGTCATCACCGGGCCGAACCACTTGCCGATGCCGCCGGTGCCGTGCGACTGGAATGAATACAGCGCGATCAGCACGCCCACGGTCAAGGCCACCACGTAAGGCTTGAAGAAAGGCGTCGCCACCTCGAGGCCTTCGACGGCGGACAGCACCGAAATGGCCGGCGTGATCACGGAATCGCCATAGAACAGCGCGGCGCCGATCAAACCCATGATGGTGAGCGGGATGTACCAGCGCGAAGCCTTGCCGACCGAAGTCTTGGCCAACGCCATCAAGGCCATGATGCCGCCTTCGCCGCGGTTGTTGGCGCGCAGGATCAAGGTCACGTACTTGAGCGTGACGATCAGCGTCAGGCCCCAGAAGATCAGCGAAATCACGCCGAACAGGTTGAGCGGATTGAGCGCCAGGCCGTGCTCCGCTTCGAACACGGTTTGCAAGCTATACAGGGGGCTGGTGCCAATGTCGCCGTAGACGATGCCGATGGCGGCGAGAGTTAATGCGGGAAGGCTGCTTTTCTGGTGTTGCTGTATCGCGGTGTCACTCATCGATCACTCGTTGTTCTTGTGCGCGGGTAGGGCGGTAGTATGCCTTAAAGCGGACCGTTCCGGTTGGTCCCGAGTCAATGGTTGTTGCAGACTCACATTGCATAGGTGTTGTCGAGATTCGGGATTTGTGTAAGTTGTTTTGCTACATTTGTAGAGAATATGTAGTGTGGACGCTGGAATTCGCTTGGCAATTGACCAGTCTAAGACTTTGCCGTATTGTTCGAAATATATGTAGTTTTACTACTTAAAACAATAAATGACGGAGACCAGCATGCCAGCCATCCCCATCCTTGGCCAATTCGTTCGTGGCGTCGTCTCAACATTGATTGTTGCAGCCACGCTCACCGTCAGCGCCTGCGGTGGGGGAGGCGGGGGTGGCGCAGGCGCGTATGGCGGCGGTAGTGCCGGCAGTACCAGCAGCAGCGTCAGCCTCAGCGGCGCGCGTGCCGTGTGGCTGGCGGCCGATACGCTGGTCTGGCCTGGGGCCAACACCGGCAACAGCTACCAGTTGTTGGCAGCCCCCAACGGTGGCCTCAGTGCAGTGAGCAGCAGTGCCAATGGCTCGGCCACTGCGTATCCGCTCAGTGTGTCGTCGGCCGGTTTCGGCGGCTTGTCAGCGGCCTTGCAGGCCAAATATCCGCAATACGCCGGTGCCGCGGTGCTAAAGCTGACCCCCTTCAGCCAGGCGCAGTTGAATAGCATTGTCAGCGGCGAAATTGCCGTCGTCGAATCGAGCAATGGCCAAGCGGTCGATGGCACGCAAGTGCAACTGGCGCCGCTGCTCGATGCGGTCTACGCGCCTCGCGCGCAATCTGCCGCGCTCGGCCTGTCCTTCAGCAACGACGTGCCCAGCTTCGCCTTGTGGGCACCCACGGCACAGTCGGTCAAGCTCAATGTCTTCGACAGCGCCAGCGCGACCACACCGTCATCGACGGTGGCCATGAGCATGGATCCGGCCAGCGGCATCTGGCGTTATGCAGCCGCCGACAGCAGTTGGACTAACGTCAAGTACTACAGCTATGCCGTCGCCGTGTATTCGCGCTATGCCAATAACACCGTAGTGACCAACACCGTTGCCGATCCCTATGCGGTGTCGTTGAACGCGCTCGACAGCACCACCGTCGGCACCAGCGCCGGCAACCTGAATGCCATGGTGTTGAACCTGGCCGATGCGCCGGCCATGCCTTCGGGCTGGACCAAGCACGTGCAGACCGGTTTGCCGCCTACACTGGACGGCACCGACAGCGCCATCTATGAATTGCACATCCGCGACTTTTCGGCCAACGACTCCAGCGTGGCGTCGGCCATGGTCGGCAAATACGAGGCCTTCAATCTCGCCAATGCGGGGGCCACTAGCGGCATGAAGCATCTGGCCGCGCTGGCGCAAGCTGGCCTCACCCACGTGCACCTGCTGCCACCGGTCGAATTCGCCAGCATCGATGAGGTCCATTGCGCCACGCCCGCCATCGCGGCCGCCACCGGCGCCAGCCTGACGGCCGAGCAAGCGGTGATCGCCACGCAAAATACGGATTGCTTCAACTGGGGCTACGACCCCATCTTCTACGGCGTGCCGGAAGGCAGCTATTCGAGCAATGCCGCCGACGGCGGTGCGCGCGTGCGCGAATTCCGCGACATGGTCATGGGCCTGCACGGCATCGGCCTGCGCGTGATCCTGGACGTGGTGTACAACCACACGCCGGCCAGCGGCCAGGGCAACGTCTCCATCCTCGACAAGATCGTGCCCGGCTACTACTACCGGCTCGATGCCAATGGCAACGTCACCGACCAGTCCTACGCCGGCGCCGACCTCGCCGCCGAAAACGCCATGACCGAAAAGCTGGTGATCGACACGCTGGTGCGCTGGGCCGACCAGTACAAGGTGGACGGCTTCCGCTTCGACATCATGAGCCTGCTGCCCAAGCAAGTGATGCTGGACGCGCAAAGCGCGCTCAACGCCGTGGCGCTGGCCGACGGCCGCCGCACGGCAAGCGGCCCGGGCGTCTACCTGTACGGCGAGGGCTGGACGCAAAACGGCCTGAACTTCGTCAACGCCCAGCAAGCCAATATGGCCGGTACCGGCATCGGCAGCTTCAATGACCGCCTGCGCGACGCTACACGCGGCGGCAGCCCGATGGACAGCGGCGCCGCCATGGTCACGCATCAAGGCTTCATCAACGGCCTGTGCTACGACAACAACGACGGCTCCAGTTGCAGCACCGCCGGCGCCAACATCAGCTGGTGCGGCAGCGGCAGCCTGACCCAGCAGCAATGCCTGTTCCTGCTGCAAAACCGCATCAGCGTCGGCCTGGCCGGCAATCTCGCCAGCTTCCCGCTCAACGCCACGACCACCGGAGCGCAGGTCGACTACTTTGGCGCCGACACCGGCTACACCGCCGCGCCGCAGGAAAACATCGCCTACATCTCGGTGCACGACAACGAAACCGTGTTTGACGCCAGCCAATACAAGCACCCGGTTACTACCAGTGCTGCCGACCGTGCGCGCGCCCAAGTGGTCGGCCTGTCGCTGGTAGCCTTGGCCCAGGGCGTACCTTTCTTCCACGCCGGCGACGACTTGCTGCGCTCGAAGTCCATGGACAGCAACAGCTTCAATGCAGGCGACTACTTCAACCGCATAGACTGGACTGGCGCAACCAATAACTGGGCGGTCGGCGCGCCGCCGCAAAACACCGGCAACAACGCCGCCAACCTGGCTACCATGACGCCCTTGCTGAACAATACGGGGCTGGCAACCGGCCCCACAGACAGCAACCACGCCACGCTGGCCTTCCAGGATTTCCTGCGCCTGCGGCAAGACACGTCCATGTTCCGCCTCAAGACGGCGGCGGCGGTCAACAGCTGCGTCAGCTTCCCCGACCAGGGCGCGCAGCAGCGGGGCCTGATCGTGATGCGCATTTCTGGCGCGGCCGGCTGCGGCGACAGCAAGTACAAGAGCATCGTGGTGCTGTTCAATGCCAACAAGCTAGGGCAGAGCTTCACACTGGCAAGTTATGCAGCGAGCAATGTGGTCTTGCATCCGCTGCAGGCAGGCGGCAATGATGTGGTGGTGAAGAATGCGGGCTTCGCGGCCGGCGTGTTCAGCGTGCCGGCGCGCACCACGGCGGTGTTTGTGCAGCAGTAAGGCGACACTGAATAAGTCCCGCGATGACACGCGCCTCGATTTGGGATGAGATGCAAGGCGCGAACCACAGCCATAGCACAGGCTATGGCGAGGATTCGCAACGCCGCAGATCGCCCAAATCGGGGATGCGTGGCGCGCGAGCGACTTGCTCAGCGTTGCCTTGATTGTTGCAGCAATCAGACAGGCAATTTGCGCGTCAGCTTGAAATCAGGAGGAGTGCTACCATAATCGAGACGTAAGGAAACCTGTCTACCGATAGGTCTCCGCTATCGTTTCAAGGGGCACCTCATGAGCGAAAAAGAGGCTGACGCAACAGTCCTGATCGTGGACGATACGCCGGCCAACCTGATGGTGGCGGTCGAGCTGCTCGAGCAGCACGGCTTGCACGTCGTCGTCGCCCAAGACGGCAAAGAGGGTCTGCGCCGCGCCGCCGCCAGTGCGCCCGACCTCATCCTGCTCGACGTCATGATGCCCGGCATGAACGGCTACGAAGTCTGCCGCGAGCTGAAATCCAAGATCGCCACGCGCGACATCCCGGTCATTTTCATGACCGCGCTCAACGATGCCGAAAACCGCCTTGAAGCCTTCAAGGCCGGCGGCGTCGACTACATCACCAAGCCGTTTGAAATCGACGAAATGATGGCGCGCGTCTCGGCCCACCTGACGTTGCGCCTCACGCAAGTCGAATTGAACCGGCAAAACCAGAAGCTGCGCAGCGAAGCGGCCGTGCGCCAGCAGGCCGAAAGCACGCTGCAAGACGCGTACGCCGAACTCAAGAGCGCGCACAAGCGCCTGGAGCAGGCCAAGATCCAGATGCACCGCGACGCCAAGACGGTGTCGATCGGCATGCTGTCCAATGGCGTGGCGCGCCAGCTTGCGCGCCCGCTGGAAAAATTGCAGCAAGACCTGGGCAAGCTGGAAAATCTGCTGAAGCAGGAAATGGAGACCAGTCCTTCCGCGCGCGAGATGTTGCAGCTAATCGAACAAAGCCGCAGCGAACTCGCACACACCGAAGGCTACATGCATGCCCTGCATGATCTGTCTTCGCTGAGCGAACCGGTCTGGCGCGCTGCTGTTGTCAACAGCCTGCTCGACGACGTGGCCGCCATGCTGGCCGAACAGTTCGGCGAACACACCAGGCTGGTCAAAAACTACGCCGAGGTACCCGCCGTCGCCTGCCGCCCGATCGAGCTGATGCAAGTGTTCATGAACCTGCTGTTGAACGCCAACCAAGCCATCGAAGAGAAGGGCGAAATCCGCATCTCTTCGGGCCACAGCGGCGAAGAAGTCTGGGTCGATATCGCCGACACCGGCGTCGGCATAGAAGAACACAACTTGGCCCGCATCTTCGACCCCTTCTTCAGCACCAAGACCGGCGGCAAGGGGGCTGGCCTGGGTCTATCATTCGCTTTCGCCACCATCAAGAAACACCACGGCCGCATCGAGGTCAACAGCGCGCCGGGAGTGGGGAGTACGTTTCGGGTTTGGTTGCCGCTCAGGCAGCCGGAGACTCAAAATTCGTGGGGGCGATCGAATGCGGGATATGTCGGGTGAGTTGTGACATTCCTCCTTCGTCGCCCCCGCGTAGGCGGGGGCCCAGGTTGAAGTAGAAAATAAAAGCTGCCTGGACCCCCGCCTGCGCGGGGGAGACACGCGGGGGAGGCAGTATCAAGCCGCAACCGCCACCTGCCCCGACAAGCGCCGCAACCTCTGCAAAGTCGTCTCACCCTGCACGTTCGGTTCGTTCACCGACTTGCGGATCGCATCAATCTCGGCTTGCTGATCGAGCGGCTTCTGCCCAATATCGGCCACGATCTTCATGCCGGCCGCCTGATTGCTCACGGTTTCGGCGCGGCGCGCTAGCGCGTTGAGCGCCGTCGAATGGTTTTGCAAACCATTCAGGCTGGCCAACTGGCTTTGCCGTTCGGCGCGCAGTTCCTGCAAATCCTTTTGCGCATTGGCGGCGGCCAGCTTTTGCAGTGCCTGCTTGGCGGCGCGGTCGAATTCGGCCAGTTGCTGGGCGAATGCGTCGACGATCTTTTGCAGCTCGTCCATGTAAGCCTTGGCGTCGGTTTCCTGCCGCATTTCCATCGGCAGCTTGGCCTTGTTCGCTTCGAGCTCGTCGCAGAACAGGGCGACGGTGGCTTCGGCGATCTGGCCGGCGGCCAGGCGGTCGGCCAGCGTACTCGAGGCCTTTTCATCGTTGGCGATCAGCGCGCGCAGCTTTTCCACGTCGCCGTGTTCGCGATCGAAGGAAGAGCGCGCCGCCGCCAGCTTTTGCGCGGCTTCGCGCAAGGCGGCGGCCAGGCGGTCGCGGTCGGCTTCGGTGGCCGTTTCCGGGTCGAAGTTGGCGATGGCTTCGGACACCTTGTCGCCCAGCGCGCTGAAATGTTTGGAGATCAAGCGGGTGGTCAGGCCCCAGCCGTTCATGTTGCTCATGGCATTCCTCTTCTGGTGAGTGGATGAAACTATTGGATAGAAATGCGATTCACATCGAGCGGAATCGCAATGGTGAAATCGACGTGGATCGCGCGCCGTGACGCATCACCGTCGCGACTGTCGACGATCTCGGTGGCGATCAGCAGGTATTCGCGCCCGCTACCCATCTTCCTGGCGTAAGGCATGAAATGGAGCCGCTGCGCCAGTCCGTGCTCGCCGGCGGCATCGTCGATGCGGGTTTCGTGGCCGGTGAAGGGGGCAACAAAGGCTTGCGCGGGATCGCCGGCGTCGCGGCTGTAGACGAGCTGGTCGGATGTGCCGAAGGCGGCAGCCAGGTCGGCCTCGGCAGCACCCAGTTCTGCCAGTTGCGCGCGCCACAAGGTATAGGTGGAGTCACCCAGACCGGCGCCAGACAAGCCCATATAGGCATCCTGATCTTCCGCGCTTTCCGGCACGATGCGTGTCAACTGTGTGCAATACAGCACTTCGGTCACATTGCCGTGTGCGTCGAGCAGCACTTGCAAATATGTCTGTTGCTCGTCGTCGTCACCGGTATGCAGGAAGTAGCGGTACAGCTTGCCGCTCAAATTCAGATGCACGCGGCTGACAGCGCGAATCGGCAGGGCGTTGCCTTCCGGTTCGGTGATCAGCGAACCGTTGAGCGCGGCTTCGATGAAAGGCGCTTTTTGCAGCGTGACCAGGGCTCCTATGCGTACGCCCAGCGGCAGGTCACGGTCCTCATTGCTTTGCGATTCATACAGGCCGTGCTTGGCGGCGCGCTTGTTGACAATATCGCGTACATAGCTCGTTGCGTTGTTCCAGCTCATGGCATTCCTTATAGCGTGTAGTGATTGGTGCGGCGGACGGCGCGACGGGCGAAATACACCACGGCGGCGCAGATGATGGCGGTAGTCAACGCGGCCCACAGCAGGGTCTTGAGCAGGCTGTGCAGCAGCGAAGGAGCAGGCTGATCTTGCAGATTGGCCACTGCCGGTACGGCGCCATCGACTTGGCCGCTATTGGCAACAGGGTTGGTGGCGGGATTGGCGGCGGGATTGACAGTGCCGGCAGTGCCGTTGTTGCCGTTAGCGCCGTTGTTCACCACCACCACGCGGTCTTGGTTCATCGAATGGCCCATCCAGAACCACAGCCAGGGGCTGGAGAAAAAGCCGCTATGCTGCTGCACGATCACCGGTTGCGGCACGTAGACCGGAGCCGGTCCATAAGCGGGAGCTGGCGCACCGACGGCGCCCTGGGTAGCCCGCTGTGCCTTGTTCCGGGCATCGTAGGTATTGAGTGCATTGGCATTGGCGCTACCAACATTCAAGTCTTTCGATAAGGCGGAGTTACCGGCCGGGCCGGAAGCAGCGGCGCCGCCGAAGGAGCCGAACGTAGTACGTTGAGCACTGCCGGTCGGTGCCGCGTGCTGCGCCATGCTCTTTTGCGAAGAAAAGCCGCCCCGCAGGGCAGACGAAGAACCGGCGCGGCCCATGCCGGATACGTGTATGCCGGCTTGAGCCGATTCCCATGCCGGGCCGCACAGCAGCAGGGCCAGCAACAGGACTTTGAATACTTTCATTATTTTTCTCCCAGATTTGCCGGTGGTAGCCACACCGATTTCGGTACAATGGCTGCGACCTGGAAGAAGCATAGTCATCCGCTGCGCGCCCCGCATCGGTAATAAATGGAAGAATTCACCATGACCCGCAGATACTCGGACATGAACCAGCACGACGCCTTGTACAAGGTGGCGCGCGCTTATCCCGGCGGCCTGGAAGCGCTGGCCGAGCGCATGGGCGTGTCGGTCAACGTGCTGCGCAACAAGCTGGCGCCCGGCATCGATACGCATTACCCGTCTTTCGAGGAAATGTCGCAGATCGTCGAGCTATGCTATGAAGCCAGCGTCAAGGACGCCTTGCTGCCCATCCACGCCTTGCTGGCGCGCCACAACATGGCCGCCTTCGTGGTGCCGGAACCGGAAACGGTGAACACCGACGACTTGTCGCAAACCGTCTGCCGCGTCATGAGCCAGGTCGGCAGCGTGGCTGAAGTGGTGTCGGATGCCTTGCTCGACGGCGTAATCACCAACGCCGAGGCTGATTTGATCGAACGCGAGTTTCAGGGCGCGCTTACGGCGCTAGGTGAGTGGCGTGCGCGGATTCGGGCGCGGGGGACGGTGGGGTAGGGAACTATTGCCGCTTACGTGCGATAAGGCACGTTGAAGCTGTCAATTGCGGCCGCACACTTTCATATCTTCGACTATTTTTCCCCGTCGTTCCCGCGTAGGCGGGAACCCATAAGGCGGTTGTGCGCCCATGCTCACGATGGATTACTGCGGGGCGGCCATCCGATGCGCGGGAATGACGGAGCAGCGATGTCGTCGATTGTCTAAATAAATGAACCATTTATCACCGAACTAATCTTGTCCGAACTTCCCTTGAGCGTACCTTCGCGTAGCTCCAATCGCTACCCTGGCCTCGACTTCATCCGCGCCTGCGCCATCCTGTGGGTAATGGTCTACCACTCCAGCCTCTACGGCCTGCTGCCGCGTGACAATCCTTTCATCGCCTTCGGCTGGATGGGCGTCGACCTGTTCTTCGTTCTCAGTGGTTTCCTGATCGGCGGGCAGTTGTTCCAGCCTTTTGTGCGCGGCGATGCGCCCGACTACCTGCGCTTTTTCCAACGCCGCTTGTTGCGCACGGTGCCGGCTTTCGCCGTCATGCTGGCGGTCTACTTCCTGCTGCCATCGTGGCGCGAGCAGAGCTTTATCCAGCCGTTGTGGCAATTCCTTACCTTCACGCAAAACCTGTTCATCCACGCCGGGCCGGGGATTGCGTTTTCGCATGCGTGGTCGCTGTGCGTGGAAGAGCAGTTCTATTTGGTGTTCCCCTTGATCGTGATGCTCGGCGCACGCAAGCCCAGTGCACGCAAGTTTGCCTTGATAGCGGGTGGCGTGCTGCTGTTCGGCGTGGCAGTGCGTGCCTATGCCTGGCTGCACTACGTGGCCGACCCGACTCTTACACTGGATGACGGGATTGATTGGCGCGCCTACATGTCCGACATCTATTACCCGACCTGGAGCCGGCTCGACGGTTTGCTGGCCGGCGTGGTGTTGGCCGCCGTCAGAATCCTCCGCCCGCAATGGTGGAAGCGGTTCACGGTGCGGCCGAATTGGCTGGCTGCTCTCGGCATCGCTGGCGTGGCTGGAACCGCATGGTTCTTCGATGACCAGATCGCGCAATTCTGGCCGGCCGTGTTCGGCTATCCCTTGCTGGCGGCGAGCATCGCGCTGATCGTGGCGGCTGGCGCCGAGCCGCGCAGCCTGTTGTGCCGTTTGCCGGTACCCGGTGCAGCGACCCTAGCCGCGGCTGCCTACAGCTTGTACCTGAGCCATAAGATGGTGTTTCAGGCTGTGAAAATGGCGGGCAGTGCGCACGGCCTCGGTGGTGCTGAGTTGGCGCTGTTGGCGTTCGGAGCGGCTTTCCTTGCCGGGTCCGCACTTTACCTGGCGGTGGAGCGACCTTTCCTGCAACTGCGAGAGCGGATCACCGTGGCGCGACATTTACCCGTGGCGGCGCCAACTGCCGCCACTCCCTGATTCCTTGATTTGATGTACGGCAACTCATTAAAACGATGTTGCTTTATTAATAATCCCATGGCAGCATGACCGGCATTGCACCAGGTTTTACGTTCCGGCGTTGACCAAGTTTTGTGCTGTCGGTCACGGCAGGCTGGGGCGGCATTTCGATGTCAACCTAGGCCGACGCCATGCTCTGCGTTCACTGCGAGTTCGATAACCCGTCAGGTAACAAATTCTGCGGCGAATGCGGCACGCCCTTGCGCGGTGACGCGGCAGCGCTCAAGTCATCTCCCGCGAATTCCTCTCTCAGCGACGAACGCAAGCAAGTTACCGTCATGTTCTGCGACGTGGTCGGTTCGACCGAGTTAACCGCGAAACTTGGCGAAGACCGCATGCACCGCCTGCTCAACGAATTCTTCGGTATTGCGATAGCTGGGATCCATCGCTACGAAGGCAGCGTCAACAAGTTTCTCGGCGACGGCTTCATGGCCTTGTTCGGCGCGCCCATCGCACATGAAGACCACACGCGTCGCGCCGCGCTGGCAGCCGTCGCCATCCGCGATGCGGTCGCTAATGCGACTTGGGAAAGCGTACCTGCCGGACAGCGCCTGCAGATCCGCATGGGCCTCGACACGGGAACGGTGGTGTTCGGCAAGGTGGGTGGCGGCCAGCGCGCTGAGATCACCGCCATCGGCGATACCACCAACGTGGCGGCTCGCTTGCAAAGCGAAGCGCCGCCGGGTGGCATAGCCTGCAGCGAAGGCGTCGCCACCACAATCGATGGCCATTTCGAATGCCGCAAACTCGGTTTACGCACCCTCAAGGGCAAAGGTGAACCGATCCTGGTATACGAGATCGCACTGCGCAAGAAGCGCGCTGCCGGTACTGCACAATCGACACTGCCCTTGTTGGGGCGGCAAGCCGAAATGACGCAGGTGCGCAGCGCGCTCGATGCGCTGACCGCGGGGCAGGGCGGCATCCTTATGATCGTTGGTGAAGCCGGCATGGGGAAATCACGCTTGCTGGCCGAGACTCGCCAATACGCTGCCGGACAAAATTTGGCCTGGGTGGAAGGTACCAGCCTTTCCTTCGGCAGCACGCTCAGCTACTGGCCGTTTCGTGAAGTGATCCGGCGCTGTTTCAACATCACCGAAGAAGACGGCGAGCGCCAGAGCTGGCAAAAGCTTTCCAATCGTATGGCTTCTTTGTTTGGGCGAGAGGCCGGCGAAGAGATGGCGCCCTTCGTCGGCGTGCTGCTTACGCTGAATATGCCGGAACCGTTCGGAAGCCGCATGCGTGCCATTGATTCGATTTCGATGGGACTCCAGTTGGCGCGCACGGCAAACCTGCTGTTCGAGCGTTTGAGTCGGGAGCAGCCGCTGGCCGTTTGCCTGGAAGATTGGCACTGGGCTGATTCTTCGTCGGCCGACTTGCTGCTGAGCTTGCTGCAACTGACCCCTGCGAGTCCCATATTATTCGTGATTGCCAGCCGCCCCGAACAGGCCGGTGCCATGGCGCGTCTTGAAAGGGCCATTGCCGACGATGCAGGTGTGCGAACGGCAGTGCGCCGCGTCCAACTCAAACCCCTTGGTGGTAACGATGTGCAGCGCATCATAGGCGGCCTGCTGGGCGGCGAGCGGCTGGCGCAAGACGTGGCCGAGTTGTTGAGCGCGCGTGCGGGCGGTAATCCGTTTTACGTTGGCGAAATGGTGCGTATGCTCAAGGCCACGCATGCCGTCGTCAGGGATGATGCCAGCGGAGAATGGCGTGCCGCTAGCCGCATCGAGGAGCTGCCTTTGCCGAATTCGATTGAGGGCGTGATCCTGGCGCGTATCGACCGCCTTGAAGACGAGGTCAAGCAAGTGCTTAAAGTCGCGGCTGTAGTCGGCCACAGCTTCTTTCATCGGGTGTTGAAGGTCGTTGCGGATGAGGGTGTGACGCTCGATGTCGATCTGGCCAAGCTTGTCCAGGCGCAGTTCATCGATCAAGTCGAGCGGCATGCCGAAATCGAGTACATGTTCAAGCACCCGCTGATTCAGCAAGCCACCTACAACAGTCTACTGGAATCCCGGCGCAAGCAACTGCACCTACGGATTGGTGAAACAATAGAGCAATTCTTCGTTGCCAAGATTGAGGAGTTTTATCCCATCTTGGCCTACCACTACGCGCAAGCGCAGGAGTGGACGAAGGCGCAGGAGTATTTGATGAAGGCTGCCGACCAGGCTGGCGCCATGTCGGCCAATGAAGAGGCCTTTGCACTGTATCAGCGAACCATTGAGGTGGCGGAGAAGCATTCGGCGTTAAAGTTCACGCCGTATGAACGTGCTGTGCTCGATGTAAAAATTGGCGAAGCGATGTATGGCGCAGGAAAGCTGATGGAGGCGACACAGTATTTCGAAAAAAGCCTGCGGCATTTGGGGGTGAAGTTGCCGACCGGGCGGAAAGAAATCGCACGCAAGACGATTGCTACGCTGATTCAATGTCTGCCCAATTGGCTTGCGACGATATACCGAAACAGCCCACAAAGTGGCGAAATATTATCACGTGAGCGAACGTTGATAAGGAAAATTTTAATTAACCAAGGGTGGATTGATTATTTTTGTAACCCGCACAGACTTTTTCTGGTTACGGCGATTGGATACAAAATAGGACGCGGCGATCAAAATTGCGGCGAATTCGCAGTCAGCTTAATTGGGGTCGGCTATGGGCTTTTCTTCTTGGGCCGGCGCAGGTTTGCGGAGAGGTGTTTTCGATTGGCATTACGCATCGCAAAAGATTCCGGCGACACTTCAAGCATCGCCAATTGCCACGTTGCATACGCCAATTGTCTGGTTTTGATGGGCCTCGGCACGGAGGCAGTCGAAAATTTTATTTCGGCAAGAGAGCTTTTTGTGAAGGCCGGAGATCTTGGACGGGCGACGACGACGACTCGGGGGCTCGTCGCGTTTTACCGGGAGCTTGGTCATCCGCAGTACCGTCGTCTCAATCAAGAGACAAACGACCAAGCGAAGTATGCGTTCGATCCTCACAACGCCAGTTTCGTCAAGATGACCAATGGCCGCATTGCAATTTGGGATGGCGACTACGAAGGCGCTATTCGCGAATTGGGTTCAGCGATTGACATCTATGCAGTGACAGGAAACGTTTCATCCTCCGTGTCGGCCTTGTGCGAGATGGCGCGCAGTCACATCATGATCGGAAATTTTGACGAGGCCGAAAAATGGACGGCCGAAATAGACGCAATCGATCTCAGTCTGCTGCGTGGTTCATTGGCTACTTGGGCAATTATGGGAAAAGCCCAGGTGCTGTTGATGCTGGCAGAAAGCGGGCGAGAAGCAAGCCGCAATCGATTCCTGGTAGCTGCGGCCGAGGCTTGTCGCGTCGCGACGCGGTATGCGAAGCGAATCAAGGATTATGGTTGCGTGGAAAGCCTGCGCCTTGAAGCAAACCTGGCTTGGTTGCAAGGCAAGCGTGGCAAGGCGGAAGCCTTGTGGCACAAGGCCTTGATCGATGCGGAACAAAAGGGCTACAAGCCCGTCCTGGCGGACACCAATCTGGACCTCGGCCAACGCTTGGGGCGGCGCGACAATCTGCTCAAGGCCCAGGCCCTGTGGGCCGAAATCGGCTCACCCGCCAAGGTGGCCATTATCCAGGACCTGCTGAATCCCTGAACACGTTTGCTTGGCGTATTCGGAAGCCCCAGTTTGGGACAGGGAAGCGCATTGCCTCTTGACTCAATGTTTCATATTATGCAATATTGACATCGCATGATGTCAAATGTAGACTTGCGCAAAACTGACATTGAATGATGTCAAATTAAGGCAAAAAAACTATCACTCCACCACAGGAGGAGACGTGCAGAACTGGATGATCTATGGCGCCAACGGCTATAGCGGCCGCTTGATCGCGGCTGAAGCCTTGCGCCTCGGTCTGCGGCCCGTCCTGGCCGGACGCGGTGCGGCGGTCGAAGAACTCGGCGCCGAACTGGGCTTGCCGGTGCGGCGCTTCGATCTCGGCGACGGCGCTGCCACGCTCGCCGCGCTGACGGATATGGAACTGGTGCTCAATTGTGCCGGGCCGTTCTCGCGCACCGCTGCCGCCATGATGGCTGCTTGCCTGCAGGTGAAGGCGCACTACCTCGACATCACCGGCGAATTCCCGGTGTTCGAGCATGCGCGCAGCCTGCATGCGACCGCCGTCGAGAAGGGCATCGTGCTGTGCCCCGGCGTCGGCTTCGACGTGATTCCGACCGACTGCCTGGCCGTGGCGTTGAAGCGTGCGCTGCCCGACGCCACCAGCCTCACGCTGGGCTTCGACACCAGCAGCAGCCTGAGCCCCGGCACCACCAAAACCGTGATCGAGAACCTGCATGAGGGCGGCAAGATACGGCGCGGCGGCGAGCTGGTGACAGTGCCCAATGCCTGGCGCGTGCGCAAGATCAATTTCGGCTTCGGCAGCAAATGGGCCATGACGTTGCCCTGGGGCGACATTTCCACCGCCTACGCCAGCACCGGCATTCCCAACATCAAGGTGTACGTGGCCGTGCCGCGCAAGACGGCGCGCCTGTCGCGCTGGACCGACTGGGCGCGCGGCATTTACCGTCAAGCCTGGCTGCAGCGTTTCCTGTTGCGCTGGGTAGACAAGCACGTGCAGGGCCCGGACGCCGAACAGCGCGCCATGCTGCGCACGGCGGTATGGGGCAAGGTGCGCAATGCAGAAGGCGTCACGCGCAATGCCCGCGTGGAAACCGCGAGCGTGTACGCGCTCACGGTGTATGGCGCGGTAGCCATGGTGCGCTGGCTGAAAGAACATGAAGTGGCCGGCGGCTATTACACCCCTGCCATGCTGGCCGGACCTGAATTGGTCGAGAGACTGCCCGGCAGCAGCGAGATTCGAATCGTATAAACCGCATCGTCTCATTTTGAATAAGGCAAAGCATGAACGTTTTCCAGGGAAAAGTCGCCGTCATCACCGGCGCGGGTTCGGGCATAGGCCGCCAATTGGCCGTGCAATTGGCGGCGCAGGGCGCACGCCTGGCGATTTCGGACATCAATGAGAGCGGCCTGCAGCAGACCGTGGCGATGTGCCGTGCGGCACAATCACAATGCGAGGTGCGTAGCTATAAACTCGACGTCTCTTCGCGCGAGCAGGTGTTTGCGCATGCCGAAGACGTCAAGCGCGACTTCGGCAGCGTGCACTACCTGTTCAATAATGCCGGCGTCACGCTGGTGGGCACCATAGAACATTCCAGCATAGAGGAATTCGAATGGCAGCTCGGCATCAATCTATGGGGGGTGATCTACGGCGTCAAGGCTTTCCTGCCCATCATGCTGGCGCAACGCGCTGGCCACATCGTCAATATCTCCAGCATCTTCGGCATGATCGGTTTCCCCGGACAGGGTGCCTACAACGTCTCCAAGTTCGGTGTGCGCGGCCTCACGGAATGTTTGTGGAGCGAACTGGAGGGCACGGGTGTGCAGGCCACCACGGTGCATCCGGGCGGCATCCGCACCGAGATCGGCGCCAAGGCGCGCATGTGCAAACTGGCGGACGAACAGGAGCACAAGATGCTGCCCTTGGTCGACAGGATGTTGATCACGCCTCCCGAAGAATGCGCGGCCAATATCCTCAGGGGCGTCGCGCAAGGAAAACGCAAGATCGTCACCGGACACAAGGCGACGCTGGTCGACTGGCTGTCGCGCCTGGTGCCGGTCAACTATGGCGGTTTCGTCAAGCGCGATATGGGCGTTTAGGTTGAGCGTGTGAGGAAACCTGGAACTTTAACTGGAACAACAATGCAAAACCCCGCGCAAAACCACTACGACGTCTTGATCATCGGCGCCGGCCTGTCCGGCATCGGCATGGCTTGCCATGTCGTCACCGATTTTCCGCACTGGAAGGTCGCCATTCTCGAGCGCCGCCAGGCCATAGGCGGCACCTGGGACCTGTTCCGCTATCCCGGCATCCGTTCCGATTCCGACATGCTCAGCTTCGGCTACGGTTTTCGTCCGTGGAACGAGTTGCAGACGCTGGCCGACGGCCCGTCCATCCGTCAATACGTGGCCGATACCGCGCGCGAATACGGCGTCGACAAAAAGATTCAATACGGCCTCAAGATCACGGCCATGGATTGGTCAAGCAAGGATTGCCGCTGGAGCGTGCATGCCATCGAAGAGGCGAGTGGACTGGAAAATGTGTTCACCTGCAACTTCCTCGCCAACTGCACCGGCTACTACAGCTACGACCAGGGTTTTACACCGGATTTCGAAGGCGTCGATGCCTTCAAGGGCAAGGTGATCCACCCGCAGCATTGGCCCGAAGACCTCAACTACAGCGGCAAGCGCGTGGTGGTGATTGGCAGCGGCGCCACGGCCGTGACGCTGGTCCCGGCCATGGCGGATAACGCCGAGCACGTCACCATGCTGCAACGCTCGCCGGGCTACATCTTCTCTTTACCCGCGACTGACGGCCTGGCGCGCGTCTTGAGCAAATTCATGCCAAAAAAATGGGCATATGCCTTGGCAAGGCAGCGCCGCATCATGTTCCAGCAAGTGACGTATAAAATCGCCAAGCGCTATCCGAAGCAGGCCAAATCCTTTCTGCTCAACAGCGTGCGCAAACAGTTGGACGGCCATGCGGACATGTCGCATTTCACGCCCAAGTACAACCCTTGGGACGAGCGCCTGTGCGCGGTGCCGGACGGCGACTTGTTCAAGGCCATCAAGCGCGGCAAGGCCTCGGTGGTGACTGACCGCATCGAGCGTTTCACCGAAAAGGGCCTGCGCCTGCAATCGGGGCGTGAGCTGGAAGCCGACATCATCATTACCGCCACCGGCTTGCAGATGCAATCCTTCGGCGGCATCGCCCTGCGTGTCGACGGTGAAGAAAAGCATATCAACGAACGCATGACCTACAAGGGCGTGCTGCTCGAAGGCCTGCCCAACCTGGCCTGGATTTTCGGTTACGTCAACGCGTCGTGGACACTCAAGGCCGAAATCGCCAGCAACTATTTCTGCCGCCTGCTGCAACTGACCACGCAAAGCGGGTTCCAATCCTTCACGCCGCGCGCGCCGGAGGGTGAAGCCACCAATGAAAGCATGTGGTGCGCCTTGCAGTCCGGCTACGTGCTGCGCGCCAGACCCTTCGTTCCGCGTCAGGGCAGGAACTTGCCGTGGAAGGTGCTCAACGATTACAAGCGTGACCGCAAGATGCTGCTGGACGAGCCGGTGAATGACGAGGCGCTGGAGTTCAGGAAGGCGAATGCGGGCTAGTTTTCCTATAAGCCAGGCTATCTATTGCTTGTCGTCCCCGCGTAGGCGGGGACCCAGCTTGAAGTTGTTTGAGGAAAAAACAAATGCCACCTGGGCCCCCGCCTACGCGGGGGCGACGTATTTGATAGACACCTGAGACACATGTAAGCATTGCGGGAATTGTGTCATCAACAAAATAAAAAATAAGGAGGAGAACATGGACCAAACAGAAGTGGACTACGTCGTCGTAGGCGGCGGTTCGGCCGGTAGTGTACTGGCCGGACGCCTGAGCGAAGACCCGGCCGTCACGGTCGGCTTGCTGGAAGCGGGCGGCGGCGGCAACAGCGCCATCGTCAATACGCCGGCCGGCGTGATCGCCATGCTGCCCACCAAGCTCAACAACTACGGTTACGAGACCGTGCCGCAGCCGGGCATGGCCAATAGGCTCGGCTACCAGCCGCGCGGCAAATGCCTGGGCGGCTCCTCGGCCATCAATGCCATGGTCTACATCCGCGGTCACAAGTGGGATTACGACCACTGGGCTTCGCTCGGCAATGCCGGCTGGTCGTACGACGAGCTGCTGCCTTATTTCCGCCGCGCGGAGAACAACGAAACCTTGAATGGTCCGCTGCACGGCAAGGGCGGTCCGCTCAACGTCAGCCAACTGCGCACCGACAATCCCTTTCACGACATTTATCTGGAAGCGGCGCGCCAGGCCGGCTATCCCATCACCGACGACTTCAACGGCGAGAACCAGGAAGGCATAGGCATCTACCAGGTCACGCAAAAGAACGGCGAACGCTGGAGCGCGGCGCGCGGCTACCTGTTTCCGCATCTTGGCAAACGCAACAACCTGCACGTGCAGACCGGCGCCGTCGCCACGCGCATCCTGTTCGAAGGCAAGCGCGCAATCGGCATCGAGTACCGACAGGGCGGTCAAACCAAGACGCTGAAAGCGCGCCGCGAAGTGCTGCTGGCGGGCGGTGCATTCAATTCGCCGCAACTGCTGATGCTCTCCGGTGTCGGCCCCGGTGCGCACCTGCAACAGCATGGCATTCCCGTGCTGCACGACTTGGCCGGTGTCGGTCAGAATCTGCAAGACCACCCGGACTTTATCTTCTCCTACAAGGCCAAGAGCCTGGACCTGATCGGTTTCTCGGTGCCGGGCAGCATACGCATGACCGGCGAGCTGGCGCGCTATATCTCGAAGCGGCGTGGCTTGCTGACCTCGAACTTCGCCGAAGGCGGCGGCTTCCTCAAGACCGATCCGAATTTGCCGGCACCGGACGTGCAACTGCACTTCGTGGTCGCAATTGCCGACAACCATGCGCGTACGCTGCATTGGGGCCACGGCTTCTCCTGCCACGTCTGCGTGCTGCGGCCCAAGAGCCGCGGCCACGTCGGCTTGCTCAGCAAAGACCCGCTGGCCGCGCCCGAGATCGACCCGGCATTCTTCAAAGACCCGGACGATCTGGAAACCATGGTCAAGGGCTTCAAGATGACACGCAAGCTGTTGAACAGCCCGGCGCTGGCGCAACATGTGACCAAGGACATGTACACCGCCGACATCCACAGCGACGACGACATCCGCGCCATCCTGCGCGCGCGCACCGACACCGTGTATCACCCGGTGGGCACCTGCAAGATGGGCTTCGATAAATTGGCCGTGGTCGGCGCCAGCCTGCGCGTGCACGGCCTGCAAGGCTTGCGCGTGGTTGATGCGTCCATCATGCCGACCCTGGTCGGCGGCAACACCAATGCGCCGACCATTGCGATTGCGGAGAAGGCAGTCGATATGATCCGCGCCGACGCCGAAGCTTAAACCGATTTTAAGGCGTCACCACGCTCAACATATTAGCGTCACGCACCAGCAGCCAGGCGCCGTTTTCCTTGCGGAAGATGGAGAGCGCACTGCCGGCGCGCGTGATCGGTGCAGTCGGCTTGCCGGCGGCTGCGCCGTTCTGCTGCTGAATCTGCACAGTCAGCTTGTTCCAGCAATAGGCCCAATCGCCCAGCAGCTTCACTTCCTGGATGTCGCTGCGCACATGCAGTTTCATCTGCTTGATGCCGGCGAATGCAGCGGCAAAGTCTTTCTTGTTCATCTGCGGCACGCCGGCACCGAGGAAGACGGCGTCTTCCGCCGTCATGCGCAACACCTGCTCGGTGTCGCCGTTCTCGGTGGCCTTGCCCCAATTCAAAACCAGTTGCCGAATGGCTTGCTCGTCGGCTTGCATGTCATTGCCTCCTGCTATCATCTCCACCCTGTCCTGTTATTTTGTGTTTCGCAATTATTCCCCATTTTTGCGGGTCAAGTGGTCTGGAAAACCTGACAGGGGCAGAAACGGCAGGATGGCAGGAAGGCGGCATTTTTTGATCGTGTTTTACGAGAAAACCAATTCTTATGACTTCAACGGCATCCAACACCGCGCATCCTTCACATCGCCGCAGCCATTACTTGCTCAGCATTACTGCAATGATTGGCGCCGTAATGCTGTTTTCGTTGATGGATTCGGCCTTGAAACTGCTGTCGGCGCATTACCCGCCGCTGCAGGTGGCGGCCTTGCGCGGCATGTCTTCGCTGCCGCTGATCTGCGCTTATGTAGTGTGGCGTAAAGCCACGCCCAGCCTGTTCAAGGTGCGCTGGTCTTTGCAACTCGCGCGCGCCAGTGTGGGAATCGCCACGCTGGCGATGTTTTCCTACGGCTTGCAGACGCTGTCGCTGGCCAATACCTATGCCATCTTCTTCGTTGCGCCACTGATGATTACGGCCTTGTCGGTGCCGATGCTGGGAGAACGCGTCGATGCCTCGCGCTGGTGGGCGATAGGCATAGGCTTTTGCGGCGTGCTGGTCGTGTTGCGGCCGAGCGGAGCCGGCATGTTTTCACCGGCAGGCCTGGGTATCCTGGCGGGCGCCACCGGCTATGCCTTGTCGGCCATCTGGGTACGCATGCTGGGGCGCACCGATTCCAGCGAGAGCATGGTGTTCTGGTGGATATTTCCCTTGGCGGTCGGCGCGGGCCTGCTGGCCTGGCCGCATTGGGTCGCCATCCGCGCCGAGGACTGGCTCGTGATCGCCGGTCTGGGGCTGGCCGGCTTCTTTGGGCAATTGCTGGTGACGCTGGCCTTCAAGCACGGCGAAGCTTCGTCCATCGCGCCTTTCGAATACACGGCGCTGGCCTGGGGCGTGGCGCTGGACTGGTCCCTGTGGCATACGTTGCCGGACCGTACCACCTTGATCGGCGCGGCGGTGATCATCGTCAGTGGAATTTACCTGGTACACAGACAGACGAGCGTGCTGGAGGCGGAGCATCCTTAGAAAGGGAGCGACAAGAAGTTGATTTCGTCCTGTGCCACGCAGAATTGATTGAATGCGGGAACATGTTCGATAAATTGAGGCACTCTTCCCCCGTCGCCCGCTCGCAGGCGGGGGACCGGGCTGAAGTTAATGTCATTAGAAAGCAAAAACTACCTGAACCCCCGCCTGCGCGGGGGTGACGAGAACTCGTGCGTGCACACGTGAACACCAGGGCGCATTGACCCCAACACATCGACTCCAGCGCATCCAAAAAGGCAATCAAGTAAAATCCCGGGCTACAAAAACTCCGGAGACAAAGCGTGTTACCCACCCGCAAATTCCTGCCTCATCTGACCTTGGTCATCACTGCCGCGTTTGCTTCCACCGGCACGTTCGCCGCCACGCCAGCCGATGCGCGCTTCGAAAAAATATCCGACGTCTTTATCGAAAAGCTGCTGGCCACGCATCCGGAAACGGCGAGCACGCTGGGCGATCACCGTTACGACTGGCGCACCAGCGACTACAGCGCGCGCGGCATCGCTGCCGACCGTGCGCTGTACCACAAGACGCTGGCCCGGCTGGCGGCGATTCCCGCCAAGGACCTGTCGCCCGACAATGCCGTCGACAGCGCGATTCTGCAAAACGAATTGCATGCGCGCCTGCTCGACATCGAAGTGATCCATGAAGCGGCGCGTGACCCGTTGCAATACAACCCGGCGCCGGGCATATACATCCTGCTGGCGCGCGACTATGCGCCGCTGCACAAGAGGCTGGAAGCAGTTGAGGCGCGCCTGCATGCCATACCGGACATCCTCGCCGCCGCCAGACAGAATTTGCAGCACCCGCCGCGTGTCTTCACCGAAACCGCCATCGCGCAAAATCAGGGCGCGATCTCGCTGGTGCGCGACGAACTCGATACCTACCTGAAAGACGCGCCTAAAATGCGCGCCCGGCTGGCACCGGCACGCAAGCAGGCGCAGGCCGCACTGGAAGCGTATGGCGTCTGGCTCAAGAACGACTTGCTTCCACGCTCGGATGGAAACTTCCGCATCGGCAAGGAAGCCTTCCGCCAAAAGCTGCGCTACGCGCTCGATTCGGACCTGACCCCCGAGCAGATCCTGGCCAGCGCCGAAAGCGAATTGAAGGCCACGCAGCAGGCGCTGTTTGAAGTCGGCTTGCCCTTGTATAAGAACTGGTTTCCGGATCAGCCGATCGAAGGCGTCGAGCATCGCCTCATAGTGCGCGCCGTGCTCGGCAAGCTGGCCGAAACGCATTCGGACAACGACAGCATCGTCCCCAACGTCCAGAAAAAGCTGGCAGCCGCCACTGAATTCGTGCGTGCCCATCGCCTGTTGACGCTGCCGGATGCGCCGGTCCAGGTGATCGTGATGCCGGAATTCGCGCGTGGCGTCGATATAGCCTTCTGCGATCCGGCCGGTCCGCTGGAAAAGCGCGGCACCACCTTCTACGCCATTTCGCCGACCCCGGCCGATTGGAGCAAGGAGCGCACCGACTCCTTCTACCGCGAATACAACGACGCCATGCTCAACGACCTGACCGTGCACGAAGCCATGCCCGGGCATTACGTGCAATTGAGCATAGCCGCCAAGCATTCCACGCGCGTGCGCGACCTGTTCAATAGCGGCACCTTCGTCGAAGGCTGGGCCACCTATGCCGAGCAGTTCATGGCCGACGCCGGTTTCGGCGGTCCGGAAACGAAAATGGAGCAGTTGAAGATGCGCTTGCGCACCATCATCAACTCCATTCTTGACCAGCAAATCCACGCCGGCGACATGAGCGAGCAGCAAGCCATGCAGCTGATGACGCAGGAAGGCTACCAGGAAGAGGGTGAAGCGGCCGGCAAGTGGCGGCGCGCGCTGCTGACTTCGACCCAGCTGTCGACCTATTTCGTCGGCAACCTCGAAGTCAACGCGCTGGCGCGCGATCTGCAGGCCAAGACCGGCGCGACAACGGATATGGGCGCAGCGCACGACAGCATGCTGGCGCACGGATCGATCGCAACCAAATACATCCGCACGCTATCCGGCTTGTGATCGAGTGATGGGAGCTTGCCTACTTGCACTCAAGCGGCAAGTAGGGAATCGGCACCGTGGTCTGGTTCGCGCCCATCAGGGTCATGTTTTTAGGCGCTTGGGCATTGCCACATACCCAGGTCACCGGCACTTGCGGCGCGTCGCTGACCACGGCCGGGCGCAGCGTCAATACCTTGCCGGCCAAAGCGCCCACGGCGCGGTTGCCGAAGGTGACATTGACCGCGCCGTTCACTACCGCGACATTGCTCACGTAGTTGTTGACCATCTTGTCGGCCGAAGGCAAGCCGGCAGCGGCGTTGTCGGCCGGCAGTGCCTGCGTCATGCGCCAGGCTGCCGCCACCGGCGCTTCGGCCACCGCCACCAGCGGCCCCATGCCTTCAATCTGCTGGCGCACCACGCGCGTGTAATAGGAAGGCAGCGCGGTCATGGCCAGGATCGCCAGCACGGCCAGCACCACCATCATTTCTATCATGGTGAAGCCGGCCATTTGGCACGGGCGCGTCCGGGTTTTAGGCTGGATGTTGGACATGGCGAATGCAGCTATCGGCCGGGCTGGGCAGGCATGATGCGCTTGCTCATGCCGACATAGGAGAACGCCTGGCCGTCGAAGCGGAACATGTCCGCGCTTTCTCCCGTGCAGGTATAGCCGTTGCGCCGGTACAGGCTAATGGCGGCCTCATTCACGGCCAGCACTTTCAAGTCTATCCATTCCAGCCCGTGCTCGGCGGCCCATTGTTCGGCATGCGCCAGCAGACGCGCGCCGAGGCCCTGTCTGCGATGCGTGCGTTCGACCCCCATGCCGAGCAGGCAGCGGTGGCCGGTATGCGCCTCGGGGTGTGCGCGCAAATCGATATGCCCGGCAATGCTGCCGTCCGCCGAGTGTGCGACCCACAGGCGCCGCCAGCCCGGTTCGCCCAGCGCGCTCTGCAAGCCTCTGCGAAAGCTCTCCATTTTGTCGGTCGGCATTTCCGATTGCTGGCGCGGCAGGGGCTGGAAGTAACCGGTTCCCGGCGCGCCGTTGTCGCCCAGGTGGTCGTTGAGGTAGGCAAAGAAGATACCGAGTGCGGATGCGTCGAGCGCGTTGATAGTCAAATCGTCGTGACGCAGCATGGGGGAATGGCTCGATTAAAGCTGGTTCGCATGTCGTTGGTTCAATGCGCCGCATCCCGGATCGCCTTGGCGCGCGCTTCCAACGGTGCGGCATCGTCGTTCTTGCCCATCTTGCGGTCCAGCGCCGCCAGGTTTTCCAGGCTGGCGGCCACGTCAGGGTGGTTCGCGCCCAGCTTGCGCTCGCGCACCGTCAGTACGCGCATATAGACAGGCAAGGCCTTGTCGTACTGGCCTTCCTCGGTATAGGCGCGGGCTTCGGTATTCATGGCTTTCATCAAGGCGCCATGGGCATTGCCCAGTTTTTTCTCGAGCAGAGGCAGCGCCGGCTGCAGCAGGGCTTCTGCCTTGGCGTATTGCTTCTGGTCGACATAGGCGGCCAGCACGTCATTGAGGGCGTCGGCCAGCAGCAGATTGTTGGGCGCCAGATAGTTGTCGCTTGCCGCCAGCAGGCGTTGATAGAGCGCGTCGGCTTCTTCGGTCTGGCCGGTATAGGCATCGGCCACGGCCAACTTGCCGGCGAAGAGGGCGGCGTCCAGCGAATCGGCGCCGAAGGCCTTTTCGGCGATAGGCAGCGCACGCTTGAACAGCGGCTGCGCCTGCGCGTATTGGTGCATGGACATGTACAGCGTGCCGAGGTTGGTCAGGCTGATGCCGACCAGGCCGTGGGTGGCGCCGTAACCGGCTTCGCGGATGGCGAGCGAACGTTTGTAGAGCGGCTCGGCATGAGCGTTGTCGCCTTTCTTCTGAAATAACTGCGCTTCGTCGTCCAGCGCTTCGGCAACCGAGGGATTGTTGAGGCCGCCGCTTTTTTCCCAGATCGCTTGTGCGCGCTTGAACAATGGTTCGGCCAGGTCGTCCTTGCCCAGCGCCATCTGCGCCTCGCCGAGGTGCACCAGGCTCTTGGCCACGTCGGGGTCGTTCGGCCCGACCGATTTGGTGGCGAGGTCGAGCGCTTGCTGCGCTGCATCCAGGGCTTTGTCGTATTGCTCGTCGCGCATCAAGGACTTGATTTCCTTGTTCATGTTGCGCCATTGGGTGCGCCAGTTGTCGGCGCTTTGCGCCAGGACGTTGGCGGACAAAAACAGGGACAGCAGCAGTGATATGACGGGCAGGCGGACAAGCGCTTTTTTCATCGCGTGAAGACTCCGGTTTACCAGGTGAGGCATGGAGGAACCAGGCAGTTCTTGTGCGACAGGGAAAATCTTTCTGCCCGGTGCGGCGCACTCAGACTAGCCCAGTATAGTTATTTTTGCAAATCATCATTGAGCGTGCCGTCCAGCTAGAACACCGGCACGGCGGCAACTGAGGGGCGCTCGCTAGAGATCATAAGCAGGTTTGGCGGGGTTTTGCGGCAACAAGGAAGGCGGCAACCGAGTTCCTGGATATGCTTTACAATAAAGCAAGCTGTATCGATCAGTTGCCCATGCCCAGCACCTTCTTGGAGGACACATGACAACGCAAGCAGGTTACGAGTTCCACATGCCGGTAGACGGCGCCACACGCCGCTACACCATTGCCCCGATATTTTCGCCTGAGGGCAATCTGCAGCAGCTCGCGATTTCCCAGGACGCGCCGCCCGACAAGCGCCAGACCATCCATATCGCGATGGATCCCGCCGTATTCAAGCAGGCCGCCTTGCCCGGCGTGGAAGTGCTGTCGCGCATCGCCATCGGCCAAGCTACGCAGGACAAGCTGTTCGGCGGCCCCGGCGAGTCCGAGGAAATTCTCGACTTCACCATCGAGCCTTGGCAGGGCGACCTGCGGCCGCTCAATAGCTGACAAGCCTTGGTTTATAGCCGGGCCGCCTGCGGGCGGCTTTTTTGTTTTTGTCGCAACCGCATCGACAAACCGCACCAACTGCACTACCATCAGTCCCGGAATTGTGGTGACAGTCGGTAACATTCCGCCTTCGAAGGGGGACAGCATGCCGCGCTACAGTCGCAGTTTCCGCCAGTGGTCATCCGAACGCGATGCCCTTGCCTGGGGCAGAAAGGGAGTGCTTTGCCTGCTCGGCACCCTGTTCGCTGCGGCATTATTGCAGTCTGCGGCGGCGCAGCAGGCCAGCCAAACGGCCATGTCAAGCGAGGGCAGTGCGCGGCAGATTACCTGGGTGTTGATGAATTGGCCGCCGTTCTACATGGCCAAAGACGACAGGTCGGCGCAGTCGTTGAAGCAACGCGGCGAGGGCGCAGCCGAGCGCATGATAGCCGAACTGATTGCGCACCTGCCCGGCTACCAGCACAGTTTCGAAGTGTCCAACATGCAGCATGTCTGGGCCGGCTTCGAGGCCGGGCGCAATTACTGTTACATGTCCGCGGCACGTACGCCGGCCCATGAAAAAGTCGCTTACCTGACTCCGCTCACGCTGGCGCCAATGGCGGCGTTGGTCGTGCGCAGCGATCGCCGCGCAGCCATGAAGCTGTCGGAAAAAACCGTATCGCTGAAAGGCTTGCTGACCGCGCGCAAGGATCTTGCAGGCTATATGGCAGAGGGGCGCAGCTATGGCCAGGAGATCGAATCCTTTCTCGGCGGCGGCGACTACAATGTGCGCCGTTTTCCAGTGCGCGAGCAGTTCGACCTGATGCGCCAACTCGACCTCGGTCGGACCGACTATATTTTTGAATTTCCACCGGTGGTCGAGTACGCGCAGCGGCGTACACCATTTCAACACACCTTCGATGTGATCCCGTTTGACGATCTGCCACCGCTGATGACAGTGTATGTCGCCTGCACGCGCAATGCCTGGGGCCGGGATGTCATTGCCGACGTGGCCGTGGCCGTGAAGGACGCCGCGCGGGGGGCGGTGTTTCGCAATGCGCTCAAGAGGTGGCTGTCGCCGGAGTTGCTGCGCCTGGATGGCGGCGACATGGACCGGTTTTACGACGCGCTTGCAGGCGGCAAGCTGCCATGAGTATGTTAGAACCTGTTTATGATCTGTAGCGAGCGGCCCTCAGTTACCGCCGCACAGCGCGGAAAAACCGGAATGTACTGGAGTACATGAGGATTTTGAGCACTGCGTGGCGGTAAATCAGGGCCGCGCAGTAAGATCATAAGCAGGTTCTCAGGCCAGTTTGATCTCGGGCGCACAGCGCGGCACCGTC
The DNA here is from genome assembly GCA_019232795.1 of Burkholderiaceae bacterium. Taxonomy (GTDB): domain Bacteria; phylum Pseudomonadota; class Gammaproteobacteria; order Burkholderiales; family Burkholderiaceae_D; genus PKWO01. The sequence goes on from JAFANH010000027.1 coordinate 116,820, forward strand.
AGTGTGAACTTGGTGCCGTGGTTCTCCGCGCTTTCAATCGATATCTTTCCGCCCAGCACCCCGGTGACGAGGTTGTAGACGATGGATAAACCCAAACCCGATCCACCTTGGCCCAGCTTGGTGGTGAAGAAAGGGTCGAACACGTGCTTGAGATGGCGCTCGTGGATGCCATTCCCGTCGTCGGCGAACACGATCTCGGCGTGGTCCGATTCGAGCAGGCGCGTACTCAGGAACATTTTCCCTTCCTTGCGGTTTTCGAAGGCATGCGCGATCGCGTTGGAAATGAAATTGGTCAGGATCTGCCCCATGGTGCCGGGGTAGCTGTCGAGCACGATGCCGGGCTGCAGTTCCGCATGCAGCGTAAATGGCGTCTTCTTGCACATGGGCTGCAGCGTGACGATGTCCTGTTCCAGCACTTGCTGCAGATCGAATTCGCGGCGCTGGTTGGTGGTCTGGTCGACCGCCACGTTCTTGAAGCTGTCCACCAGGTCCGAGGTGCGACGCAGGTTGCGCATCAGGATTTCGTTGCCGCTCATGGCATCGTTCAGGAATTGCATGAATTCCGAACGCTTGAGCCGTCCATCCTCGACATCGCGCGCCAACGCCGCGGCCTGGCTTTGCAGCGTGCTGGCGACGCTCACGCAATTGCCGACCGGCGTATTCAGTTCGTGCGCCACGCTGGCGACGATGCCGCCCAAGGCCGCCAGCCGCTCGGCCTCGGCAACCTGGTGCAAGGCTTTTTCCAGGTCGCGGGTGCGCTGCTCGACGCGCGATTCGAGTTGTTCGTTCAACATGCGCAAGCGCTCTTCGGAGTCGCGCCGGGCGCCGATTTCGGTCGCCAGTTCCAGCGTCAGCGTGGTCAGCACGGCAGTCTTTTCATCGACTTGCGCGCTCAGCTTATTGCGATGGAATTCCAGTTCCTGGCGCTGCGCGAACAGGTCGCAAAACACGCGCACCTTGCTGCGCAAGACCAGCGGGACGATGGGCTTGATCAGGTAATCGACCGCACCGAGTTCGTAGCCTTTGAAAACCTGCTTTTCGGTATGCAGGCCGGCGGTGACGAACAGGATGGGCACGTGGCGTGTCTTGGGGTTGGCGCGCAGCAGTTCCGCGACTTCGAAGCCGTTCATGCCGGGCATCTGCACGTCGAGCAGGATCAGGGCGAAATCGCGCTTTAGCGTGAAGCGCAAGGCATCTTCCCCGGAAAGGGCTTTCACTGCTTCCAACTGATACGGCAGATCGGCAAACAGCGCTTCAAGCGCGACAAGGTTTGCAGGCACATCATCGACCATCAAGACGGGGATGCTGAACTGTTGCGGCATGCGAACCTTTCGAGGCGTTGTGTCGGCGAACGCAAAATAATCGCCGCTCTTTTTTTAAAAGCAAACATGACATGCGTGACATCGATTGTCAATTTGACGAAATGATACGGAGCTCGCGGCTGATGCAGCGCATCGTGAAAGTGTTGATTGAATCGGACACATGCAATCACAACGCGTGTCCGCATTCATCGATAAATCGGCCATGCGTATTCGATGCGAACGGCGGCCGACGGTCCCCCAAAAAGAAAACCAGCAGGGCCTGATGGTCGGATGGGAAGCACGATGCGTTGTGTTTTCCCGCGTCGCATTTTGGGGCGCGTAAAACGGCAATGGCACGAGCCGATTCCTTGGATCACAGACCGCGCCGAAGCCACCCGCGGGATCCGTCGCCGCGCGAGCACGAGTTAGCCGTTTACTACCAAGTTGACTTTTTTGATATTTATTTTCGTAAAAATAGTTAATTTTTACCTAAAACTTATCTCCAAAATGAAAAATATCTGATTCTGTTTCTTGGTTTGGGGAAACGAATCGTGTAGTATTTCTGTCCGAAAAGGATAAATTGCTGGCCGTTTTCATCAAGTTTTCAAACTTGTATCAAATCTGTCGTCAGTGCATCTCCCACCGTTGTTTTCAGGTTGTCTCATTCGCGTGAGCCGACGCTTGCTGGTGCTTGCCGGTTGATGGGTGGGGTGATCGCTGGCGGGTGGCCGGCATCGGGCAAGACCGAATCTAAAAACATGAAATGCAATAACGTGAAGGAACTCTGGCAATGACGATCAAGTTGAAGCTCAGGATTTTGATGCTGGTTACGCTGCTCGCCATCGCAGGCGGCATTGTGGCGACCGCGATCGGATTCAATTCAGTCAACAACACGCATGCCGATGCGCATCGGCGCCAGGAACAGGTGCGCGGCATCACGGAAATCAAGGCGAGCCTGTTGGCCACCATGGGACTGGATCCGGCGACGGAAGACACCAAGCGCATCTTTGCAGAAGCGGAACGCGACATCGCCAAGTGGGCGGAGGTGACGGCTCCTTTATTCCTGATGCCGGCACGTCACCAGGCTTTCCAGAACATCGTCGGTGCCTGGAGCGAGTACGACCAAAAGTCGCAGCAACTGATTACACTCGCCGCAACGGATCCCAAGCAGGCCAACGATAAAAACACTGAGCTGTACCGCTCGAACTTCCAGCCGATGATGGCGATGGTCGAGCAGCTGGCGGACGAATGCAGCAAGGAAGCAGCGGCCAGTATCGAGCGCGCGAATAACATGAGCACGTTTGCCGTGCGTGCCGTGGTTGCCATCTTGGCGGTGATTCTGTTGCTGGTGGTCGGCGGCGTCCTGGTGGTTTCGGCGTCGATCCGCAAGGCGCTGGGTGGAGAGCCCGAATTCGCAGCCAAACTGTGCCAGCGCATTGCCGACGGCGACCTGACTACCGAGATCGTGCTGCAGGACGGCGACAAGCATAGCCTGCTGGCGGCCATGCACGACATGAAGGACAAACTGACCGTCATCGTGCATGGAATCAAACAGGCTTCCGGAACCATCGCCGTCGGCGCTTCGGAAATCGCGGTCGGCAACACCGACCTGGCGCAGCGCACCGAAGAACAGGCCGCGTCGCTGGAAGAAACCGCGACCAGCATGGAGCAACTGGCAAGCGCAGTCGGCAATAATGCCGATAACGCGAAACAAGCCGAAAGCCTGGCAGACTCCGCGCTCGACGTGGCACATCGCGGCGGCGAAGTGGTCAAGCGGGTCGTGGTGACCATGGACCAAATCTCGGAAAGCTCGGCGAAGATCGGAGAAATCGTCAAGCTCATCGAAAGCATTGCTTTCCAGACGAATATTCTGGCGCTCAATGCCGCCGTGGAGGCCGCGCGGGCCGGCGAGCAGGGCCGCGGCTTTGCGGTTGTCGCCAGCGAAGTGCGCAACCTGGCGCAACGCTGCGCCGGCGCCACCACCGAGATCAAGTCCCTGATCGAGGAATCGGTATCGCGCGTCGGCAACGGCGGGAAGCTGGTCGCTGAAGCCGGCAGCACCATCGAGGAGATCGTCCATTCCGTGATGCGCGTGAACGATATCGTACGCGAAATTTCCTCGGCGTCGAGCGAGCAGCACGACGGTATCACCCAGGTCAACAAGGCCGTCACGCAGATGGACGATGTCACCCAGCAGAACGCCGCGCTGGTGGAGGAAGCGTCGGCCGCGGCGCAGTCGATGAGCCATCAGGCCGACATGCTGCGCGATGCGGTCGCCGTATTCCGGATGAAGGAAGCCGGCCAGCAGCGCGTGCAAGCCATGGCGCCGGCTGCGGGGGCGGCCGCGGCATCGGGCGGTTTGGCCGTCGTCAAAAGCACATCCAGGGCCTTGCCCGACAACCCCGCCCGCAATCCGCGTCTGCCCGCCAGGAAGGTAGTGGGCGGCGAATCCGAGTGGGAAAGTTTTTGAACCAGTAGCAGATCTCGTATCAGCAACAACATCGATTGGGAGAAACGACATGGAACATCAAGTCACAGCATTGAAATCCGCTTCGGCGGGAGATGCGACCGGACAGGTTGCCGAATACCTGGCTTTCTGCATCGGCCGTGAAGAATACGGCATCGATATCCAGAAGGTGCAGGAGTTGCGCGGTTATGAAAGCGTGACCACGATTCCCAATTCGCCGGCCCATCTGAAAGGTGTGGTCAATCTGCGCGGCGTGATCACCCCTATCGTCGACATGCGCATCAAGCTGAACGTCGGCGAGCCGAGCTACGACCAGTTCACGGTCGTCATCGTGCTGAGCTTGAACGGAAAACAGGTCGGCATGGTGGTGGACAGCGTGGCAGACGTCATCCGGCTTGAGCCGGAGCAAATCAAACCCGCGCCCACTCTCGGCAATGCGGTCGATACCGATTACCTGACCGGCATCGCGACCGTGAACGAACGCATGATCATTCTGATGGAAATCGAAAAGCTGGTTGCCGAAAGCCTGATGAATGTCGATACGCGCCTGGCCGCGTAAGGTAAGCGCCTGCCGGTTCTGAATTACTTGTAGGGACTGCCGTCACGGTGCACGAACCCCGCCTTGGGGTCGGCCACCATGTCTATGTCGGAGTACACACACGTGTCGTCCGGGTGCTTGGTACCGATGTCGAGCACCACGGCGGTGGTCCCGCTGCGGTTGATCAGGTGATGGCCGTTCGGCGTGTTGGCTGGAAAGGCCGCGCAGTCGCCGCTGCGCATGACTTGCTCACCTTCGTCCGTCACCAGGACGACTTCTCCTGAAATCACATAGACGAATTCGTCTTCATGCGTATGCCAATGGCGCTGGCTGGACCAGGTGCCGGGCGGCAAATGACGCAGGTTGACGCCGAATTGCGTCAAGCCGCCGGCGTCGCCCAGGCGCTTGGTGAGGCGCTGCCCGGGTTGCTCGGCGAACGGCGCCGGGTAGCTGGTGCCCTGGCGTTCGGGGATGGCTTGCTGGTCGAGCTTGGGCATGGATACTCCTTTTCCGCATCTGTAATACGATAGAAGGTCGCGCCCATTTTAGCCTGATCCGTATAGTGTAGTGGCGCGTCACAATGTGAAGGTGTGCCATGACCAGCTACCGGACCGAAACCGATTCCATGGGCGGCGTCAACGTGCCGGCCGACTGCTATTGGGGCGCGCAAACCCAGCGCTCGATAGAAAACTTTCCCATCGGCGTGGCGCGCTTCCGCTGGCAAGCGCCCATTATCCGCGCGCTCGGCATCCTGAAAAAAGCCGCGGCGCAGGCCAACGCCGAACTCGGCGAATTGTCGCCCGAGCTGGCCAGGCTGATCGTGGCGGCGGCCGACGAGGTGATCGCCGGCAAGCTCAACGAGCAGTTCCCCTTGGTGGTGTTCCAGACCGGCTCCGGCACGCAGTCGAACATGAATGCCAACGAAGTGATCGCCAACCGTGCCATCGAACTCGCAAACGGCGTGCGCGGCAGCAAGACGCCCGTGCACCCGAACGATCACGTCAACCGCGGCCAGTCTTCCAACGACACGTTTCCCACGGCCATGCACATCGCGGTGGTCGAGCAATTGCACCGCAAGCTGCTGCCGGCGGTGGAACGCCTGCGTGACACCCTGGCCGAGAAGGCTGAAGCATTCAAGGACGTTGTCAAGACCGGGCGTACCCATTTGCAGGACGCCACGCCCATTACGCTCGGCCAGGAGATCAGCGCCTGGGTGGCGCAGATCGAATTCGGCCTGCACGCGGTGCGCCAGTGCCGGCCCGGCCTGTACGAACTCGCCATCGGCGGCACCGCCGTGGGCACGGGCTTGAATGCGCATCCGCGCTTTGGCGAGACGGCGGCCCAGCACATCGCCGCCATCACCGGCTACCCCTTCCACGCGGCGCCCAACAAATTCTTTGCGCTGTCCGCGCATGACGCGCTGGTGCAGACTTCGGCGGCATTGCGCACCTTGGCCGGCGGCCTCATGAAAATGGCCAACGACGTGCGCTGGCTGGCCAGCGGCCCGCGCTGCGGCATAGGTGAACTGCAGATCCCGGAAAACGAGCCGGGTTCTTCCATCATGCCGGGCAAGGTCAACCCCACCCAATGCGAAGCGCTCACCATGGTGTGCGTGCAAGTGTTCGGCAACGACGCCGCCGTCGCCTTCGCCGGCAGCCAGGGTAATTTCCAGCTCAACGTCTACAAGCCGGTGATGGTGCATAACGTGCTGGAAAGCATGGAGCTGCTGGCCGACGCCTGCGGCGCCTTTGACGCCCATTGCGCGCAAGGGCTGGAGCCTAACCGCGAACGCATAGACGCCAACCTCAACGCCAACCTGATGCTGGTGACGGCGCTCAACCGCCATATCGGCTACGACAATGCCGCCAAAATCGCCAAGCGCGCGCACCACGAGGGCATCACCCTGCGCGCGGCGGCGCTGGCGTCGGGGCTGGTGACGGCGGAACAGTATGACGTCTGGATTGTGCCGCTGGAGATGACCTATCCGAGCGAAGCTGGCTGAAAGGGGCGGCGATGGAGCAAACGTCGGAAGGCCAATGCCTGTGCGGCGCGGTGAAATTTTCCGTGGCGCTGCCGGCCAGGTGGATCGCCCACTGCCACTGCACGCGCTGCCAGCGCGCGCACGGCGCTGCTTTCGTCACCTGGGTCGGCACCGATGAAACCAGCTCGCGAATCATCGACCCCGGGCACAAGCTGACATGGTATGTGTCGGAACTGGGCGGCCATCGCGGCTTTTGCTCGCACTGCGGCTCGCCGATGTTTTTCAAGTCGGAACGCTGGGCCGGCGAACTGCATATTGCCCGGGCTTTGTTCACTCAACCTATCGGCGGTGAGCCGAGCGGGCATGCGTTTTACGATACCCATGTGGGGTGGGTGGAGCTGGGGGATCACTTGCCGAGGAAGCCGGATCCGGCGTCACTCAAATAGGGCGGAAGAGTGTCCTCCGCCCGCAGCTTGTCAGCGGCCTGGTTTCCTTTTCGCCAGTCCGAGACCGGCAAGCGCTATGCCGAACAAGGCCACGGTCGCAGGCTCGGGTACGTTGGCCGGATCGGTCGAAATACTAACTGAGTCCAAGGTCATGCCATCTTCATGGAGTGTGGTCCCATCGAAATAGGACAGCCCTGCAAAATTAAATGTTCCCGCCGCCATGAAATTCACGGGTTGCGTTACATCCAATCCCGCATTGGGATCTTGGAATATGTTGGTGGCCAATCCATTGAAATCCCAGGTGTTCAAGTAAATGGAATTCCAGTAGCACGTACCGTCGGAACAAATCTCGGTATTACCTGAGACCCAATATTCGTTAAAGCCATCGCCTCCCGCATTCCTGTCGACCATGGCCCACGCATCATCGACATCGCCTCCACCCAAATTGAAGTTCATCGTACTCGTGGTCGCCGACCCGCTCATGGGCGAAGGCGTCGGGGGGAAGTAGATGCCGTATTGCTCGAGATAGGTGCTGCCATCGCCTTCGCCAACGTTCGTGAACGTTGCAGGATCGACGGTCAATGACGCGCTTACCGTGCTGCCTATCGGGTCGCCATTGCTGTTCCAATCCACGGTCCCGGTGAACGTGTAGGTGACAGGTGTCGCTACAGCTGCTCCAGTTGCCAGCAATAGACCAAGCATCCCAACGATTTTTTTCGCTTTCCAAAATTCCCACGTACAACCGCCCATCTTTCCTCCAGCCTGAATTCTCGCGAATGATATCGTGAGCAAAATAAAAGATTTCTGCTAAGCATGTTGTATGCCAGGAACTTGGCATGATGATTTGGGGAATGGTTGTTCTAATGAAATCAATGGTTTATGGAAATGTTGCAAGGGCTTTTACACCGGCAGGTCCCGCGGATAAAGCGGATGTGTCAAATATTCCGACAACTACATGTGGGGCGATTATTTGAATTACCTGCCTGAGGAACAGCTTCTGTGAGATAACATCGTTTCGATTACGAGCCAGCCATATCGCATTTTCGAATACCTATGCCGCCCACTTCTGAACAACTTGCCCGTATATTCTTTGACCGCTATACCGAAAGCTTTTCGGACTTAAGCGGCCAATGCATGGCGCGGTGCTATGCATTGCCTTCGGTGATGACGCGAGCCGATGGTTCCAGCTACGCATTTACCGATGAAGAAACGCTGTTGTCTGCCTTGCGCTGGGTAATGCAAGATTATGTGGCCCAGGGTGGGGTCGCCTGGCGTTACGAACAGTTGGAGGTGCATGGCTTGGGCCAGAATGGCATGCTTGCCAGCGTGACGTGGATCATGCTGGACCAACACGCGCAGATACTCAAGCAGTGGCGGCATTCCTATGTGCTTGTGCAAAGTTCAGATGCAGGTGGCGCTTCAGTAAAAATTGTTGCGGCAGTGTACAACCGTTGAATTTTTCCTGCTGCTTACGGTTCCGTATGAGCTATTCGTCGTGATCAAATGCGTGAGGGGCGCCTTTGAACCACTTATCCAAATTCGCGATAAAGCTCTTGATGTTGGACTTGTCCCCCACCTGCAGGCCGTGGCTCGCATTCCGGTATTCTATGAATTGGAAATCGCGGTCTGGATGCTGCTCAAAATAGTGTTTGAGCATGAATCCCGATTCGATGGGCTCGGCTTCGTCCTTTTCACCCATGGCGGCGACGATAGGAATATCGAGTTTGCTATAGGTAGTGATCGGGTCATAGAACAAATGCGAGTTCCAATAGTGGTAGCTATGTCCGAAGAAGTGCTTGTCTAGGTTCTTCGGATCTTTCGCGATTGTCGCAAATTCTTCCTGCAGCAACTTCTCGGAGTAGGGGTTCGCGTAGGGTGCAACGCCTCGTCTGGCAAACGTCAGGAAGCCGTCTGCTTGCGGCATGCCGCCGCTGCCCACGGTGGCCAGCCATCCGATTTTCTTGCTTCTGGATGCGACGATGGGAGCAACGCGGCCTCCCTCGGAAAACCCCACCACGGCTATCGAACGCTCGCCGTGCTGTTTCAGCCGCGGCTCGCTCTCGATGAACTCCAAGGCGTCGGACACGCGCCGCTCCAGGTAATCGTCTCGCTCAAAAGCTGGAGAGCAGCTTTTCGGTTGAGGGCCGACACCCTTTTCAATATGCGGCTTCTCCAGGAAGTAGACGTCGGCGGGCGCGGGATAAAGTTCGAAAAATCCCGCAAGTCTCGCCCCAAAATCGCCACAGCCGGATCCGTCGATCAGCAGGATGACGGGACCTCCGCTCGGAGTATTCTGATCGTGGAGATGATAATAGCGACGCGCTTCACCTTGAATCTGTATTGTTGCTTCATCGGTCTTGCGTTCGGCATGTGCACAGGTTGAGCAGAATGCCATGCCGATCGCCAAAATAGGCGGTATCAAAGTTTTAGGAAAATTCATTCTCGTCGCGTAACAAGAGGTTCATTTACACAGGCTCGATATTGGTCGGGTTGCGCGCCAAGTATTCAAAGAATCGCTCACTTCTTTTGGTTAAAGAAGAGCCACATGGCTGTGCCAAATACCAAGCCTGCAAGCCCCCAAATAATAGCTTGTGTCTCCGCCTGTTGAACATTTAGGCTGCCAGTAAATAACTTGGGTAGAGTCCTAAAGCAGAACATTAGAAAGCCAAAACCGATGCTCATGCCAAGCCACGAGATTTTTCTCGCGGTAAAAGGAGGGGCATCGCGCATGGTTCGCAATTTTCTCAGTTCTCGTCGTTTCCATTTTTCTTCGAAAAGCAATTTCATGGGAAGCCATACCGGGAAGGTCAGTCCAAGAACCAGCAAGCTGGTCAGATTCCAAAGGCAGGGAATCTTGCTTTCGCACTTGGGGCACAAAAGACCAAACCAATGACCAAAGGCATTTCCCTTGGACCATAAGCGGCTATCATGGATTTCTCCGCAGGTGGGGCATGGAATGAATTGCCGTTCCGTCAAAGGTGCGGAGCTCGTTGTATCGACGAGCGTCACCTTCGGAATTCGCTGTCCCAGGATCAGTTCATTGAATGCCAAGCCTGGGTTCAAAATCCAATGAGCGAGTAAAAAATTTGGAAGTTTCCAGACCTTGTATTTGGTTTCGTCGAATTGTATGAGTTGTCTCCCTTTTTTATACCCTGCGCTGCAGCAAGTTCGGCAAGTAGCTACTTTCATGTTCGGTAACGCTAATGGTAACTTTGCAGTACCTGCATTTCCGTCACCGTGCTGCCTTGGGCCGGTGCGGCTCCGCTGTAGATGAAAGTGCTGACTTCCTTGAGTGAGCGTGTGTAACCCGAGGCATCGCGCCAGTTGGTGGTGGTCTCGGTAACGGTGGTGCCGGCGGCCGTGGTCCAAGTGGTCGTGCTTTGCAACTTGTAAGCGTTAAAAGTGCCGGCCGGCACGGTAATGCTCTCCATATCCACCAAGGCGCCCGATTGGCTTTCTGCCAGTACCATCGATGGCTGGGAAGTCGAACCGGCCATGCTGGTGCAATTGGTGGTGAAGGCAAACGACCAGGTTTGCCCGACCGACAGCGGAGATGGCGCGCCCCCTGCGTGGGGCGAATAGAGGCAAGTCGTCGAACTGCCCGGCGGTGTCACGGTTGTGCTGGTTAATTGCCCGACGCTGTTGTAGTTTTGGGTGGCCGGGTAAATCGTGTAAGTGACCGAACCCGAGGTGATGCTGTCGTTGCTGGGATCGCTTTCCGTGTGGGTAAAACTGCCGTCGGCATTCACTGCGGTGACGTCGTAGACAAGCGATCTGTTGAGCGTGTTATTCAAATTGTCGACGATGGTTTCGGCGTACAGGCTTTGTGCGCCGACTACCGGTGCGACGAAGCTGTATGTCGGGACAGTGCCGACACTGTTGCCAGGGCCACCCGATCCACCTGAGCCACCGCCGCCGCACGAAGAAAGAAGAAAGGAAGCTGAAACAAAACAAAAAACGGCAACGGACCTTTTATGCATGTGATGTGCTGGAAAGTGAGCGGGGCGTGGCGTGATTGATTCGTCGGAATGCCAGTCAAGCGCGATTAACGCATAGGCCTCCCTCTAAAGCAAGCTGTCAATTCTGACAGCTTATTTATAAATCGTTTGTACGTGGGCCATGGCCGAACTAATTTTTGTCTGCGAAGATCGGCACGTGGCCCCAGCTGATTGCCCGCGACAACTTCCAGCTGGTGCCGTCGAATAACATGACGTGGACGTAGTGTGCCCGGCTGATGGGTCTGTCCGGGACGCCGGGCTGTACGTCATAGAACACGTTGTCGCCTGACACGACGGCGCCATAAATCTTGTTGCCGTCGCGGACGTTGTGCAGCGCTTCGTACTTCATCGACCCCGGTGCAGCCTCGCGCCGCCTGTCCGCGTACTTGCAGACGTTTTGCATGTTCAGTTCCGCGAACGCTTTTTTCCCGCGATAGATGCCGATTTCGTCGTGCACGAATTCCATGTCGTCAGCCAGCATCTCATTCATTTTCTTTTCGTCGCAGTGGTTATACGCGACTTCCCACCACGTAGCATCTGCTTGCTGTACCTGCGCCAGCCACGATCCATTGTCTGCTGCCGCAAAAACCTTGCAGGAAAATACGGGTGCTGCGGCAAGCAAAGCCAGGTTTATTCTTTTCATGCAGATACCTCCCATTGTTTTTGATATGTCGGCGGGTGGGGTACCTCGGCGCATTGGTGAGACTGGACCAGAATCACTTCGGCAAGTATCGAGTTCTTTCTTTTCTGTGCATTTCCTCCATTCAATGAATATCGTATTCATCTACGTCAGCTTATTTTACATATTGATAATATGAAAGACGAATTTCATCGGTAAGCATTTGATTTTCATGGAAATTCCATGATTGGCATGCATTATGCGTTGAGGCACCCATCATTTTTTAGACACCATGGAGTGCCTTGTGAAAACTATCCGTACCCTCAGCTACGTTTCCACTGCCTTATGTGCCGCCTTTGCAATGACCATGGCTCGCGCAGACCTCATCGAAACCGTCAACGTTGACGTGATACCGAGCTCCGAAGTCATTGCTTCGCCGCAAACTATCACCGGCACGATCAACGTCGACATGACTACGCAGACGGTCACGAGTTTTGACCTCACCGATCCCAATTTGATGAGTTACAACAGCAGTTTTCAAAGCCATTTCAGCAGTGCGGGCGGCGATTCGATATTGGGTAACACTTTCTCTCCGGACGGTGCGTTATATAGCTTTGTCGTAGCCGGCAGCGCTCCCGACAGCTTATCGGTCAGCTTTCTTTTTGATCCGGGCACAACGCCAGGAACGTTTTCCGATAGCGATAGTTCCTACGTAGGCAATAACGCCTTTGCGTACGGCGCGGAAATCGACGATACGACGATGACGGTGTCGGGTACTGCCCCGGGCAGTGGGCCTAATGGCGGACCCAGCGTGCCTGAGCCGTTCTCGCTGGCGCTGTTCGGTATCGGCATTGCCGGTCTCGCCGGAGTGCGTCGCCGGGGGAGTTGATCTCTGGGCGCGGGGGCTTGTTTTAACGAGTGGAGTTAACGAGCGGCGGGAAGGGGCGTGTTCAAGCCTTGATCGCCGCCGTCACCTCAATCTCGACCTTGTACTCATGATGGATCAGCTTGGCGCCGATGGTGGCGCGGGCGGGGGCCTGGCCGGGCGCGACCCAGTCGTCCCAGACCGAGTTCATGGCGGCGTAGTCGCCGACCGAGTGCAGGTAGATGCGGGCGGCGACGATGGAGCTCTTGTCGGCGCCGGCCTTGGCCAGCAGGCGGTCGATGATTTGCAGAACCTGGCGGGTTTGGCCGACCACGTCCAGCGAAGTGTTTTCGGCGACCTGGCCGGCGATGTAGATGAGCTTGGCGGTGCCGACGTCGACGACCGTCATTTCGGAAAAGCGGGGGCCGACTTCAAAACGTGAGATTTCCATAGTGTGAATCTTTCGTCCTCCGTGTGACCGATTTCCCTTGCTTTGTCGTTCCCGCGAAGGCGGGAACCCATGGGGATTATCAAGTATCAACCTCAGCCTGGATTCCCGCTTTCACGGGAATGACGCGTAGAGACGATTATGCGTCAGACAGCCTATTTTGTCGCCGCAACATCTTCAGACTTCTGCCACCAATTCCCCCCCAGCGCCTGAAACAGTGCCACCGTATCGGCCAGCCGTGCCGCCTGCGCCTGCACCAGGGCCAAACGCGCCTGCTGGTAAGTCTGTTCGGTGCCCAGCAGCATCAAGGTGCTGATGTCGCCCAGCGCCAACTGCCGGCGCGCAATTTCCAGGCTCTTGAACGCGGCGCGCTCGGCCTTGTCGGCCGCCTGCAAGCCTCTGGCGTCGGCATCGAGCGCCTGCAGCGCGTCGGCCACGTTCTGGAACGCGGCCAGCACCGTGGCGCGGTATTGGGCGGCGGCCTGGTCGTAGGCGGCGCGGGCGGCGGCTTCCTTGTGCCTGAGCGTGCCGCCGTCGAACACGGTTTGCGCGACGTTGCCGGTGACGTCCCAGAAACCGGTGCCGGACTTGAACAGCGTGGCCATGGTCAGTGCGGCCGAGCCGTAGCCGTTCACGCCCAGCGTGATGCTGGGCAGGCGGGCGGCGGCGGCCACGCCGATCTGGGCGCTGGCCGCATGCAATTGCTCTTCGGCGGCGCGCACGTCGGGGCGGTGTTCAACCAGCGTCGAAGGCAACGCCAATGGCAGTTCGGTCGGCAGTTGCAGGCTGTCGAGGTCGAAGCTGGCAGCCAAGGCCTCATTCGGATACTGGCCGGCCAGGGCCTTGAGCAAGTCGCGCTGCAATGCCAACTGCTTTTCCAGCGGCGGCAGCGTGGCTTCGGCTGCGGCCAGAGCGGCTTCCTGGGCGGCGACGTCGGCTTGCGCCACCTGGCCGAGCGCGTATTGGCGATGGAACATATCCATCAGCCTGCTTTGCTCTGCGATGATTTCCCTGGTCGCGGCAATCTGCGCACGCAAGCCGGCTTCGACTATGGCGGCGCCGACCACATTCGATGTCAGTGTCAGGTAAGTGGCCTCGAGCTGGAAACGCTGGGAATCGGCCTGGGCTTGCAGCGATTCGACCTGACGGCGATTGGCGCCGAATACATCCGCGGTATAGCCGACCGATACCTGGGCGGTGTACAGGCTGACATAGGTGGCCCCTGATATTGCCGGGCTGGCCAGGTCGCTGGCTACTTTTTGCCTGCTCGGCGAAAAACTCGCACCGACCTGCGGGTAGTACAAGCCTTGCTGCGCGGCGACACCTTCTTGCGCCACGCGCAGCGCGGCTTGCGCGGCATCGACGTCCGGGTTGTGCTTGATGCTGGCTTGCACCAGCTCGTTCAATGGCTGCGAGTGGAACAACTGCCACCATTGCGCCGGCAGATCGCGCTCGGCCACAAAGTGCTGCGCTTCGCCCAGCCTGTTGGCCGTGACCGCAGTCGTCTCTACCGGCGCTTCGGTATAGCCGGCCGGCAGCTTGTTGTCGGGACGATGGTAGTCGGGACCGGCGGCGCAGCCAGCCAAGAGCAGGGCGCTCGCCAATGCGCTGAGTTTCAAGTATTTAGCGGCGACCATTACCTGTTCTCCCGCGAGGGCGATGGCGTACCGCGACCTTCAAAGAAGCGTTCCATCGCAAAATAATACGTCGGCAAAATAAACAGCGTCAGCAGCGTCGAGACGATCAAGCCGCCGACCACCACCGTGGCCAGGTTGCGCTGCACGTCGGTGCCGACGCCGGTGGCGAGTGCCGCCGGCAGCATGCCGAAGGAAGCGACCGTGGCTGTCATCAGCACCGGACGCAAACGTTCTGTGGCGCCGGCGATCACGGTTTCGTGCAAGGGCAGGCTGGTGCCGTGCATGCGGCGGAAGTTGGCCACCATGATGATGCCGTTCTGTACCGACACGCCGAACAGCGCGATGAAGCCGACGGCGGTCGCCACGTTGAGCGTCTCGCCGGTGACGTGCACGGCGATCAGGCCGCCCAGCGTGGCCATCGGCACCACGCCCAGCAGCAGAACCGCCTGGCGGATCTTGCCGAACTGGAAGAATAGCAGCACCGCCATCAGCACCAGCATGGCACCGAGGATAACCGTCAGCCTGGCCTGTGCGCGGCGCTGGTTTTCAAACTGGCCGGCCCATTCCAGGTGCACCTTTTGCGGGTCGAACTTCACTTCGGCGTCGATGCGTTTTTGCGCTTCGGCCAGGTAAGAGGTGAGGTCGCGTCCGCGGTTGTCGACGCGTACCGTAATCTGGCGTTCGCTGTTTTCGTGCGAAATGGTGCTTTCGCCGGTTTGCAGCTTGATGTCGGCCACTTGCGCCAACCCGATCTTGGCGCCGCTGGAGCTGTTGAGGAACAACTGGCCCAGCGCTTGCGTGCCGCTCTTGCTGTTTTTCGGGAAGCGCACGGTGAGGTTGTAGATGCGGTCGTCCACATAGACCGTGGTGACCGGCGAACCGCCCACGCCGGTGGAAATCAGTGCGGCGATGTCGGCGATGTTGATGCCGTAGCGCGCCGCCTTTTCACGGTCTATCTTCACGATCAATTGCGGAATCGGCGGTTCCTGGAACAGCGAAGCCGAAGCAGTGCCGCGTATGGTTCCCAGGATGTCGACGATCTTAGTGCCGATGCGACGGTTTTCCTTGAAATCGCTGCCGTACACGCGCAGCACCAGCGGGCTGTGCGCGCCGCCTATCATGTCGTTGACGCCGTCGATGATGGGCTGGCTGATGCCGATGGAAAAGCCCGGCATGCTGTCGAAGCGCTTGGTCATGCGCGCGATCAGTTCGGCTTTGGTTTCGTGATTCGGCCATTCGCCGTAAGGTTTCAGACCGACCGGCACTTCGATGTGCGAAGGCGTCCAGGGGTCGGTGCCGTCGTCGCTGCGGCCGAGCTGAGTGACCACGTAGGACACTTCGGGGAATTCATGCAGCGTGCGGCGCAGTTCGGCCGCCATGTCGTTGGCCTTGTCGAGCGAGAGGCCGGTCGGCATCTGCACTTGCAGCCATAGCGCGCCTTCGTCGAGTTCGGGCAGGAATTCGCTGCCGGCGGTGAATGCCAGGACGACCACGGCGGCCAAGGTGGCGAGGCCGATGCCGTAAGCCAGCCAGGTGCGGTGCAGCAGGTCTTCCAGTGCGGCGCGGTAGCGCGCAGTCAGCCATTCGAGCGGGCGGTTGTGGAACACGGCGCGCGGCTTGCGCAGCGCGGCGTAGGCCAGGCCGGGAATCAATGCGATGGTGCACAGCAGGGCGCCGAGCAGGGCGTACGCAACCGTATACGCCATCGGCGTAAACAGCTTGCCTTCGGCGCGTTCGAACGCAAACAACGGCAGGTAAGCCGAAATGATGATGAGCGTGGCGAAGAAGATTGGCCGCGCCACGTGGGCCGCGGTTTCCAGGATGTCGTCTTCGCTCAGTTCCACGGTAGGTTGTTCTTCACGCCGCCGCAGAATCGCTTCCATCACCACGATGGCGCCGTCGACGATGATGCCGAAATCGATCGCGCCGAGCGAGAACAGGTTGGCCGGCATCTTGGTCGCAGCCATGACGATGAACACCGTCACCAGCGCAATGGGAATCGCCACCGCCGCCACCAGCGCGCTGCGCGGGCTGCCCAGGAACAAGATCAGCACGATGCACACCAGGCCTATGCCTTCCAGCACCGTATGGCTGACCTTGTGCACGGTCAGCTCCACCAGGTCGTCGCGGTCGATGTAGGGCGCGATGCGCACGCCCATCGGTTCCAGCTTCCTGCGCAACTGTTCCACCTTGGCATGCACGCCTTCCAGCACGCGCGAGGGGTTTTCATACTTCAGCATCAGCACGATGCCTTCGATGGTGTCGGGGTTGTTGTCCTTGCCCAGGATGCCTTCGCGTTCCTGGTGGCCGAACTGCAGCTTGCCGAGCTGGCGCACCAGCACCGGCACGCCATTGCTCTGCGTGACCACTACCGAGCCGAGGTCTTCCAGCGTGTGGATCTGGCCGATGCCGCGCACCACGTAGCTCTGCTCGCCGCGCGCGATGCGGCCACCGCCGGCGTTGGCGCTGTTGTTGTTGATGGCATTGACCACGTCGTTCAAAACCACGCCGTAGTGTTGCAACTGCGCCGGGTCGAGCTCGAGCTGGAATTCCTTGGTGAAGCCGCCGAAGTTGTTGACGTCGGCCACACCCGGCACCTGCTTGAAGGCCGGCATGACGATCCAGCGCTGGATCTCGGACAATTCCATCAAATTCTTGGTGTCCGACTCCAGCGTGTAGCGATAGATTTCACCGCCCGAACCCGAAACCGGGGCCAGGCTGGGCTGGATGCCCGCCGGCAAGGTCACAGCGCCTATGCGTTCCAGCACACGCTGGCGGATGAAATAGTCTTCCGTGCCGTCCTTGAACACCAGCGTGATCAGAGAGAGGGCGAAGGTGGAGGACGAACGCATCGTCACCAGGCCGGGCGTGTTGGACAGCGCACGCTCCAGCGGCGTGGTGATCTGCTGTTCGATCTCCTCCGCTGCCAGGCCCGGCACTTGCGTGGTCACCTGTACGGTGACGTCGTCCAGTTCCGGGTAGGCTTCCACCGCCATGCGCGTCCACGAGATGTAACCGTACACGGCCAGCAGGATGGCCAGCACCCAAGCCAGGTGACGGCGCCGGAAGCACAGCGCAATGATCTGGTTAATCATTCAATAGCACTCCGCCGCGCACGATGACGCGTTCACCCGTTTTCAGCCCCGACAGGATGCGCACCGTGGTGCGGCCTTCCGGCCCATCTTCCTGACCCAGTTCGACGGTACGGCGCTCGAAGGTCCAGGGCGCGGTTTCCACGAACACGGTGGTGCTGTCGTTGTTCATCAACAGCGCCGACGACGGAACGGCAAGCTCGCCTCCCTGCGCAATGGCAAAGCTCA
This sequence comes from Burkholderiaceae bacterium, assembly GCA_019232795.1. Classification (GTDB taxonomy): domain Bacteria; phylum Pseudomonadota; class Gammaproteobacteria; order Burkholderiales; family Burkholderiaceae_D; genus PKWO01. The sequence goes on from JAFANH010000027.1 coordinate 134,440, forward strand.
CGTTGGCGTACATGTTGGGCTTCATTTTGCCGTCGGTATTGGAGAATGCGATGCGAGTCTTGTTGCGATGCGTGTCCGGCTCCAGCACGGCGCTGACGAAACTGACCGTGCCGTGGAACACCTGGCCCGGATAGGCGGCCAGCTCCACGTCGGCCTTCTGGCCCTTGGCGATGACGGCGACCTGGTCTTCCGGCACGTTGGCCGTGACCCAGACATGGTCGAGGTTGGCGATGGTCATGATAGCTGCCGTCGGGTCGTTGATGTAGGAGCCGACGCCGTTGTTGAGCGCGACCACGGTGCCGGAGACCGGCGCGGTGATATCCAGCAGTTTGGACTTGCCGCCGTTGAGCGTATTGAGGCGGGTCTGCGCGCGCTTGTCTTCCGCCAGCGCCTGCTCGTAATTGCTGTTGGCCTGCTCGTAATCCTTGACGGCGTTGGCGCCGGCTTCGTGCACGCCCTTGGCGCGTTCAAGCGCCTTGCGCGCCAGGTCGAGCGCGTCACGCGCCTTTTCCACGTCGGACCAGGCCTGGTCGAGGTCGGGCGAATGCATGACGGCCAGCAATTGGCCTTGTGCAACCACGTCGCCGAGCGCGACCTTCAATTCAGCCAGACGGCCGGTCAAAGGCGGCAGGATATTGACGGTGCGCGCCGGATCCGCTTCGACCACGCCGGGCAGCAGCAGCGCATGGGCGCCGCCGGCCGCGCCGACCGCTTGCACGGCCAGACGTGCGCGTAATGGCGAATTGGCCGGGACGGTGATCTTGTCGCCCTGGCGAACCATGGCCGGGCCGGCGGGTTGGCTATCGGCCGCCTTGGCCGGGCGCGACTTGAGGGCGACGCCTGCCGCGGCGGCGCATATCAGCACGGCGCCGATGGCGATGGTGTAGCGGCGGCGCTGTAGCGAGGCCAGGGTGGTGATGTGTTGATCGAATTCGTTACGGCGTTTCATGTGTTGCTCCACAATCTTTTAAGGCCGCTTCAATATGAACCTGCAAAAGCCGGGTTCATGTGGAAACAGCCGTCCAGGCAGAATCGCAAAATGCTACAGGAAGTTGTTGACAGGTTCGTGACGCGATGGCTTGAAAACCTGTGCTTGCGCACGCCGGACGCGGACGATGAAACGACTGAATAAGGAGAATGCGGAGGAAGCGCGGGAACTGCTGTGCTGGCTCGCCTTCTCGTCTGGAATAACGCCAGTGGCGTTATTTCACGGCCAACGAGAGGCGGCGGGGAAAAGGAGGAGCCGGAACCGATTGGTCGTTCAAATCGTGTTGTTACAACAACTGTCCAAGGTTATGAGGTTCTATTTTTTGCAATGAGGCGGAGTATAAAGACGGCACAAGGCAGCGTCAAGCAAAAACGCCCTGATAAATCAGCCTTTTTCAATGTAAATGACAATTTCCATTGGCCTTGCAATATCCTCTCCAGGGGGATATGATGCGCGCTCGATCCGCTATCCGAATTTCTCAAATTCAAATGAGCACCCACATATCCCACCCGGAAATCGTCAAGCGCCTCAAGCGCGCCGCCGGCCACCTGAAAAGCATCATCGACATGATCGAGGACGACCGCGAATGCCTGGAAATCGCACAGCAATTGCAGGCCGTGGAAAAGGCCATCGTCAGCGCCAAGAAAACGCTGGTGCACGACCATATCGACCATTGCCTGGAGCACGCCGTCAAGAAGGGTGTGCGCAATGCTGCCGAAACGGTAAAAGAGTTTAAAGACATCACCAAGTACCTTTGATCCAATTAATCGTCGTTCCCGCGAAAGCGGATGGCCGCCCCGCGGTAACCCATAACCCTGTTGCACGTCCCAACTCACTATGGGTTCCCGCTTTCGCGGGAACGACGCGAGTTGGACTACTATAAGTTGGGCCGCACATGAGCACTCACGACACCGAAACCATTTCTTCCGTCCACACCCACAACTTCCTCGGCCGCAGCCACGAGAGCAACGAACGCAAGACCTGGGCCGTGATCTGGCTGTGCGGCATCATGATGCTGGCCGAGATTGTCGGCGGCGGTCTGTTCGGCTCGCTGGCCCTGGTCGCCGACGGTTTGCACATGTCCACCCACGCCGGCGCTTTGTTGATCGCTGCGCTGGCCTATACCTATGCGCGCCGCCACGCCAACGACCCGCGCTTCGTGTTCGGCACCGGTAAGCTGGGCGACCTGGCAGGGTTTACCAGCGCCATCGTGCTGGCCATGATTGCGCTGCTGATCGGCTACGAAGCCGTGATGCGCCTGCTGGCGCCGGTGGCCATCAATTTCAACGAGGCGATCCCCATCGCCGTGGTCGGCCTGCTGGTCAATATCGCCAGTGCCTGGCTGTTGAGCGGCGGCGATCATCACCACGGGCATGGTCACGGACATGAGCACCACGAACACCACGACCGCCATGACCACGATCACCACGATCACCACGATCACCACGATCACCACGATCACCACGATCACCACGACGATCACGGACACGATCATGGCCATCACCGCGACAACAACATGCGTGCCGCCTACGTGCACGTGATGGCCGACGCCGCCGTCTCGGTGCTGGCCATCATCGGCCTGGTCTTGGGCAAGCAGTTCGGCTGGGTGTGGATGGATCCGCTGGCCGGCATCGTCGGCGCGCTGGTGATCGCCAACTGGTCGGTGGCGCTGGCGCGCGCCACCGGCGGCATCCTGCTCGACATGCATCCGGACGAAGCGACGGCGGCCAACATCCGCGGCCTGGTCGAAGCCAACGGCGACCAGTTGCTCGACCTGCATTTATGGCGTCTCGGCCCCGGCCACCTGGGGGCCATCGTCTCGGTGCTATCGGAAAGGCCGCGCGACGTGCGCTTCTATCATGCAAAGCTGGCAGAACTAGAATGCCTTTCGCACGTGACCGTCGAGGTGCGGCACGGATCGTAGAGTCGGCTGAGTTACTCAAAAATCCTCGAAATCGCGATTGCCAAAACGCCGGAAATCGCGCATTCTTCACCGATGTTCAAAACCCAAAACCAGTACGTGAGGAGCAAGCAAGGTGCCAACAAGAAGAGAACTCCTGGCCGCCATGGCCGCCGTAACAACCCTTGGTCTGCGTACGGCGTGGGCCGATCCGGCAGGCACAACGGCATCCAGCGTCAGCGCGTCGGCGTCGCCACTACCCGGACGCACCTTCATGCCCGCGCTAACCGGAGCACCGTTTCCGCACGCCAGCCGCGCGGCCGGCCACGACTACAACGGCGAGCACTTCGACGTCGCCCAGTGCTATAGCGACTCCACCGTCGGCATCTACGTGCCGTCGCACTTCAAGCCTGGTGCCGCAACCGATGTGATCGTTCATTTTCATGGCTGGAGCAATCACGTGGAACAGGTGCTGCAACGCTATGAGCTGCGCGAACAACTGGAATCCAGCGGGCTCAACGCCGTACTCGTCGTACCGCAGGGGCCGAAGGACGCCAAGGATTCGGGCGACGGCAAGTTGGAACTCGACGCCGAAGGCTTCAAACGCTTCATGCAAGAGGTAGGTGCGTTCCTGCTCGCCCAAAAAGTCGTATCCACGAGTGCGGTGGGGCGCATCGTACTGACCATGCACAGCGGCGGCTATGGCGGCGTGGGCGGCGTGCTCACGCGCGGCGGGATGAACGAGTCTATCACCGATGTGATTCTGTTCGACGCTGCATACAACTATTTTGGCGCTTTCGCCGACTGGGCAAAAGGCTCGCCGGAACGGCACCTGTTGAGTATCTTCACGGACGACACTGCGCTCGGAAACGCCGACCTCATGGCCTTGCTGCAAGGCGTACGCCCCTACGAGGTATTCGACGCCGCATCCATGACGCTAGCCGGACTGCGCACGCGCAACCCGACCTTTGTGTTCACCAATAGCGTCGAACATGACAAACTGATGCAACAGTATCGTTGGTTTGAGTTGTTCCTGCGTACAACCGCTTTGGCTCGCGCTGCCGCTTAAACAATCTGGAGCCGCTTGAATGCGGGAGCGCTTGAAGTTAATGCCAACAAAAGCAAAGGCTACCTGGGTCCCCGTCTGCACGGGGGCGACGGGGAGCCGAGGGCGTTAATTTATCGAATATCTCCCGCATTCGATCTGCCCTTATTTACTTCAACTCAAAAACCCTGTCGTTCCCCTCTACCTTGCGGATCGCCACCTTGTCGCCGATCTGAAAGTTGTCGCCGTCCTCGGCATCCTGCACTACGGTCACGCGGTGGCCGTCAGGTTTGGTTACGGTCAATTGCAGGGCATCCTTGGTTGGGATCATGTGACCCGGCGCGCGCATGGGGGCGTTGCGCGGATAGTCGTGCATGAATTCGCCAACCGTCATGGCCTTGGGGTCGGTGCTGTTGTCGGCTACCTGGATGGATTTCTTGGAGGTGAGTACGCCTTCGATAGGCGGTGTCTGCGCGGAGGCGACGGCCCAGGCTATGGCGCATAGCACGGCACAGAGTGTGACACTAATGAAAGCTCGCATGGCATCCTCGGTAAAATTTGCTCAGGGCAATAGGAGTGCTATCACCCGTGGCGTCGGCTCCCAGTATTTTGACTGGGGAGAAGCGGCGCCGTTCCGCTTATTACCGCTTGTTACAAAGGATGCCGGCAGGACCTGATTACAGGGATTTGATCAGCACCACCGAGCGCGGCTGCCAGTTGTACATATGGCTGCGGTCGTGCGGCAAGGCCTCCATGCCGGACTGCACGAAGCCGCGCTTGAGGAACCAGTGCACGTTGCGCGTGGTGAGCACAAACATTTTGGTAAAGCCGGCAGCGCGGGCGCGGCTTTCCATGTGCTGCAGGATGATTTCACCGTCGCCCTGTTCCTGCACGTCGGGATTGACGGTAATGGCGGCCAGCTCGGCCATTTTTTCCGCGGGGAAGGGGTAGAGCGCGGCGCAGCCGAAGATGACGCCGTCGTGTTCCAGCACCGAGAAGTATTCGATCTCGCGCTCCAGCAGTTCGCGCCCGCGCTTGGCCAGTGTGCCGTCTTCTTCCAGCGGTTCCAGCAGCTGGATAATGCCGCCAACATCCTCGATATTGGCGTCGCGCAAGGCATTCACGTTCTCGTAGCTGATCATGGTCCCGATGCCGTCGTGCGTGAAAATCTCGAGCAGCGAGGCGCCGTCGGTGACGAAGGGCACGATATGGGCGCGCGGCACGCCGTTGTTGCAAGCCTTGACCGCATGTCGCAGGTAGAAGGCCGAGGCCGCCGGTAGAAAATCGGCCATCAGCACCGCTTCGGCCTGGTGCGAAGACACTTCGCGGATTTCGGTGCCGCCCAAGTCCACCATCAGCGGCGTCTCGGTAATGAACACCAGCTTTTCCGCGTGCAGGGCAACCGCGGTCGACACGGCCACGTCTTCCATGGTCAGGTTGAAGGCTTCTCCGGTAGGCGAAAAGCCGAGCGGCGACAGCAGCACCAAGCCGCCGGTATTGAGTATCGAATGGATGGTGTCGGCCGCAATTTTTCGCACGATGCCGGTAAAGCCGAGGTCTACGCCGTCTATCACCCCCAGCGGCCGCGCCGTGATGAAGTTGCCCGAAATGATGCGCACTGCCGAGTGCGCCATCGGCGTGTTCGGCAGCCCCTGGCTGAACGCCGCCTCGATGTCCAGCCGCAGCTCGCCGGCCGCCTCCTTCGCGCATTCGAGCGCGGCGGCGTCGGTGACGCGGATATCGTTGTGCAGGCGCTGCTCGACATTACGCAGCGCCAACTGCTGCGCCACCTGCGGCCGCGAGCCGTGCACCAGCACCACCTTGATGCCGACCGCATGCAGCAGCGACAAATCCTGCGCCAGCTCGGCCAACCCGCCATTAAGCACCAGCTCGCCGGGGAAGGCCACCACGAAAGTCTTGCCGCGAAACGCATGAACATAGGGCGCAACCGAGCGCAACCAGTCGACGAATTGCCCTTGTTCAATTTCCATGCGTTCTTCCTTGCCTGTGGTCCAAATTTATAGTTGGAATTATATACAAGCAACGCAATTGTCTGCCGAGGTTCGGATTTCCCACCTCTCCTGTCAAAACTGACAGCTTGCGCGGCTTGTAAAAATTGCTATGGTTGCGGGTAGCCGGCAACCCAACGGATAACGTGGACGAGCGGAGGACCAAGCCATGCAACGATTTCGTCGCTGTTTGCTGTGCTTGATTTTCCCCATTTTTCTACAAGGATGCGTCGGCATCATGCAAAAGCCTTCCCAGGTTTTGATACGCCAGCCCGGTGAACGTTCCTACGATCCGGCAGTACCGGCGCGCCCGTCCGCTGTGGAACAATGGGAATACGCCGCCTTGTCCGATCTGGTCTATCCGTCCAAGGACGAATTGCAGGTTCAGGAGCAAAAAAAGCAGCGGCGCGACGAGGCCGTACAACGCGGCGTGCCCGACGACCCCTGCGTCGATTTCGAACCGCTGCTGTATGCGCGCGGATGGCGGCGCTGGAATAACTTTCCTGCCGACGAACCAGGTAATCCGGCCAAAACGCAGGCCGAACAGGTGAACCTCGGTGTGCAGGTGTGGCAAAACGACAGCGTGTCGCCGGCGGTGACGGTGGTAGTGTTTCGCGGCACCGAATTCACGTCCTTGTGGGACTGGAAATCCAATCTACGCTGGTTCATACGCTTCATTCCCGGTTATCGCGACGAGTACACGGTTGCGGTGGAAAATATCGGCCCGCAATTTGTCGAGCAGTACGGGAAAAACGTGGCGCCGGGCACCGGAGGGCGCATTGTGGCCGCTACCGGCCACTCGCTCGGTGCCGGCCTGGCGCAGCAACTGGCCTATTCGCGCCCGCCCGACCCCACAGTACCCGACATCACGCGCATTTACGCCTTCGACCCCTCGCCGGTTACCGGCTATTTTTCGGTAAGCAAAGCGCTGCGCGACCAGAATGCACAAGCTCTGGTGACCGCGCGGATTTTCGAAAAAGGCGAAATCCTCGCTTACTTGCGCTGGCTGGTTGCGCTGGTGGTGCCGCCAAGCAAGGAAGATCCGAAGATCTTGAGCTTTCGCTATAACCTGTTCCCGGACCGTGGGCCGATTGCCGACCATTCGATTCATGAATTGGCGTGCCGGCTCTATGTCGTGGCGACCGACGATGCCAGAGTCAAGGACTGGAAAGTATTGAAGCGCGCGGAGGAAGGGCAGTAATAAGCCGCGGCAATGAACGGCCGGGGCGCTTAGTGGCGCGTCGCGTAGTGTTGCGTGTGCGCTGTGCTTTGCGGACGCCGCCGCTCCACAAAATCCCCCGGCACCGGCTTGCCCGCCAGCAGGCACTCCATCACCATCAAGACTTTTTCGGCAGACTCCGCCTTCGAGAGATGGCGCCGCGCGCCGCGCGCGAGCGCCTGCTGCACGACCATGGCCGAGCCGTCGTCGGACAGCATGAGGATGATCGCCTGCGGCCATTTGCGTTGCAGCAGCGCAAAACCATCTACGCCATTCACACTCGACACGCTGGCGTCGAGAAGGACGATAACCGGGTGTTCGACCGTGCTCTGCATCGCCTCTTGCACCGAGTCCATTTCCCAGACGGCGACATCCTGCAGTCCGTTCTTGAGCAGCAGGCGCAGCCCGGAACGGAACATGGCATGATCGTCGATCAGGATGATGTCGGTTTTCAGCATGCCCGTCATTGAATCACCGTCGGCTGTGTGGAGCAAGCACTTCACTGCAAATTTTTGCGATTGTGCGCTGCCCACAACGTCTACTATCATGCATGCTGGCTGGGTTGCCCCGTAAACGTGCACAGGAGAAACAAAATCTTGGAATCCTCGGCAAATATGCACACCGTGCACCAACCTGACGCGGACAATCCGCGGCGCGTTGCCGACCTGCCCGGTCCGCGCGCCTGGCCCCTGGTCGGCAATTCCCTGCAGATCGAGTCGCTGCAGTTCCACCGCACCCTGGAGGATTGGGCGCAACAGTACGGAAGCATGTACAAATTCCGCGCCGGCGGCCGCACCATGGTCGTTGTCTCGGACAACGCCTTGATCGCGAACCTGTTGCGTGACCGGCCCGAAGCCTTGCGCCGCACCACGCGCAGTTCGCGCGCTCTCGAAGAAATGGGCACGGCCGGCTTGTTCACGGCCGAAGGTGAAGAGTGGCGCAAGCAGCGCAAGCTGGTCATGCGCGGACTGACGCCGGCTGTGATCCACGCGTTTTTCCCGACCGTGGTGGCCATGACTGAACGGCTGCGCCTGCGCTGGACCAGGGCGGTGCAGGAGGGGCGGCGCGTCGACCTGCTGCGCGACCTGAAGGCCTACGCACTCGATGTGGCGATCGGCCTGTCGATGGGCCAGGACATCAATGCGCTGGAACACGACGACAACCCGCTGCAACGCGACGTTGAGCAGGTTTTCTACCGCGTGGCGCGCCGTCTGACTTCGCCGTTTCCCTACTGGCGTCATTTCAAGCTGCCGGTCGACCGCGCAGCCGACGCCTGCGTAGAGCGCATCGGTCTGGCCGTGGCCGGATTCGTCGCCGAGGCACGCAAAGGCCTGGCAGCGCATCCCGAGCGGCGCACCAAGCCGACCAATATGCTGGAAGCGCTGATCGTCGCGCGCGACGAGGCCGACTCTGGTTTCACTGACCAGCACGTGATCGGCAACGCCGTCACCATGGTGTTCGCCGGCGAGGACACCACCTCCAACACTATCGCTTGGCTGCTCGAGTTCGTGTCGCGCCACCCGGAGGCAGCGGCCAAGGTAGTCGCCGAAGCCGACGCCGTGGCCGCCGGGCAGTCCGTGCTGCAAGACTTCGCCGGCCTGGAACGCTTTCCGTATCTCGATGCCGCCACCACCGAAGCCATGCGCCTGAAGCCGGTGGCGCCCATCCTCGGGATGGAAACCAACCGGGAAATGGAAATCGGCGGTGTGCTGATGCCGGCCGGCACCATGATGCTGGCCGGCCTGCGCCATTCTGCCCGTAAGGCGATGAGCATTCCGGAACCCGAAATCTTTCGCCCCGAACGCTGGCTGCATGAAAGCACGGGGCAGGGCGGCACCGCATCCAGCGACGCCGGCGACGACCCCAACCGCAAGCTGTTTCCATTTGGCGGCGGGCCGCGCTTCTGCCCGGGCCGCTACCTGGCCATGGTCGAGGTGAAGATGGTGATGTCCATGATCGCGCGCAATTTCGTGCTCACGCATGACGGGAGCGCAGCGCCGGTGCGCGAGCTGTTCACCTTCACCATGACGCCTTCGGCTTTGCCGGTGTCGCTGGCTTTGCGCACTTGAATCCGCAGTCGGACCACATTATCTGGAAAACAGGGAGAGAAACAACATGAGAACGTTCGCGTCGCTTTGTGCCGGCATGCTGCTGTGCCTGACCGCAGCCTGTGTTGCGGCACCGTCTTCGCCAGCGGCGGCCTATTTCGACAACACAGGCCGCAGCGACGTCTTGAGCGGCGGCGTGCGCATGATTCCCATCCAGACTGCCAAGGGCGTGTTCCACGTCTGGACCAAGCGCGTCGGCAACAACCCCACCATCAAGGTCTTGCTGCTGCACGGCGGCCCGGGCGCCACCCATGAATACATGGAAGCCTTCGACAGTTTTTTCCCCGGCGCCGGCATCGAGTACTACTATTACGATCAACTGGGCTCGGCTTACAGTGACCAGCCGGACGACCCGGAATTGATCAACAGCCTGCCGCGTTACGTCGAAGAAGTCGAGCAGGTGCGCCAGGCGCTGGGCCTGGACAGCAAGAATTTCTACCTGGTCGGGCATTCCTGGGGCGGCCTGCTCGCCATCGAGTACGCACTCAAGTATCAGCAGCATCTGAAAGGGCTGGTGATTTCCAACATGGTGTCCAGTATTCCCGACTACAACCATTACGCCGAAACGGTCTTGATGCCGGCCATGGATCAGAAGGCGCTGGCCGAAATCAATCAGCTGGAAGCGCAAGGCAAGTACAACGAGCCGCGCTACGAAGAATTGCTGAATGCCTTCTATTACAACCAGCACGTGCTGCGCATGCCGGCGGACCAGTGGCCCGAGCCGGTCAAGCGCTCCTTTGCGCGCATGAATCCCAAGGTGTACGTGCCCATGCAGGGGCCGAGTGAACTCGGCTCGCACAACGCCATCCTGGAACATTGGAGCCGCACGGCCGACTTGCCAAAAATCACGGTGCCGACCCTGACCATCGGCGCGCGCTACGACACCATGGATCCCGAGTACATGAAGATGATGTCAACCAAGGTCAAGCACGGGCGCTTCCTGTATTGTCCCGATGGCAGCCATATGGCCATGTACGACAATCAGCAAACCTATTTCACCGGCTTGATCCGTTTCTTGAAAGACGTGGATGGCGGGCGCTTTTGAATGGCCTGCAATGTGAACGATGGTATTATTGATCGAGTCCAAAATGGCAACCAAGTTACCCGAAATTCATCCAGGCGAAATCCTGGCGGAAGAATTCATCAAACCGATGGGTGTGACCAACGCCAGGTTGGCCGCCGACATCGATGTGCCGACGTCACGCATCAGTGAGATCGTCAATGGCAAGCGGCCGATTACGGTCGATACGGCGATGCGTCTTGGCGTGTATTTCAAGATGGAGCCGCGCTTTTGGCTGAATTTGCAGGCAGAATATGATGTGCGTATGGCAGAACATGAATTGCTTCCTGCGATCAAGGTACGGATTCGCCCCCTGCAAGTGGCTTGATGTGGCTTGATGCGGCCTGATTCGAAACGGCGTCGATAAAAAGAGATAGATATTCATGACGGACAAGACGACCGAAGACCTCGCGGAAGACAAGCGGCACGTCGACCGCAAGGAATTGCTCACCCAGGCGATTTTCGTTTCCGCGCATTTGCGCCTCAAATCGGCCGTGACCATCGACATTTCCAATCGCGGCATGAGCTTGACCGTGCCCGAGCCGATTGCGGTGGGCGAGTCCTGCGCGCTGTCGTTCGACGTGCCCGATCACGGCAGCAAGCAAAGAACGCTGGTGCGCGGCCACATTGCCTGGTGTGTGCCGGACGGCGAGCATTTTCGAGTCGGCATCAAGCACCTGGAGTCCGACCCCATCAGCCAGCATTTGATCGAAGCGGCCGTCGATCACTACCTGAAGAAAGCCTGAGGCCTGGAATGGGACGGCACGGCGGCGTGGCTGTCTGTCTGGCTGCCATGCTGTTCGGCCTGCCGCTCGCGCTTTCCCCCGCTGTCGCGCAAACGCAAAATCCTCCCGCCGCCCGAAAGGGCGCCATCATGCAAGCCAAAGGCAGCTTTGAGGTCAAAATCACGCCGCAACCGCTGGGCCATCCCGAAGAAGGCGCGCCGCTGGGACGCATGCTGGTGGACAAGCAATTTCACGGCGATCTGGAAGCCGTCGGCGTCGGCGAGATGCTGGCCGCCGGCAATGGCGCCAAGGGTTCTTCCGGCGGCTACGTCGCCATCGAACGCGTGACCGGCGTGCTGCAGGGAAAGAGCGGCAGCTTCATCCTGCAGCACAGCGGCACCATGACGCGCGGCGTGCCGCAACTGAGCATCACCGTCGTGCCTGACTCCGGCACCGGCGAACTGGCCGGGATCAGCGGCAGCATCAAGATCGACATCGCCGAAGGCAAGCACTTCTATACCTTCGACTACGCCCTGGCTCCAGCACCGTGAAGTGAACTGGGCGGGAAGTTGCCCACCCGTTTGCGCCGGAAAAGAAAAACCGCAAGAAACGCCATGCGCTTCTTGCGGTTTTGAACGCCATCACGCCCAAAGGCGGTGATCAACGCTCGTCGTGGTCGCGATGATCATGGTGGTCGTCATGATCGTGGCCTTCATGGCGGCCTTCATCGTGATCGCGGCCTTCGTGACGGCCTTCGTCATGGTGGTCATGGTCCCAACCTTCGTGGCGGCCTTCGTCATGATGTTCGTACTGGCGATATTCTTCGCGGTGCGCCTGGTAGTGCGGCACATAGACGCGGTTGTACCAGTCGTCATGCACGAAAAACACTTGGCGGCCGCAGGCGTTGTACGCGCCGCAGTAACGCCGCCAGTCGCGGCGATGCTCTTCCGGCACATGCAGGTAGAGCGGTTCCAACACCGGGCCCGGAGCAGGCGCAATGATCACGGGCTGCGGGCTGTACAGTTGCGGCGCCGGCGCATTGCCGATATTGATGCTGCCGAAGAAGCCGGGCTGGCCGACGTTAATCGAAACGCCGACTTGCGCCTGTGCCGAGAAAGCGGCAGCGCCGAGCAGGGTGGCCAACAAGATTTTTTTCATGTGTATCTCCAATAAAAATGCTACAAGCCTATAACGAAGACATCGGCTTCCAGGCTGACAAATTCTATACGGGTGGACCAAGCCAATTGTGAGAATTTGTAAGTCTACTCGAGTTTGCCAACCGCAGGAAAAAGCCCATGCTACATGGCCGGGCGCAATCGCGTTCATTGCTACAATGTCCGCTTTCCCACATTCCATCAACATTACCGTGCCGCGCCGCTCATTCACGCTAACTAAGCTACTTATCCTTCCCGCATTTGTCCTGTTTTCTCTACTTTGGACCACGCAAGCCTATGCCGGGTTCGCCGAAGGCCAGACCGCTTTCGACAAAAAAGACTACGCCGCGGCGCTCAAGCAGTGGAAACCGCTGGCGGAAAAAGGCGATGCCAGTGCGCAGCTTCGCATGGGCGACCTGTATCTGCGCGGCCAGGGCGTGGCGCGCGACCCCGCGCAAGCCGCCATGTGGTACACGCGCGCCGCCAAGAAGGGCGTGCCGCTCGCCCAATACAATCTCGGCAGCCTGTATGAAGACGGTGTGGGCGTAGACCGCGACAGCGCCCAGGCTTTCCACTGGTACCGACAGGCCGGGCTGCAGGAACTGGCCAAGGCGCAGAACAAGGTGGCCGACATGTATGCGCGCGGCCTGGGCGTCGAGCAAGACGACGTGCAGGCGGTGGCCTGGTACCGCCGCGCCGTCGTCCAGGGGCTGGCCGATGCGGAAGTCGGGCTGGGCTTCATGTACGTGCACGGCAGCGGCGTCAGCCAGGACTACGCGCAGGCGGCCAGCCTGTTCCGCAAGGCCGCCGAGCAGGACCTGCCCTTTGCGCAAAACATGCTCGGCTACATGTATGCCGAAGGCCTGGGTGTGCAGCAGGATTACGAGCAAGCCCTGGCATGGCGCACCAAGGCTGCCGGACAGGACTTGCCTGAGGCCGAATACGACCTCGGCCAGATGCATGAAAAAGGGCAGGGCGTGCCGGTCGACTACGTCAAGGCCGTGCAATGGTACCGGCGCGCGGCGGCACAGGGGTTTGCGCCGGCGCAGCAGGAATTGGACCGGTTTTCCAACAAGTAAAAAGGCCGGCAAGAACTACTGTCATTTGATGAAATTGACCGCTTCGCAATCCATTTGGCATAATCGACCGGACGTCGTTTTCGATGCAGGTCAATTCCGACGTGTGGTAGTCAAATCAACCAACCAGCAGGACATCATGCCGAAAAAAATAACATTGCTGAAGTTTCTCCTGTCTGTTGCCGTCGCGGCGTGTTGCGGTGCAGCGCTTGCCGACGATGACAAGCCGTTTGCAGAGCCTACCGACATCAAACAGCTGACACCGGCTTCGGTGGCCGATCTGCATCTGACGCAGAAAATCATGATCGACCGCCTGCGTGACGCGATGACCCCCGGCGAAAAATTGGGGCACCAGGGCTCGGGCTGGTTATGCCACAAGGTGAACTGGTACTACTCCAAGACCAATCCGAATTGGTTCTCCGAAAACATCAAGAAAGCGATGACGGGCGAGCTGAAAAAGTATGGGTACCGGATGTATGACGCCAACGAGGGGTCCTTGTACGCCAGCGATGTCAGCAATGCCCCGGATTTCCGCATCGGCGCGACCTTCCGCAAATACAATATGGAACTGTGCCTGGACGACAAAAAATATACCGGCTGGGTGCGTGTGGTTGTTGACTGGGAAGTGTTTTCCGAAAAAGAACAGAAAGTCGTCCTGCAAAAAACCACCGACGGCTACGTTCACGCGGATACCGGCGTCGAAGCTATCTGGGGCGTGGCCTTCCAGGGTGCGGTCGACAACCTGATAGGCCTGCCCGAATTCAGCGCCGCCATTCAGGGAGTGGCAGCGCCGACGGCGACCGCAGCAACCGCACCCGCCGCCGCGACGCCCAATGCGCCAGCGGCGGCGCTGGGCGCGGGCGAGGTTGATAGCGGCACCCCGGCCAACGTCGCCTACCCGGTCGATCCGATGCAGAAAAAGGCGGCCGCCGCAGTGCCTGCGCCGCAAGCCGCTTCGGCAGCACCGGTACCGGCGCCTGCGCATGGCGAATTGGTTCTGACCGCTAGCAAGGCGCCAGCCGGCGGCGCGCAGAAAGAACAAAATAAATTACGCGCGGCCGTGGTGACGCTGGAAGCAATCGCCGGCCAAGGCAGCGGCTTCTACATCGACCAGAGCGGCTACCTGCTGACCGATTACCACGTCGTCAAGGGCGCGAAATACGTCAAGGTCAAATTCAGCAACGGTGACAAGCTGGTGGGCGAGATCGTGCGCGTCAACGAACCGCGCGACGTCGCCCTGGTCAAGACCCCGGCAGTCGACGTCGCCTTGGCCATCCGTCCGGACGCCCTCGATGTAGGAGAAGACGTCTACGCGATCGGCACGCCGGTAGGCCTGGAAAGCACCATGACGCACGGCGTCCTGAGCGCAGACCGCACCGTGCAGGGCAAGCACTGGCTGCAAAGCGACGTTTCCGTTACCGTCGGCAACAGCGGCGGCCCGCTGCTGGACAAGGAAGGCCGCGTGATCGGCCTGAGTGCTGCCGGTGGCGGCGACATCGTCACCAAGGGCATCAATTTCTTTGTGCCGGTGCAGGATGCGCTGAAGGTGCTGTCGGTAGTGGTCAAATAACAAAGCCGGGTGACGGGCCGGGTCGCGAAAAGGTCCGGCACGTCACCAAGCGCAAAGAAAACCTATTCGCTGAGTCGGATTTTCCGTCAAAGTGAAAATCGACCCAAATGGAAACAAAGAACTTTGACATTCGACCACTGAATGCGTGCGACGCCGCCGCGTTCAAAGAAATTCGACTTCAAGCAATATCCGATTCTCCTTCGGCAACTTGGTCCACGTATGGCGAAGAAGTCAAACGCACTACCCAGGAAGTGGAAGCTCGTATTCAAAGGACAGAAACGCAGGTTGTTTTTGGCGCCTTCATAGATACGAAGTTGGTTGGTATTGCGGGCTTGCGCCGCGAGCCACTCGAACAGATCAGGCATAAGGCAGTCCTGTGGGGAGTTTTCGTCGTTCCTGACCAACGCCGGGAGGGCCTTGCGCGGAAATTATTTTCGCGAGTACTAACCTGCGCACGGGAGGAAGGCGTGCTTCAGATTCAGCTTTGCGTCAACGTGGAAAACACCAAGGCCAGAAATCTCTATCTTTCGCTTGGGTTCAAACCTTTTGGCTTGGAACCTAGATCAATGCGTGTTGGCGACAAGTATTTCGACGAAGAACATATGGCCCTACGGCTGGACGAATGATTTAAGTGTCCGCTTCGCGGAGACGGCAAGCGGCCAAAAGCCGACGGTGACATTGCAACGCATAGCATCCTAACTTCAACCAAATTGGATTTACATGAAAAATTACCTCGTAAACTTGTCCCTTTGTGCGATTAGTGGCATCGCTATTGCCGAACCAAGTGTGCCGGCGGTTTCGACATTGGCCTGCTTCAACCAGCAAATTCGAATCGAATCTTTTTGTCATCCGTCGAAATATGACGAATCTACAGCGGAATGTGATAGTCAAATACTTTATCTCCCGAAAGGGAAATTCGAATTAAAGGATAAGGACGATAAAGCCATGACAGCTACCGATTGGAGTTGCAGCAAGCGTCAAGACCATTTGTATATTTACTCAGGAAATGGTGGGAATTGCGTTGGCTGTGAAAAGCAGGAAACGCTTGATGCGAATGGGCACCGCACAAGTCGCTATGTTGGCGTACCTCCGGAAATGATGCGAATAGAGCTAATGAAGCAGAAGTGATATTTTGCCGCTCGGTTGAAAGAGGAGATAGGGGATGTTTTTTTTGGATTGGTTAAATCTAGAGAAATTAAGAATATTTATAATATTTTTGGTTTTCTTTAGTAGCTCTGATATATGCCTTGCACAGAATTTTGGCAATTCTCTTTATGAGAGTTGGGCAGATACGCCAGTAGGTAAATTTTCCTGCAAAGTGGACCAGTCAACGAACTACCTTCAAGTATTGAAATTAGATAATAAAATTATATTTCAACAAATCCCAGAACCAATATCACCTGGAGGGGGAAAGTTATCTCTTGGTATCGATAATTTCAATGCTGGATGCCCCGTCATTTTGGACAATCACAACGGATACGTCGTAATAGTTAGGGATATTTTCCCTCCGAGCTTTGGAATTCAAGGTTATGCAGTAATAAATTTTAATGATGTAAACATGTCAATTATGGAGCTTGGCGCGGGACAACGCCCTGCAGACGATAAAATCTCAAAGACTGAACGTCTAAAGTGGTCCGACAACGTATTGACGCTGAAATATTTTGGCTATACGAATGAGGCGCCAGGCGGAGACGAAAATTCTCCTAAGCCCAAATGGCACATTGTTACGCATAAGTTCTAATAGATTTTTTTCCAACGATTTTAGCGAGCGAACCTGGGAACATTTGGCTCTCTGACGACCGCCGATAGCACTATCGTCGATTTCACCAAATATGGAGGCAACGTCCGATTCGGGGGACGTTAACTGTAGAAAATCGTGAGTCGTATATGGACTCCACCTCGTTTGCAAATAATCCGCTTTTTGGCTGTAGGTTCGACTGCACACGTATATCCGGTCTCTAACGACGGCATCTCGTTCTGAGACGCTGGACCCTGATGGGCTATTCGCGCACTGGCTCCCAAATGCTTTGACGGGCTGTTAGCCTCGGACTCTAGCGGGTTCTTCCAGTGCCGGTTCGACCTGTTTGCCATCTAACGGCTTATTTTGCAATCGTTGTTGGCCTACTCCATTGGTAAAACGTTGGTCTATCTGCTTTTTGCTCAACCTGCCGCCAGTGCGGGTTCGTAATCCACTTCTTTCGTGATGATCGCCCAGGCTATTCTTGCCATCTTATTGGCCATCGCAACCGCCGCAACATTTGGGTGTCGCGTCGCCGCGATTCGGTTGACCCACTGACTTAATCGATCATCCTTATTTCGTGATGCCACCATCATTGACCTGGCCCCGTGTACGAGCAGTGATCGGACATATACGTCTCCGCGCTTGCTGATACCCAGCAATCTCTCCTTGCCACCGGAGCTACTTTGCTTTGGCGTTAGCCCCAGCGACGCCGCCAGCTCCCGTCCGCTCGAAAACTGCTTTGCATCTCCCACGGCGGATAGTAATGCCGTGGCGATTAGCGGTCCTATCCCTCTGACTTGCTGCAGTCTTTGCGCTACCGGATCCTTCGCCAGGTCGGCTATCTCTCGATCCAGTTCCTTAATCCGCTGCTCCAACATAAGCAGATCAGACCATAACCCGTGCAACAATCGACGAAAGCGCTCTGTTAGCCCGTTATTTATATCTTCCAGCCAGATCGGTATCGCCTTCCGCAAATGCAGAACTTC
>JAFANH010000069.1 GCA_019232795.1 Burkholderiaceae bacterium
ACTCGACGGTAGGATTGCCGCGCGAGTCGATGATTTCACGGCCGATGATGTCTACGATTGCACTCATTCCTGCTCTCCCTAAGCGTTCATGCCGGCCAGCATTGCGCGGCCGATCAGCAATTATGAAAAATTGGATTCCAGAAAACCGTTTTTCTTGACCACCCGGTCGAGCTCGACCAGCGTCGCCAGCAATTCCTTCATGCGCGCCAGCGGCACAGCATTCGGTCCGTCCGATTTCGCTTCGGCCGGATTCGGGTGCGTTTCCATGAACAGGCCGGCTACGCCGGTGGCCACGGCTGCGCGCGCGAGAACGGGCACGTGTTCACGCTGGCCACCCGAACTGCTGCCCTGCCCGCCCGGCAATTGCACAGAGTGGGTGGCGTCGAACACCACCGGGCAACCGGTTTCGCGCATGATGGCGAGCGAGCGCATGTCGGACACCAGGTTGTTGTAGCCGAACGAGGCGCCGCGTTCGCAGGCCATGAAATTGTCGTCGTTGAGGCCGGCCGCGCGGGCAGCTGCGCGCGCCTTGTCGATCACGTTCTTCATGTCGTGCGGCGCCAGGAATTGGCCTTTCTTGATGTTGACCGGCTTGCCCGACTGCGCGCAGGCATGGATGAAGTCGGTCTGGCGGCACAGGAAGGCCGGTGTCTGCAACACGTCGACCACGGCTGCAACCGGCTTGATCTCGTCGATTTCATGGATGTCGGTCAATACCGGCACGCCGATCTGCTTCTTGACGTCGGCCAGGATCTCCAGGCCCTTTTCCATGCCCAAGCCGCGGAACGAGGTGCCGGAGGAACGGTTGGCCTTGTCGAACGAAGACTTGTAGATGAAGGGGATGCCAAGCGCCGCGGTGATTTCCTTGAGCGTACCGGCGGTGTCGAGCGCCATTTGGTGCGACTCGATCACGCACGGGCCGGCGATCAGGAAAAACGGTTTATCGAGACCGACTTCGAATCCGCACAGTTTCATGCCGCTTTCCTTTCCTGAGCCGACTGCTTGTGCGCCAGCGCTGCCTTGATGAAGGAAATGAACAGCGGATGACCGTCGCGCGGGGTCGACTTGAATTCGGGGTGGTATTGCACGCCCATGTACCACGGATGACCATGATCGCCGCGCGGCAATTCCATAATTTCGCACAGGTCTTCGGCCGGGGTGCGCGCCGACACCACCATGCCGGCGTCTTCGACGCGGCACAGGTAGTAATTGTTGGCTTCGTAGCGGTGGCGATGACGTTCGGTCACTTCGGCGCCGTAGATTTCGGCTGCCAGCGTGCCCGGCTTGACCGCGCAAGTCTGGGCGCCCAGGCGCATGGTGCCGCCGAGGTCGGAATTGACGTCGCGGCGCTCGACCTTGCCGTCATGGTTTTGCCATTCGGTGATCAGCGCCACCACCGGCTGCTCGGTCTGGTCGTCGAATTCGGTGGAATTGGCTTTGGGCAAGCCAGCCACGTTACGCGCGTATTCGATCAGCGCGACCTGCATGCCGAGGCAGATGCCGAGGTAGGGAATCTTGTTTTCGCGCGCAAAGCGGGCGGCGACGATCTTGCCTTCCACGCCGCGCTTGCCGAAACCGCCCGGCACCAGGATGGCATCGAATTTTTCCAGCAGGCCGGTGCCGTTCGCCTCGATTTCTTCGGAGTCGACGTATTCGATATTGACGCGGCTCTCGGTGTGGATGCCGGCGTGGCGCAGCGCCTCGGTGAGCGACTTGTAGGATTCGGTCAGGTCGACATACTTGCCAACCATGCCAATGGTGACTTCGGCTTTCGGGTTTTCCAGCGTGTGCACCAGCTTGTTCCACATGCTGAGGTCGGCAGGCTTCGCTTCCAGGCCCAGCTTGTTGCAGACGATTTCGTCCAGACCCTGATCGCGCAGCATCTGCGGGATCTTGTAAATGGTGTCGACGTCCCACACCGAAATCACGGCGTCTTCCTGGACGTTGGAGAACAGCGAAATCTTGGCGCGCTCGTCGTCGGGAATGCGGCGGTCGGCGCGGCACAGCAAGGCGTCCGGAGAGATACCGATTTCGCGCAGCTTTTGCACGCTGTGCTGGGTAGGCTTGGTCTTGAGTTCACCGGCCGAGGCGATGTAGGGCACCAGGGTCAGGTGCACGAAAGCGGCGGCTTGACGGCCGGCACGCAGGCTCAGCTGACGGGCGGCTTCGAGGAAAGGCAGGGACTCGATGTCGCCGACCGTACCGCCGATCTCGACGATGGCCACGTCGAAGCCGTCGGCGCCACGCTGGATGAAGTCCTGGATTTCATTGGTGATGTGCGGAATCACCTGCACGGTCTTGCCCAGATATTCGCCGCGGCGTTCCTTGCGGATCACCGATTCGTAAATCTGGCCGGTAGTGAAGTTATTCACCTTCTTCATCTTGGCCGTGATGAAACGCTCATAGTGACCGAGATCGAGGTCGGTTTCTGCGCCGTCGTCGGTGACGAACACTTCGCCGTGCTGGAATGGGCTCATTGTGCCCGGATCCACGTTGATGTAGGGATCGAGCTTGAGAAGAGTGACTTTGAGGCCGCGCGATTCGAGGATCGCAGCGAGGGAGGCGGCTGCGATCCCTTTACCAAGGGAAGACACAACGCCGCCAGTGACGAATACGAACTTGGTCATTGCTGAAGGTGCCGAACGGCACATGCGGGAAATTCGAATTATAACCTAAAGCTCCCGATTCGCTAAGTTGCCGCCGCTTGAAAACTGGTCTTGGCTTCCCCAAGCAAATAACCAAATTGCAACATTTAGCCGGGGTACTTAACGCGCATACCAGTAGCGAGGCTGATCTTTCCGATATTCACTGAAACTCAGTTCACCGCCAAAACGCAATCCGATGGCTCCCGCTTCGTCGCTGCGCAAGCGCGCAATACCGAGTTCGCCATAGCGGGCAAAGACCGCGGGCTTGGGGTGATGGAAACGATTGCGGTAGCCGACCTGGAACACCGCTACTTGTGGTTTCACCGTCTGCAGGAAGGGCAAGGTCGACGAGGTGCCGCTGCCGTGATGAGGCGCGAGCAAAACTGTGGCCGGCAGCTTGTCCGGCATGCCTTCGACCAGTTCAGCCTCCTGCACCGCTTCGATATCGCCGGGCAGCAACAAAGCCTGGCTGCCCAGGCTCGCCCTGAGCGTACAGCTATGCGCGTTCGTCTTGTATTTCGTGCTGAGGTAGCTCGACGCCGCCGGCTGCAACACCTCGAAATGCACCCCGTCCCAATCCCACTGCTGGCCGGCGACGCAACGCAGGTGATTCGGCGCCGCGCGCACGATATTGCTGTCGAAGGCGAGCGAGGAAGCTACCCAGTCGACCGGAATCTCGGCAAAAATCGACAGGGCTCCGCCCGAATGGTCATTGTCGTTATGCGAAATGACCATGCCGTCCAGCCTGGCTATGCCGCGCGCCTGTAGATACGGCACGATGACACGATTGCCGCCGTTCGCTTCCGGTGAATAGGCCGGCCCGGTGTCATACAGCAGGCGGTGGTGCGGCGTTTCCACAAGCACGGCCATGCCTTGACCGACATCAAAAGCTGTGACCCACATCTGGCCTGCCTGCGGGTGGGTCGCGCCATTGAGCAGGAGCGGAATCCAGCCCGCGAAACCGAACCAGCGCAAAGGCAAGCCGCGTGGCGCCAACAGCCAGGCAGTGCCAAACAGTGCGCACAGGAAAATCCAGGACGGCGGGATTGGCGCCATCCATACCGCAGCCGGCAGCATGGTGAGCCAATTCAAAACCCGCACCAACAACTCGATCAAGCCGTGGTCGGCGTTCAGTACCCATCCGGATAGGGGCGCGGGCAAAACGCTGCCCAGCAAGGCGGTGGGTGTCACCACAAAGCTCATGACCGGAATCGCGATCGCGTTGGCAACCGGGCTGATGACGGAAATCTTGCCGAACAAGAGCATGGTGACAGGCACCAGGCCGAAAGTCAGTGCCAGCTGAGTACGGCTTTCCGTCTTGATCCAGGTCCACCAATGTTGCAATCGCCCGGCATCATGGTCAGCTTTCGCATTGACGCGCCCGACGACGGCAAAGAGGATGATGGCGACGCAGGCGAACGAAAGCCAGAAGCCCGGCCACAGCACTGCCCAAGGGTCGAGCAGCAGCACGACACCGAGCGCAACGCAGGCGACATGCGAAACGCTGGCGATGCGTCCCAGCCATATTGCAGCACCGACCACGGTCAGCATATAGAGTGTGCGTTGTGCCGGAATACTGAAGCCGGCCAGCAATACATAAGTGAAACCGACCAGCACCGCGGTCAGGGCCGCCACCTTGTGCGCAGGCAACAGCAAAGGCAATTCGGCACGTGTGAAGAACGAGCGCGCCCACAGCGCATACGCAATACGCGCCGCCAAACCCGCGATCAGGGTGATGTGCAGGCCCGATATGGCAATCAGGTGATCGATGCCGGAGTTGTTGAATACCTTCCAGTCGGATTGGCCGACGCCGCGCTCATCGCCGATCACCAGCGCCACGATTACGCCGGCGTATTGCTTGTCGGGCAGCGCCGCGAGGATGCGGTCGCGCATCCAGGCGCGCATGCGCTCGACGACGTTATTGAAACTCCAGACGAAGTCCGCCAGCTTGCGATTGGCTTGGCTATCGGCGTCCGCGATTTCATCGGTATCGCGATCCGCCGGCATGCCGGCCTGCGCCTGACCGTGCACAGTACCGGTGGCGCGCAAGTGCTGTTCCAGCAGCCAGGCTTCATAATCGAAGCCGAAGGGGTTGGCATTGCCATGCGGCTTTTTCATGCGCACCGTCAATTGCCAGCGCTCTCCCGGCTGTACCGCCTCGGGAGCAGCGTGCGTTATGCGGGATGCCGCATACCAGGACAGCACCACGTGCGGCGGCACGCGTGGCTCCGCCCGGCCATCGACTTGCGCGCTTTCCACCGCAAAATTGAAACGCTCGCCTTGTGGAAAATGGAAAGGCAGGCTGCTCACCGTGCCGGTCAGCACGATGTCGCGCCCTTCGAGTTCGGATGGCAGCTCGTCGGCCAAGTAGTGGTGGGCGCACAGCGCCGCCCACAAGAAACCGGACACGACACCACCAACCAGCCACAAAAGCACGCGCTTCCAATAGTGCGGCGTACGAATCAGCAGCAAGATGATTGCAAGCCATGCAGCCAGCAAAAGCAAACAACCCATCCGGCCCGGCAGGTTCGCCTGCCACTGCAAGCAACACACGCCCGCCGCGAATCCTATCAACAGGCTGCGCATCGGGGCAGCTTATTGCAGCGCCAACCGTGGCAGCACGGCGTGGGCGTTGGCGGACGTCATCTGCGCCACCTGCTCTATCGGCATGCGGCGCAATTCCGCCAGGGTTGCGCCTATGCGCGGCAACTGGCCGGGATCGTTGCGTTGTCCATGCAGCCAGGCCGGCGCAATATCGGGCGCGTCGGTTTCCAGCACGATCGCCTCCAAAGGCAATTCTGCAGCCAGGCGCCGGATCTGCAGCGAGCGCGTGAAGGTCATGGCGCCGCCGAAGCCGAGCTTGAATTTCAAGTCGATGAAGTATTGCGCCTGTTGGAAGCTGCCGTTGAAGGCGTGAGCGATGCCACCCGGTACCGTGATGCGGCGTAGATACTTGAGGATAGTGTCTTGCGAGCGGCGTACGTGCAGCAACACGGGCAAGTCGAAGTCGCGCGCGATCTTCAGTTGTTCTGCATAGAAGTGTTCCTGCTTGTCGCGCAAAGGGCCCACAGACAATTCCGGGATAAAGAAGTCGAGACCGATTTCACCGACGGCGACGAAACGCGGATCCTGCATGGCTTGCGCCACGGCGCCGCGTACCGCCCGCAGATCGCTCTCTTGCGCCTGCGCCACATACATGGGGTGAATGCCCAGCGCATAGCGGCAATTCGGCAGTCGTGCCAGATCGCTGACAGGGGCAAAGTTCGCACACTCGACCGCCGGGATGACGATGCAAGACACGCCTTCCTGTGCCGCCTGAGCGGCGACCGCGTTACCGGCACCGGCAAATTCCCCGGCGTCGAGATGGCAATGGGTGTCTATCCACATACGTGGATGGTCTCCAGTATATGCGTCAAGCCGCTTGTAGTTGTAGTCCGTTATCCGACATATGTAGGACGCGATCGCAATGACCCGCCAATTCGACATCGTGAGTAACAATCACGAAGGCAGTGCCTAGCGAACGCGATAACTCCAGCATCAACTCGAAAGTCTTGTGCGCCGTGGCGCGGTCGAGGTTGCCGGTCGGCTCGTCGGCCAGCACGCAGGCCGGTTGCGTCACCAGCGCACGCGCCAGGGCCACGCGCTGGCGTTCGCCGCCCGACAGCTCGCCCGGAACATGGGTCACGCGACTGCCCAGGCCGAC